>NZ_JAMQOL010000080.1:0-63464 GCF_023717965.1 Paractinoplanes hotanensis | reverse complement strand
GTCGGCTACCTTCCTGACCCAGTTAAGGTTGCTGAACCCTGGCGCGAAGTTGGCCTGAACATCAGTGACGATCTTGCTCGTACCCGCCTCGAACAGCACCTCGGCCACATTCTTAATATCGCCTGATCGCTGTTGCATTTCGGACGCGCACTTACCTGCATCGGGCGTCGGTCGTCCAGAGGGATTTTGGTGCTGTTCGGTTGATCTGGCCCGTGCTGGATCGTCTCGCTGTTCACGCTGAGCGAGTTTGTGGCGGTGGTTCGGATCTTGTCGTGGTTCGGCGGCTCCGATGATCGGGGTTTGTTCGCGCGCGTGAGTCTCGCGGGTGGTGGCGGGGTGGCAGCCAGACTTACCTATGGCCGTCGGACGGTGGTGTTCGTGTCCGCGACATGATGATTGATCGGGTGGCCCCTCGCTGGGTGCGACCGCTCATTCTCTCTTGGCCGTCCGCGGTCACCGTCGGGATGGGCGGTGTTGGTGCGGCCTGACAGTGCGTCGAGGGAGCTGGCCGCGATTGATGCCCGTCATCGTTGACGTCGGGCTGGCCGGGCCTCGCCGAGCCGGTGCGGGAGTTGTCAGCGGGCGATGGTGCTGGGCGCGGCCGGCTGAGCGACGACGGTGAACGCGTCGTCGCCGAGTCCGGCCAGGATGTGGGTGGCGTGCCGGACGATGCGCCGGGCTTGTGACAGGCAGGCCCGGTTGGCGTCGTAACGCTCTTTGACCTGGGTGTAGTAGTCGTAGCCGGGGGCGCAGGGCCGGGCGGAGGTTTTCGCGGCTTCGAACAGCAACCAGCGCAGCACTTCGGGGCCTTGCCGGGAGAGCCGGCCGGGGCTGCGTTTGCCGTCGGAGGAGTGCACGGTGATGTCCAGGCCGACGAACCGGACTGCCTTACGCGAGGACGAGAACCGGCTGGCGCCGCCGAGCCAGGCGCACAGGGCGAGCGAGCTGAGTGGGCCAACGCCGTAGATTTCGTGCATCAACGCCCGGGCGCCTTTGAGCCCTCGCGCGGTGGACAGCAGCCTGCGACGCAGCCGGTCGAGGTGATCGGCGAGAACGTCCATGACCGCGAGGGCGGTGTTGACTTGCAGCCGGCCGGAGATCGACAGCTGGTCGTCGATGATCGCCTTGAGCCGGGCCCGGTCACCGCGGACGATCCCGGCCTGTCCAGGCGCGGTGGTGCCCTGGTGGAAACAGACCGACTGGATCCGCTGTGCCCAGCCGGTGTGCTGGGTCCGCAGGTCCTGGTAGAGCTCCAGCATCGCCCGCCATTCCAAGACCTGGTCCGGCGGGATGTAACACTCCGGCAGCCGGCCCGCTATGAGCAGCTCACGCAGCAGTTTCGCGTCAGCCTTATCGGTCTTGGCCCGCCGTTTCGGGCCGCGCAGCGCGGACGTGTCGGCCGGTTCGGCCAGATGCGCGCTCACGCCGGCCTTGGCCATTTCTTCGGCGATGTAACGCCAGCCGGTGCAGCCCTCCATCGCGAACGCCACCGGCCCGGTCGTGGCCACATCAAATCGGGTTAGCCAGCCGGCGAGGTGTTCCCGGTCGGCCGGGGTGATCCGGCCGCGTTCCCACTTGCCGTTCTGTTCGTCGACCCAGTCGAATGTCAGCTGCTTCCGGTGGATGTCCAAGCCGCCTACGATCGACATTCGGGACCTCCTCAAGCTCCGTGACCATCGATGTCCAACGCAGTCAAACCTGCGTCTGAGCTGAGGAGGCCCCCGATCCCGGCGGCCGTCAATTCCACGAACGGCGTACACCTCGACTCAACCCACCGACCGTGAGCGGCCGATGCATGTCATCTCTTCTGCCGCTGAGCGTGGGGCGCCAGCCGCTGAGGTGTTCACGTCGCGTGACCGTCGGGCGCGGGTCTCAGGTGGTGCACGAGCATGCCGCAAGCCAGGCGGTCGTGGGCCTTGAACCTGGCCGGCCGTCGATGCGCGATCCGGTGCGACCCCAGTACCCTCCGGATCATGACGACTGATGGCGTTGGGCGCATCCCGACCGCCGCCGAGGAGGCTCGGCTTTGGGATCTGGTTGAGTCTGCCTGGGCCGCTTGCGGACCGGACGCGGCTAGCGCTCGCCTGGCTCTGGTCGAACGCGATCCGGCGTTGGACGGCGATAACCGCAACCTCTACGCCCTCGACACCTGGACAGACGAGTTCCTGACGCAGCTGCGAGCGCTGTGTGCCGACCTGTCGAGCGATGAGCTGACGGACCTGGACCGCGTGGTCGAGCGAAAGCTGCACGACCTCGATCGGCAAGACATACACGAGCACACCGACGGCTCGGATGACGGCTTCCTGTACTGCCGCGGATTCATCGTCGCGGCGGGACGTAGGTTCTATCTTTCGGTCGCCGCTGATCCCGCGATGGCCGTGCTTGACGCCGAATGTCAAGCGATGTGTTACTTCTTCGCACCCCTGCACAATGCGCGATTCGGATGCTATCCGGTTACCGGCTCCAACATATCCAGAGAATCTGGGCGCAACCCACACGGATGGTGAGCTATCGCCGATCTCGGCAGCCGGTGCGCAAGATTCGCGGATCTCGTTATTTCGATCGACCGATGGATGCGCTCTCATGGCACCCCTCGTTCGCGGTCTTCGGGAGCTCCCGACGGTGGGGACTGTGGTTCCCGATCACCTTTGCATGCGGTCGCCTGCGTGTACTCAGACGCTGCTCTGGTCGGTGCTGCGCGGGTCGCTGACCCGGTGAGTGGTGTAGATGTGGCCGCTAAGGGCGGTTTCTCGCCGGCCTGGCTTTGTTCAATGCGATGTCGAGCGTGAGGCCGGTGCGGTCGAGGTCGGCACAGATCACCTCGGGGGCGTCGTTGATCTCGGCGATTAGCACGGTAACCGCAGCCTCATGTCTGCGGCAAAGGCGAAGAGGCCGTTTTCATTCCGTTATCACCGGCGATCGCCCGCGTGATTGACCAGGCCATCAGGGGCGAACGCCAAGGGTCGGCCCTGAGTGCCGCTGTCGGCCGACGGGCGGCGTGCGGCCACGCCGCCTCGACACTGCTGGTCCGTAATTGGTCGATAGCTGAGTGTGATCGTTGTCTCACCGAAGTGATGGTCATCGATGTTAGCGTGCCTTTGCGGAGGCTTCCTCACCCGCCTTGTCGGCCACGCTCGTCCTGGCCGGACTACGCCTCCGTGCGTGCCGCCGACTGGGAAAGGTGCCATGTCGCTTTCACACCGCTTCTCCACCGCAACTCTCGTCCTCGTCGCCTCGCTGGCGGCAATCGTCGTCCCGACCTCGGCGGCAGCGGCCGCAGGGCCCGCCCATGGCAGGTTGCTGGCCGTCCTCGCCCCCGAGCGACCGCCCGCGCCGACCGCGATCACCGCACCGGTTACCGCGGAAACCGGTCCGCAGTGCACGCCCACCCCGAGCGGCTCCCGGGAACGTCGGGCCGGCGGCGTCGCCTTCTGCGTCCGTACCGACAAGAGCGCCCCTGGCTCGCTGAGCGCGGCGGGCATCGCCGCCGCCGACTCGTTCACGTGCTCGGTAACCGGCACGAATCAGATGCAGTATCAGCGTTTCGAGTCCTGCCTGAAGATCACCGTGTCTGGCACGCTGGTCAACTCCAATGGCGCCCCGATCGGCACCGCTACCCTCAATTTCGTCAACAGCGTCATGCTCAACGCGACGACCTCGGCGTTCGAGCAGCAACTCACCGCCACTGTGGCGGCGACAACCGGTTCGGTGAGCCAGGTCGCTGTCAGCCTCACCGCCTCGTGCACCTCGGCCTGCACGACTACCAAGGCCAATCCCTGGACCGGTGTGAAGCTGCTGTCGCGGGGCCAGTCCGCCACGGGCACCGTCACCCATTCCGAAACTCTGGCCAAGGGCGCCCAGGACAGCTTCCTGCTGCGCTACAGCGCGTTCATCACTGTGCCCAACGCGATCCCCGCCCAGCCGACAGCTTCCTGGGACGGCGTCGTCAACCTGCGCTGTGACAACATCGTCGGCAACACCGCCGGTTGTGTGTACCCGGGTGCCCAGCCCGATCTGCAGTTGTCCGTGGCGACGTACAAGGCCGCCGCCATGACCTACCTCTGGGCGCAGACGTACCTACCGGACGCGTGGGGCGACGGCACACCGCTGCGGCGTCTCGCCGACGAGAGCGCCGCGAACGCCAACCGGAACAGGACATGTGAGGACGGCACCTTCGTCAGGCTCCCGGATCCTCCGGTGCCGGACGACTCCTGCGACGAGTTCCCCTTCGCCGCCACCTACGAGGGCGGCACCGTGGGCTCGCTGTGCGCCGATATCGCCGTCATTCCGGAAGACGGAACGTGGCAGGTCTACGAAGCCAACCCGAACAAGCCTGTCACCGGCACCGAGAAATGCGTCCGCGGCCACGTCACACTTTTCGACAACACCAACGCCGGCGGTGAACTCGGCCGCTTCACACCACGCGTCCGGCTGCTCGACCTCGACAAATACACCCTGACCATCGTCCCCTGACCCGTACCGCGCCCCTCGATATCCTCAAGACATGGACACCGATTGGGCGTGGGCGGCGCAGAGTTACTACCCCGGCTTCTGCCTCACCTTCGTACGCGAACGGGACCCCGCCGCCGTGGCCAACATGCTCGGCGGCGGGCCCCTGGAAACCATGACGGCCGCAGAAGCCGACATGGCGTTCCCGCTGTCACTGCGGGGTTCCTTGTTGCGCTGCGGCACGGTCACATCATGGGCCTACTGCTACGAAGACCGAGCCCCGGTAGCGTTCCAGCCTTCGCTCTACCAGCGCCTGTCAGAAGGCACGGAACTGGTTCAAGTCATCAAAAGCGGCGACGGCATGCGCATCGCACGCCGGGTAGTGAACGGCCAGCAGACCGAACAGTTCGAGCCGCGGCAGGGGGCAGACAACCGCGGCAGCGGGCCCGCCATTCTGCTGCCCCATCTCGAACACCTGCTGACCGCGAATCCGAACATGAGCATGCTGGTGGCCGTACTGCAGGCTGTAGGTCGTCATGTCGGAGCCGTACTGACACGCGACGTCCTGGACGGCCCATTGGCAACCACGTTCAGCACCCATACCGAAACTGCTCGCCCCGCCCCGGTCACAACGCGCCCGCCTGGACTCGGCCGGCACCTGGGCGGTTTCACCATCGCCGGGCAACCGCTCAACCGGCGGAACAACATGGACGATGGCCAGCAACAACCCGGCTGACCAGAAAGACCAACGTCGACTACGCGGACGAGCCACACCTGGTCGCGTCACTTCGATAACCAGGCGGCCACGGCCGGCTTATCCGGCAAGGAACTCTGTCGCGGTCTGACCAGCTACGGATGCACGTTTCCCGACGACGTGCTGGCCCTTCGTTGTCATCTCGCCTTGGCCCTGCACAGCGCCAGCGCCGATCGACAGCTCCGCCTTACGAACCCGAACCCATGGAACGGTTCAACCGTCGCAACCAATCCGCAACAGAGACCGCGATATCTGTCGCGGAGCTCTCGATTGCCGTCAAGCGACGTCGCTCGAAGCGGTACCCGATCTCGATGAGAATCGGCGAACGAGTGCATTGTTCTGCCGCTGTGCGTGCTCGTGGGACTTTCCCAAGATCGGTGTTTTCGGCTCTTGATCAGTAGGTCTCGGCGGCCGGCCAGCGGTCACCGAAGGTGATGGCGAAGGCGTTCAGCACAGGCTTCCAGCGCATCGTCCATCGGGCGCGGCCGGCCCCGGTCGGGTCCAGGCTGCGGGTCACAAGATACAGACACTTCAACGCGGCCTGCTCGCTCGGGAAATGCCCGCGAGCGCGGACCGCGCGCCGGTAGCGCGCGTTCAGCGATTCGATGGCATTCGTCGAGCAGATGACTCGGCGGATTTCGACGTCGTAGTCGAGGAACGGAATGAACTCGTTCCACGCGTTACGCCACAACCGGATCATCGCCCGGTATTTCGTGCCCCATTTCTCTTCCAGGTCGTCCAGCGCGGCCGCCGCCGCGTCGGCGTTGACGGCAGTGTAGATCGGCCGGATGTCCCGTTTGATCGCGTCGGCGTCCGCCCGCGATGTCAGCCGGAAAGTATTCCGGATCAAATGAATGATGCAGGTCTGCACCACCGCTTCCGGCCATACTGCTTCGACCGTGTCCGGTAGTCCTTTCAGTCCGTCGCAGACGACGAAGAAAACGTCCCGCACGCCACGGTTCTTCAGGTCGATCAGGACGCTCATCCAGAACTTCGCGCCCTCGCCGCCCGAGCCGGCCCACAGGCCCAGGACGTCCTTGCGGCCGTCCACGGTGACCCCGATGGCCGCGTAGATGGGCCGGTTGGCGACCTGACCCTCGCGGACCTTGACGACGATAGCGTCGATGAACACCGCCACGTACACGGCGTCCAGCGGCCGGGTCGACCATTCGGTCATCTCGGCCACGACTTTGTCGGTGATCCGGGAGATCGTTTCCTTCGACACCGACGCCCCGTAGATCTCGGCGAAATGCGCGGAGATCTCCCCGGTCGTCATCCCCTTCGCATACAGCGACAGGACGATCTCGTCGACCTCGGTCAGCCGGCGCTGCCTTTTCTTGACGATCTGCGGCTCGAACGTGCCTTCCCGATCTCTCGGCACCTCGATCTGCACTTCACCGGCCGCGTCCGAGATCACCGTCTTGCCGCGGCTGCCGTTACGCACGTTCGTCGACTCGCGGCCCGGCTCGGCCTGGTTCTTCTCGTGACCGAGGTGCTCGGTCATCTCCTCGTTCAACGCCGTCTCGAGCACATTCTTGGTGAACAGTTTCAGCAACCCGTTCGGACCGGTCAGCTCCAGCCCGCGGGCTTTCGCCTCGGCCACCATCGCCGCCGCAGCGGCCTGCTCCGGCGACAGCTGCCGCCCGTCACCATCGGTCTTCTTCCGTGGACTCACAACGTTCGATGTCATCACTCACGGTGCCCATCCCGCCAGGTCTTCAGCCCGGCGTGTCGGGCCGAAAACACCGCTCCCGGCACAGTCCCGTGCTCGTCGATCATTGAGTGGCACCGCGTCTTCCCTACGCCTTCAAGGTGGCCCTCTGGGCCGCACGTGAACCAGTTCGCCGGCCGAGCGCACCTTGCCGCTGCGTTCACGGCGCGGACCGGCGGTGACTTGTGCGCCATGTGCCGCAGATGCCGAAGCCCCGCGCTGACGGGGAGCCCGGCGTTGTGGGGCTGGCTACCGACCTCTGTCGACGTAGTAATCGCGGGTGCCTTGCATCGGACAAGTTGTCAGGGCTAGCCTGACGCGTGTCAGGGCCAGCCTGACACGCGTTGGGAGGATACGGATGACCGCTAAGACTCCATCCCGCGAGCTTTTGGAGCAGCGATGCTCCTTCTGCGGCAAGTGGCCAAACGAGGTCGAGCAGCTGATTGCCGGACCGGGACCGGCCATCTGCGATGAGTGTGTCGGCCTCTGCAATGACGTTCTCGCCGGACGGCGTCCGGATGGAATCCCTTCCTGGGATGATCAGTCCGACGAGGAACTCACCGCAACGATGGTGCGGATATCGTCGCTGCGGATTCAAGTTGATGAAGCCGTCGGTCGGGTCGCCCGCATCTTGCGCAGCCGTGGAGTGACTTGGGCGTCAATCGGGGGTGCACTCGGAATCACCCGACAGTCCGCCTGGGAACGCTTCTCCGGCGAGGACTGACAAGGAGAGCCAGCCTCCCGCGGCCCTGCCGGGGCGGCCAGCCGGCCCCCGTTCCAACGGCATACCTCCGGCGGGCGCTCGAGGAAGCCCTCCCGCCGCCCGCCGGAGGCAATTAGACGGGGTCGGCTCGGTTCAAGCGGTGGAGCGTGCTTGCTCCGATTGAGCCGATCAAGACAGTGACATCGGCGGTCACCGCTAGCGTTCGGGTGGCTGATCCTGCCAGGCGCGCTCAAGCAACCGTGTGGCTTACACTCCACGATCGCGCCCCCTCGGGGCAGCACAGCCCATATCCGGATCTGCCGCAGACAAACGCGGAGCGTACTAGTGTGCTGGTGGCGCGTTGCCCGTCGGTTTTCGTAGCGGGATCCGTGCAGGAGCACCTCGGCGCTGACGAGATCAGCACTCTCCCGCACTCAGCCGCCGCTGAGGTCGCTGCGGCAGTCTGGGCCGTCACCGGTCCGGGCGCGATGAGCCGCGGCAGCGTGGGCGGTCCGGAAATGGGCCGGCGCAGCACCGTGCTGTCAGTGGTTCGGGGTGCGCACCACGGTGTCGAGCTGCCCGTCGCGGTCTGTGTCGAGGTAGGTGAGCTCGGGCACCCCGTCACCGTCGAGGTCGAGCTGCACCACGTCGGCGATGCCGTCACCGTCGAGGTCGGTGACCACCTCAATCGATCCGTCCGAGCGCCGGCTGACAATCGAATTGGCGGTGGTGGCGACCCGGCCTGCCGGTCCGGGGATGGGCGGCGATCCAGGCGCGGAGGATGGTAGTGGGCCGGGCCGGCTGGCGTACGCCCCGACCGGGCCGTCGGTGCCGGACGGATCGATCTCCTCTTCAGAGGGGTAGACGTCGCCGTGCCAGGCCGGATCAGGATAGGTACTCATCTCCTTAAGGTTCCCTGACGGAGCCGGCGGTAACCGTCGGCGCAGGTAGAAGCACACCGCTGTGCCGAGCACCGCGTCAACCCGGTCGCAAGGGTCGTACGCCCGAGCCTGGCAGACCGTTTGACCAGTACCAGAAGATCACCTCGCGATAAGTCCAGAACACGCTGCCGCAACGTTGTTTGGTGCACGGATCTGCCGCGATCCGCGCGCGTTGCGGCACTGATCAAGTCAAGAGATGCTGAACGGCCAGGCGGTGCTAGCCTCACGGCCTGTGAGTCAGAGTGGGAGTCAGGCGGCTGCGTTCTTCACGGAAGTCGCTCGCGACGGCGTCGTCTGGTACGTCACCGGAGAATCGGGCAGTCCGGCTCCCGAGGGTGACAGCGGCGAACGTGCACTGCCCTACTGGTCCTCCCAGGCTCGCGCTCAACGAGCAGTCGACATCTGGGGCGGCGGCTTGCGCGTCGTTTCCACCTCGTTGGCAACCTGGCGAAGCAAACACCTTCCGGAGCTGGCCGACGATGGTTACCGCATCGGCGTCAATTGGACGGGCTCGCGACTCGTGGGCTGGGATTTCGAGGTAGCCGAGGTGATTAATCGGCTGGATTCTGTCCTCTGCACGGGTCCATACTCCGACGACAGTGGAACTTCGAGCTGAGGTGCAGTCACCGCGTTGAAGTCTCAACGCTCGAGAATCTCAAAGTGCCGAGCACTCATCTGCCGCATGTAAGGCGCGGTTACGACGCCCTGTTGCGCCCAAGATCACGGAGTGTCAGGTGAGGGGTGGCCGGTCGATGACTTCGACGTACATGATCAGGTTGTCGGCCACATCAAGGACGAGCATGCCCGGCCGGTCCGAGCTGAGGCCGACGTTTCGGTGGCCGGGTCCGTAGGTGCCGTCCGGTGGAGCTGCGTGTAGAGGCTTCGGCAGAAGGCGTCGCGGCAGTCACATTGCTGGAGGATTCGGAGGTTGGTGATCTGTTCAGCCAGGTCGTCCTCGTCTGCATCGTCGGAGCGCGCCCGCAAGTTCTGCTGCGAGTCGTGGCCATCGGTCGCTGGCCAGTGCCGGCTCTTCGTGCGTCATCGCCGGAGCCGGTAGCCGGTGGGACCCTCTTCGTCGCTCTCATTTCCGCCGCGCCTGTGCGGGTGCCTGGAATTGGTTACGCTCAGTCGGTCGCCGGCTCGGCGTCGGCTCCGTCGAGGCGCAACTCGGCGACGAACTCGGAGAAGGTTTCGGCGACCGTTCGCCAGGCGTACGGCGCTGCTGAGCTGGCCCACACATCGCTGGCGACAACGCGTGGATCAGATGAACTCGCCCGGTAGTCGAGCGCGATCGCGGTGTCGTCACCGGCGTACTGCGCTATGGCGATGAAGAAGGCCCGGTCGACGTCGAGCCAGGGGAGTTCGACCGGACCGGTTGCCGTGGGTTCTCGCGCGAATCGGAACAGCTCCGCCGTTTCGTGGTCCTGGATCAGGCGGTCGAGCGACTGCGACTCCCGCTCCATCTGCTCGGTGCTGCCGAGAAAGTCCAGCGGATCGTGGAACCACGGCATGACCCGAGCGACAGCAGGCCCGCCCGGATGGTTCCATCTCCCCTCCCGCAGGAGAACGAGTAGCAGGTCAGGAACAACGAGACCACGGACTCGGATAGTCGTCCTGCACGCTCATCCTTCGTGGTCGCCGCGGACTCCTCACCGTCTCGTCGAGTATCCGCTTGTAGCCGCGGGGGCATCCTGTCCGAGACCCCGACGGATGGCAATTTCTACGGGTGAGTATGCGCCGTCGACCCGCTCCAGTTCGTACGGTGCGGCTGGCATCAGCGGCGGTTGGGCCATGAAGCGGGGACCCGTTCCGTGGTGCGGTTGCGCCGCGTGCACCAGGAATGGGTGGCACAGGAAGACGTCGCCCGGAGATCCGGTGGCGAGGGCGAGCGGCCGGCGCTCGGACGCCGCCGCCAGATCGGGCGCAAGGGTCAGTCCGCTCGCTCCGTCCTCCCCGTATCTTTCCAGCACCTTCGGCACGTCGAGGTGTGAGCCGACCCGGATCCGGGTCGGAGCGTCCTTCTCACCGACCTCACTGAACAGGAACAGCATCAGCAGGGCCCGGCCGCGGGAGCGCACATTGGTGAAGTACCAGCTCTCGCCTTCCGGCAAATAGCTGCCCTCGATGTGCCAGCCCGCGTCGTCCGGCTCCTCTTCGTGCGGGAAGCGCAGCGGGAAGGTACCCAGCGAGTAGCGCGGCTCCCAGCGTCCCCGCCCGACGAGCAGGTCGTACGCGTGATGGAGGAACGGGGAATTGGGAGCGGCGGCGAACGGCCCTTGCGCCATGCCAGGCACCCAGTGCACGGGTTTCGTCCACGTCGCCGGATCGTCCGGGTCGCAGCCCGTCTCCCGCCACAGGAGCCGCGCGCAGTCCGCTGCCACGCGTGGTGCGACGGCGCCCTCCAGCTTTACGAAGCCGTCGCGAAGAAAACGGGATACCAAGGCCGTGTCATCCATGCCCCCATCGTGCGACGGTGCCGGACTCGATCACCCGACATTTTCCGCACCGCTTTTGTCGGGTGCCCACCCGTGCGCTGCGACCAAGGTTGACGTCGGCCAGACGCTTGATGATCTCGGCACTCCGTCTGACCGTCGAAGGGAGCGAACGCGTGGACACCCGCATCGTCGACCGTTCCGAGTTCCGGCTCGCGGGGCACGCGGCCCGCGTCCGGCTGGTCCGTCAAGGCATCAACCCGCAGATGGAACGGCACGTCACCGCGCTGCCAACAGAGGAGCACCTGCGCTTGAAGGCGCTCGGCAACACCGAGCCGAGTGGCCTGCTCGCGGTCAGCGACGGCCTCGACCCCGACTACGCCGAGGGCAGCGAGCTGACCTACCTTCACGGGGTCGCCGTGTCCCCAGGTAATCCGGTCCCCGAGGACCTCGACATCATCGAAGTTCCGGCCGGCAGATGGGTGGTCCTCCGGACCACGGGGCCGCATCCGCAGATTCTGCAGAAGGCCTGGGCCGCGACTGCATCCGCCTGGTTCCCGTTCAACCCGTGGCGTCTGCGGCCAGGTCCGGAGATCGTCGCGGTGCTTGAGCCTACAAAGGACTTCAGCGCCGCGACCTGTGAGCTCTGGCTGCCCGTCGAACCAGCGTAGAGATCTGGCGAGCATCCAGACAGCATCAGAGTCCGGCCCGGCGGCCAACGGGTGGCCCGGCCGCGGGAACCGAGCGCGAATGTCCGGATGTCTGCCGCCGTCCGTGCTCGGTGGTCGGGAGCCCGCAACTCACGGCGAGTAGCCTCTGGTAGTGGCCGAGCCTGACGTCCTGGACATTTCCCAACTGTCCGCTGGGCTCTTCGTGGAGTACCTGGGTCCTACGGAGAACGGCCCCGATGTCACGATGGTCCACGCCGGAGATGCGGAACCCTTGTGCGATCGCCTGTGGCACGGACACCCCGGCGTGATCTCCGAGCCGATGCCACAGCATGTCCTGGTCACCTGGGCCGGACTTGAGGAGGCGGTCGCCAGTTTCGCGGTCGGATTCAGTTGCGACGACCAGGGCTCCTACCGCGGTCTGGGAGTGATCTCCGCCCTGGAGTACGAAACGCGGCGTACTCGGACTCTGGATGGCAAATCACCGACGGGCTGACGGA
The DNA here is from genome assembly GCF_023717965.1 of Paractinoplanes hotanensis. Taxonomy (NCBI): domain Bacteria; kingdom Bacillati; phylum Actinomycetota; class Actinomycetes; order Micromonosporales; family Micromonosporaceae; genus Paractinoplanes; species Paractinoplanes hotanensis. The sequence goes on along the minus strand of NZ_JAMQOL010000080.1, from coordinate 51,306 downwards.
TCTCTCTGCGCGGCGGGCGCCGCGCACGTTTGCCACTGACAATGCGCGACCGACGCCGCTGGTTGTCTGACGGTCCGCGCTCTTACTCTGCGGTTCGCCTCGGTGACCGGGACGTGGCGGTGTGGTTCGCCGTCAGTAGCTCGAGGGTGTCCTGGTGGCCACCGGCTTCGGCCTACTCGGCTGCCGTGCGGCCGGAACCAAAGGCGTCGTCCCGCCCGGACCGGCCATGTTCGGATCAGCGCCGTCACGCATGAACCCGACGACACGCTCGACGCCGGCCCAGCCCGCCGCCGTGAGGCGCTGCTGCAACTTCTTTCGGCGACGCCTGTTCACCGCCCTATGGTGATCGAGATTCCCTTCACGATCCGCCGTTACCGGCGATGGGAGTGGTTGGCCGAGCGGCGAACCGTGATCGGGTCAGCGAAGCTCAGCACGACCTAGTTCAGGATGGTCACGCCGGAACGCGGCCAGCCGGGGGAACAGTCGGCGGACAGCGGCCGGATCGCCGAGATCCACGCGTTCACCGAACAGATCCTCCGGCCCGTCGGGATCGTGGCCGAACGGCCAGGTGCCGCTCACGATGATGTGCGCCTCGATGATGAACTCGTCGAACCAGCCGGCGCGGGCGTTGCCCGCGTCGCCGGCAAGATCTGCCAGGCTGTCCGGATCACGCACGATCCGCCTAACCATCGTCCGACCGTACGAGATGATCCAGTCCTGAACATGGCACAGGCCCTCCTCCTCGACCAGGCCGAGCAGCAGGCAGGCCGCGTCGGTAACCGGCCACGAGTACAGGCCCGATCTCACCCGCTCCCAGATCCGGACGAACTCGATGACCTCGGCTACCTCGAGCAACCGGAGACGACGGAACAGGACACGCGCGGTGAACTCGGTGCCACGACGTAGATCTCACCGGTGCGCGCGCTCATGGCCGCCGATAGTGCGCGCATGGCCGCGGCACCTCGTTACCTTGCGTGGCTTCGGGTCTGCGGATGTCTTGATCTGGAGAACCGAGTTGTCGCCTCGTGACGCTGCTGGGTTCGTGCAGCTGATTTCCATGTTTCCTGTCCGGGTAGGGCGGCGGGACGGCAAGCTCGATCTGTGGATTCCGCGGTGGGAGACTTTCGGTGGTTCTCCCAGGACTTGGCGCTGGGTTTGGACTTCTGCCTGACCTTCGTCCGGGCTTCCAACCCGGGCGAGGTACTGGCTCGGCTCGGCGGCGTCGCTCCGATCGACATCCGGGGAAGCGCGAACCTGCCAGCCGCGGGTGATCTCGATCCCGGTAACGGACTGGCGTTCCTGGCGGTGGCCGATGTCGGCGGATGGACCATGATCGTGGAGCCGAACGGTTCCTTCTGCCTCGATGAGCAGGTGGTGCAGGCGTTATCCGCTGACGGTGAACAGGTCACGTTCTACCAGAGCGAGCACGCCAAGCCCCAGTTCCTGTGGGCGGCCGGCGGTGACGTGCGGGTGGCTTTCTGCCCGGCAGGCGACGACAGTCGGTCAGGCAGCGATCCGCATCGGCTCGACGAAGTGCTCGCCGAGTTAGGCTTCGGCGCGCAGGACGATGAGGAATTCCCGGCGCGGACACTCGCGCTGATGCACCACCTGACCGGCGTGCGGCTCACTCCTACCATGCTGGAGAACGTGGTGTTCCGATGCGCGTTCGCCCCGGATCCGCTCGGCACTCAGATCGATCCGGACGTGCTCGCGCAGGCGCAGGACGATGTGGCCGACGCCGCGTCCGGGTACGACCCGCTCGACGACCCGTGGTCGATCTACGGCATCCGCGACCCCCGGGTCAAGGCCACCGGCAAGGCAGGGCTCTGGGTTGCCAGCCACGACCAGGACTTGGCAGTCGGACTGGCGCTCGCGGATCCGCGCCTCGTGCGGGCGGCCGTCGGATGGATGCGCGACTGGGCTTTTGCGAAGGCCGAGCTGCTGAACCAGCCCTGGTTCACGCCGCTTCGTGACGCCCTCGAGCGTGGGGAATCGATTGCGACCGGCGACCGAGAGGCCGCCCGGCGCCGTCTGACACCGGCTCCGGACCCAGTCTTGTATACGGCAGGGGAGCAAGCGCCGCTCGGCTGGCGCCAAGAACAGGCCTTCTCCCTGATCGACGGGACACTCCCGCAGTCGCCGGTGGCGCAGTTCGCTGACGCGTTCCGTGCCGCCCTGATGGTCGACATCTCCCACGACGGTCGCGCGCTCGCCGAGCTGCGCCAAGCATTCCCCGAGCTCTTCGCCGACGCAACCGATCAATGACCACATCCGGATCTGCCGCCGAGTTCGCGCCGACTGCGGCGAGGTTGGAGTCACGAGGCCTTGCCGACTAGGCCCAAGCTGACGTGCCGGCCGGCGCCCTTCCGGGGAGCTCGGCGATTCAGCGTTCGATGCGGCCGAAGAAGAGGCTGGCGGGCGAGTCGAGCTCGGGTGAGGTGAAGAAATCCCGGATCGCCCCGATGAATTCGCCGCGGCTGATCCGCCCGTCGTCATCGGTGTCCAATTCGAGGAAGACGTTCAGCGCTTCGAGGTCCGATACACCCCATGCCTCCAGGAAAACCTTGTACTCCGGCTTGCTGATGGCGTCGTCCGCGTCGGTGTCCATCACGTCGAAGATCGCCTGCGGGACCACATCGGCCATGGTGAACCGGCTCCTGTCGGCGCCCGCAGCCTGGTTCGCAACCACGAACTGCTCTTTCGACAGCCGATCGACGCCGTTCACATGCCGCAGCAGTTCCGACCAGTACATCTGATAGGCGGCTCGGAGCGCATGCGCCCGGCGGTCCTCCGCCGCGATGCCATATCCGTTCAGGTAGCGACCAATCAGCTGCTCATAGTCGCTCCAGTCGACAAATCCGTCCCGGTCGGTGTCGCTGGCCCCGAACAGATATTCCAGCTTCACGGCGAGCGGATCATCAGCGCCATCGGTCATCTGTCCAGGCCCTCCGGATGCATGGTCTGTTAGCAACCTACCCCAGAATCGACGAACGGAGCCTTCGCCCCCGCCGTCCTCCTTCGAGGCGGCGCCGACGTCCCGGAGTGCGGGGCCGTGGTATCAGCCGAACTGCGATGCGGATCGTTCTTGTGGCGCCAACCTGGTTTCGCGCAGGGCGATCGGCGCGGGCCCTTGCTCGACGCCACCATCGCGCTGTCCTCATCGATGCGCCAACGTCCAACGATCCGCGGCCAGTCATCCACATACGAGAACTCGGCGGCGCATCCGCCTTCGGGCGGCCGGTTTCGGATGCGACCCGGGTGGTCCGTAGCCCGGCCTGGAGGTCTGCGCCGAACAGCGGTTGCTGGACGACGGTCTCGTACTGCTTCGCCTCAGCCGAGAGAACTACTCGCGCTGATCCCGGGCCCTTGCCTGCATGAGTTTCGGTCACCCGGGCGAGCGTGACGCGATGATGGAGGTCCAGGCTCACCTCATCACGCGCCACCAGGAACGCGCCGATGCACAAGACCACCGCCGCACCGCAGCGATATCAATGGGAACAGCCAACCGTACGGTGGGAAATTGTTCACTGCGTGGTGACCATCGAGCGGGAACGATGGCACGCTGCGTTCCCGCCGTTGCTGCACGGTATCCACGTGACGACAATCGCACGACAGGTAAGGGCGGCCGCTGCAGCGACCGTCGTGATCTCAGCGCTGGCGATGGCGCCGGCCTCGTCCGCCGCGGCGGGCACGCAGAAGTCCTGCGGGCCGGACGCGTCGCTGCTCGGCTTCTCCGACGCGCTCGACAAGACGACGTTTCAGGGCACCCAGGTTGCCGGGCTGTCGGCGCTGGCGCTGACCCGGGGCTCGCGGGCGCTCGCGCTGGTCGACAACATCGGCGCCACCCCGGCCCGGATCTACGACGTGGACTTGGCCAGGAAGGCCGTCCGCGGTGTCACCTTCTTGACCCGGCCGGACGGGACGGCGTACACGGGAACTGACTTTGACGGTGAGGGGCTGGTGGTCGAGCGGTCCGGGCGGACCGTTCTGGCCAGCTCCGAACGGGAGCCGTCGATCCGGCGGTTCCGGCTCGCCGATGGCCGGGAGATCGCCTCGCTCCCGGTGCCGGTGCGGTTCCAGGTGACCCCTGCCGGTCAGGCGGCGGTCAACCAGACCTTTGAAGCGCTGGCCGCCACCCCGGATCACCGGGTGCTCTATGCCGGCATGGAAGGTCCGCTGGCCGGTGACGGTGACGGGCATCGGATCATCCGGTACCAGAAGGACAGGCCGGTCGCCCAGTACGCCTACCGCACCGATCCAGCCCTGGGCCTGGTCGAGCTGGTGGCGCTCGGCGACGACCAGCTGCTCGCGGTGGAGCGCGGCTTCACCGCCGGTGCCGGCAACACCGTTCGGATCTATCGGGTCTCGGCGACCGGAGCGCCCGACGTGACCGCCGTCGAGTCACTGACCACGCTGACCGATCCCCGCGCCTGGCTCGGCAAACAGCTGCTGGTCGACCTCGTGAACTGCCCGCCGTCCGGCGCGACCGCGAAGCAACCGCAGCCCAACCCGCTGCTCGACAACATCGAGGGTGTGGCGCTCGGTGAGCGGCTGCCCGGCGGTCGTCGCGCGCTGCACCTGATCTCCGACGACAACGGCAGCGCCACCCAGGTCACCCGGCTGTACACGCTGGCCGTCACGATCCGCCCGGAGGCGACGCTGCGGGGCCGCGCGATCCTGTCCGCGACGGCCTACCAGCCGGGTCCGGTCTCCGGCACTCAGCTGGCGCCCACCCCGGTCAACGGGATCACACCGCCGTTTCCGGGCCAGCCGATCCCCGGTTTCTCCGCGGTGATCCCGGCCAGTACCGGTGACCAGTCCGGCCGCCACCTGCTCGCCATGCCGGACAACGGCTTCGGCGCGAAGAACAACTCGGCCGACTTCCTGCTCCGCGCGTACCGCATCGACCCGGACTACCGCACGCACAAGGTCAACGTGCGCGGCTTCATCAGCTTCCGCGACCCGGACCGCAAGGTGCCGTTCCCCATCGTCAACGCGGACACCAGGGACCGGCTGCTGACCGGCGCCGACTTCGACATCGAGTCGCTGGCCCGCGACTACCGCGGTGACCTGTGGCTGGGGGAGGAGTTCGGTCCGTACCTGGTCCGCACCGACCGCAGCGGCAAGGTGCTGCAGGCACCCATCCCGCTGCCGGACGGCGGCAAGTCACCGCAGTCGCCGGACCTGGCGCCGGGGGAGACCGCGACCGTGCCGGCCAGCCGTGGCTTCGAGGCGGTTGCGATCAGCCGGGACGGCAAGACGCTCTACCCGATCCTCGAGGGCGCCCGCACCGACGACGCCGACCAGCGCCGCCGGATCGTGTACGAGTTCGACGTGCGCGCCAACCGCTACACGAGCCGGACCTGGACGTTCCGCGTCGACGACCCGTCCCTGGTGGTGGGGGATGCCGCGGTGCTGGACGGCCGGCGGCTGCTGCTGATCGAACGGGACAACGCGATGGGCCCGCAGTCGGTGGTCAAGCGTCTGGTCGTCACGGACCTCGACGCCGCTGACGCCTCCGGTGTCCTTCCGCGGCGCACCGCGGTCGACCTGATGCGCGTCGCCGACCCGTCCGGCGTGTCCACCCCGGCCCGCCCGAACGAGTACGGCGTCGGTCCGCTGTTCTCGTTCCCGTTGCAGTCGGTCGAATCGGTCCTGCCGCTGTCCGGCGACAAGGTGCTGGTCGCCAACGACAACAATTTCCCCGGCAACGACGGCCGCATCCCCGGCCGTGCCGACGACACCGAGCTGATCGTCGTCGACGTGCCCGGACTGCGTTAAGACATCGGAGGGGAACGGGCCCGAGGAGTGCCGCGCACTCACGACGGCCCGTTCCTCGCACTGCACGGCTCCCAACATCGGTTTGCTGCGGGGATCGCCAGAATTCACTGCATGTCGTCTGATCTGCCGTCGAGCGTTCGCGTTGGCCGCAGGACAGCGGTGACGCGGCGTCCGACAGATTCTCCTCGGCCCGCCGTCCGGATCCGATGAGAGGGCATTTGACATGCCGATAGGGCCGCCCAGATGACAGAGGTCTTCCCCGGGTTGTGCGTACGGCCGGCAGCCTAGAAAGCGGCGGGCCGGGCGCCCCACCCGACCCGCCGCCCCTCTCCGCCGGAATCACGCGCAGTGGGGGCCGTCGTCGACGTCGAGGCCTGGCCCGGTCCAGGTCATGACGAGGCGCAGGCAGGCGTTCTGCCGGTCGGCCTGGAGGAGCCGGTCGATGGCGTAGAAGCCGAACACCGGGACCACGACGCCGCATACGCCCATGGCGACCGGGTTGCCGAGCCTCGCGCACCCCAGGGTCGCCATCAAGGTGACCGGCAAGTCGCTGGTCCGGTCCCACTTCCGTACCGTGGCGGCCAGGTTGTGCGTGGTCTGCCGGCTGACGTACACCTCGGTCCCGGACCAACTCGTGACCACCTGAGACGAGCCCGCGTCCCGGGGAGCCGCGGCGGCGGCCGGACCGCCCACCACGGCCGTCCCGGCGACGACCCCAGCGGTCGCCGCGACCAGCAATTTCGTCCAGCGCATCGGTGCCATCCCTTCCTCGCCTGAATGTCTGCCGAGGATGTTGCGGGCCGAACGGCGCGCGTGGCGCCGACTCCGGATCATGCCGGACTACTCCGGACGACGGACGAGCGCGCGTGGGAGACCATGAAGGGATGACGGCACTGCAGTCGTTCTGCCAACGATTGAAGCTCCTGCACTCCGAGGCGGGCGGACCGGCGATCGCCAAGATGGGCGCTGACCCGGCGATCGGGCTCAGCCGTGCACAGATCTATGCCGTGCTCGGTGGAGACATCCGCCGGCCACCGGACTGGGATTTCGTCCGGCGTTTCGTGACGGCCTGTGTGGCCCATGCCCGACAGCACGGAAACACGATCAGCGTTCCCGCCGACGTCGAAGAGTGGCGGTCCGAGTACCGCAGACTGTTCGAACAGCCCGGTCCCACCGCCGAGGAGCCCCGCGTTCCCCGCCAACTTCCCGCGCCGCTGCCCACCTTCGCCGGCCGCGAGGTCGAACGCCTGCGGCTCGACAAGCTGATCGAGGACGGGGAGGGTACGCCGCCGGTGCGTGTCGTTGTCATCGAGGGCGCGGCGGGCGTCGGCAAGACCCAGCTCGCCGAGTACTGGGCCAACCAGGTGGCCGATCGATTCGCCGGTGGGGTGTTCCGGCTCGACCTCAACGGGTTCGGCCGGTCGGGCAAGCCGGTGCGGTGGGCGGTCGCCTTGCGCGGGCTGCTCAGAACGCTGGGCGTCAGCCCGGTGCCGACCGGCCAGGAGGATCGGCTCAACGAATACCGCACCATCACCAGCGACCGGAGTCTGCTCGTCCTGCTCGACAACGCCGCCGACGCCGAGCAGATCCGGCCGCTGGTGCCGGCCGGCCCCGGATCGCTGGTGCTCGTCACCTCACGGCGGCAGCAGACCGGCCTTCAGGTGCGCGGCGCGACCGTGATCAGGCTCGAGGTGCCCCCGGAGGCCGAGGCCCGGCGCATGCTGGCCGCCTACGTGGCCGACGACCGAGTCGTCCGCGAACCCGACGCGGTCGGCGACATCCTCGGCCTCTCTGGCCGGCTGCCGCTGGCTCTGGCCATCGTGGGCGCGTACGCGGCGAACCAGCCCGGTGAGACGCTGGTCGCCGTCGCGCAGCGGTTCGCCGTCGGCCTGCCCGCCTTCGACACCGGCGACGACGACACCAGGCTCCCGGTCCTGCTCGACTGCTCCATCCGCACGTTGAGCGAGGCCGACCAGCGTGCGGTACATCTGCTGGGCGTCCACCCCGGACCGTCCGTCGACGTCGACGCCGCTGCCGCGGTGATCGGGACCTCCCGCGCCGAGGCGGAGCGATGCCTCGGGCAGCTCACCGCCGTCAACCTGATCGGCCGGCGAGCGGACGGCCGGTTCGGGGCGCACGACCTGGTTCGTGATCACCTGGCGGATCTGTCCGACCGCCTGCCCGCGGCCGAGAGGGACACCGCGGTCCGGCGCCTGTACGACTACTACCTGCACACCGCCGTCACCTGCGCCTCCCGGTCGCGTAAGCACCGGCAGCCGATGCCGCTCGAACCGGTCGCACCCGGTGTGGAGATCCCTTCGGTGTCCAGCCCCGAAGCGGCGAGGGCCTGGCTGACCGATGACTACGACGTGCTGACCCGGCTGATCGCCAACGCCCGTCACCGGCGGATGGGCGGCCACGGGTGGCGACTGCTGGCCGCCCTGGCCGACCATTTCGACTGGCAGGGCCTGTGGGATGACTGGATCGTCGCCGCGCGGGCGGCGGAGGAGGCCGCGGCGGACGTCGGCGACCGGCCCGGGGTCGCGCGATCCCGGCGGTCCCTCGGCCGCGCGCTCGCGCGCACGCGAGCCTTCGGCGAGGCGGAGCGGGAGTTGCGCGCGGCGCTGGACCTCTACCGGTCACTGGGCGACGCCGACGGGCAGGCCCGCCTGCACCACGACCTCGGCGCGCTGCTCGACGAGCAGGGCGAGTGCGAGCGTTCGTTGCACGAGAGCAAGCAGGCGCTCGCCCTGATCGAGCCGGCCGGCTCGTCCCCCGAGTTGGCCGACGTGCTGACGGCGGTGGCCTGGGTGTCCTTCCGCCTGAACGACTACGAGGACGCCATCCGCTTCGGCGATCAGGCGCTCGCGCTCCAGCGGGAGTTCGGCTTCGCCCGCGGCCAGGCCGCCGTGCTGGACACCCTCGGCGTCGCCCACGGCGAACTCGGCGACGTCACCCGAGCGCTGGAATGTCTCAAGCAGGCCGCCCAGCTGTGCAAGCAGGAGGCCGACCTGCCCGGCGGCGCGGCCGTCGACGAACACTTGGGCGACTGGCACCATCGGGCAGGCGACCGAGCTTCCGCCATCGAGGCTTGGCGCGCGGCCGCCGACGCCTTGCGCATCCTCAAGGACCCGCATGAGGCCGACCTGCGCCGGCGTATCGCCTCCGAGGTGGTTGAGTTCTAAATCCATGCTGTCAATGGTCGTACGCGATGAGTGATCTTGGTTTGGGTGCGTTGATCAGCAGGCTTGGAGTGATGGCTTCCACGAGCCGCGCGGGGCACGACCACCTGACAACCAGCATGCCGCCAGGACAGCCGCCACCGATGTGACCAATGGACCGCTTGACTGGGCGGACGCCCATCACATCATCGCCCGGACCGACGGCGGCCCCACCGCTCTGGAAAATTTGGCTTTGCTCTGCCGTCACCACCATCGTCTGATCCATCACCCCACCGCCGGGTGGCAGATCCGCCTCGGCGCTGACGACAGACCCGACTTCATCCCGCCGGCCGACATAGGCCCCGACCGGCATCCGCGGCGCAACCTCTACCACCTACGCCAATAGGCGCGAATAGGCCAGCGGCCCCGGCTGTGCGGTGTGCCGGCGAACCGCGCCGCCACAACCTGGAGGACCCGGCCGCCCTCAACGAGCGGCTGCTCCCGTTCGGCAAGCGGCTAAGCCAGGCTGGCTGCGGTGTCGTAGCGACGGCGCAGGTCGGCCATCTCGGAGGGGGCCAGGGCTTCCTTCGACGCCAGCTCCGCGTACTTGGGCGGGAACATCTGGCGGAGCCGGTCGGCGAACTTGACGTCCTCGGTGGCCTCGACCACCTGGATGCCGGGCGGGCTGGTGCCGAGATCGAGGATCACCGGGCCGGCCAGTTTGACTGCCACGTCCCACGGGCGCTTCTGTTCGGCGACGCCGCAGAGGTGGAAGCCGTAGACGGTACGCACTTCGGCCAGCGTGGTGGCCTGGGCGGGCTCATGGCCGTACGCGCGGACGCCGCAGATCACCGCGGCCGGCGTTGCCTGCTGGGCGGCAGCATGGCCGGCGTGGTTGTGCTGTTCGGGGTCCGACTGTTCGAGAGTGCCTCGCATGAGGGTCGCGATCTGCGAATTCAGGTCCGGCGCCTTCGCTTCCGGTGCTTCCGGGTACGCCAGGACGGCCGCTCCGGCCGAGGCCACGAGCAGGATCGCCGCCGCGCCCACGTACCGGTTCCGGAGCCGTCCGGCCAGGCCTTTCCACGGCACTGTCATCGCCTCTTCCTGGGGCCGGGCCGGCCCAGGACGTCCGTTCGTGTCCTGGGCCGGATGGCGTCGCGTCGATCAAGAATCAAATGAGCGTCGATCAGGTGAAGTTGACGTCGCTGCACCACATGTAGGCCTGGTCCAGGTGCGAGGCCTGCCAGATGACGAAGACGATGTGGTGTCCGGAGTATCCGGAGGTCGAGACGTTGAACGAGATGTTCTGCGAGGGGGCGTAGCGGCCCGTCTGCGTGATGAAGTCGAGGTTGCCCCAGCCGAGGCTCTGGGTGGCCGGGTTGAACCCCTGCTTGCTGACGTAGACCCGGAAGTAGTCGGCGCCGTGACTGGCCTGGTCGTACAACTTGACGGAGAAGTTGCTGCCCAGGTTGGTGGTTCGCCAGGCGCCGGGCTGGTTCAGGCTGTTGTTGCGGGTGAGGCCGTTGCTGCACAGCTGGCCGTCGGGGGTGCGGGCCTGGAACTGGCCACCGAGGCCATCCCGCAGGGCGCTCATCCAGTTCCACATGGTGTCGGGGTTGGCCTGGAACGCCTGGTAGCACATGGGGTCCTGCTGCTGCATGGCCGGATTCATGTGCTGGCTGCCCCAGGCCTGCCAGCACTGGTAGGCGCGTGTGGCCGGGCCGACGATGGTGCCGTGGGCCTGGGCTGCGCCCGGCGCGGCCAAAAGGCCGGCCACCAGGGCGAGTAACGCGATGAGGGCCTGGACGGGCCCGCGGACGGCTGAGCGTTTCTGCCGGGATTGACTGGAATCGTGTGGACGCACGGTTCCTCCTCCATTCTGCGGCATTCGGGGGAGTGGGAGCGCTCCCACCCATGCTCGCACCGATGTGCACAGATATCAACCGTTGTCTATTCAACCTTCGCGGTGTGACCCTCGGACGATGGACGACAGGCGGAGCTGTCCGAGGACGCCTGAGCCTTGGCTCTCGGCATCGCCCGCCCCGGTCCCGTGGCGACGGCGTTGTGGCTGTGCGGCCCTGTTCGCGCACCTCAGGCGCGGGTCAGCAGCTCCAGCAGGGTGCGGGCGCCGAAACCGGTCGCGCCGTCGATCGAGGCGTTGCCGGACCAGGCCGGGCCGGTCATGTCGCAATGCGCCCAGGGGACTGTGCGGGGGACGAATTCGCCCAGGAACAAGGCTGCTGTGATCGCACGGCCCGAGTCGTGCAGGGGATGGTTGCGTACGCCGGAAGGGGTTCTCACCTGGTGGAGGTAGCGCTCGTCGTAGGGCAGGCGCCACAGCGGCTCGCCCGCCCTCGCGCCGGCCGCGAGGAACTCGGTGGCGGCATCGTCGTCGCGGGCCAGTACGGCGGCGATCTCGGGGCCCAGCGCGATCTCGGCCTGGTAGGTCAGGGTGGCCAGGTCGACGAGCAGACGCGGGGCCGAGTCGGCGGCCAAGGCCAGCGCGTCGGCCAGGATGACGCGGCCCTCGAAGTCGGTGTCCAGGATCTGGATTTCGGTGCCGTTCCAGGCGGTGACGACGTCGCCGGGACGGACGGCGCCGGGGCCGGGCAGGTTCTCGGCGAAAGGCAACACCGCGCGTACGGGAATCGAGCAGCCCGCCCGGCGCAGAGCGGCCATCACGGCGAGCACGGTGACCGCGCCCGCGACGTCCAGGCGCATGCTCTGCATGGCTGCGGGCGACTTGAGCGACAGTCCGCCGCTGTCGAACGTGATCCCCTTGCCGACCAGCGCTATCTCGGGGGCGCCGGCCTCCGGCAGATGGTCGAGCGTCACCAGATACGGGCCGTCGGCGGAGCCGCCACCGATCGCGGCCAGGGCGCCGAAGCCCTGCGCCCGCACCTCGTCAGGACCGAGCACGGTGCAGGTCAGACCCGCGTTCTCGGCGATGCGGGCCGCCCAGCCGGCCGCGGCGCTCGGGGTGAGCAGGTTGGCCGGCGCGCTGACCAGCAGCCGGGCCAGACGCGCGACGTCGGCCGCCAGTTGCCCGCGCAGCGCGGCCGGCAGTTGGGGCCCGTCGACGAGCAGGGTGACCGCGGCGCCGGGCGGGGTGCCGGTGATCAGCCCGTCGACGATCGGGCCGGTCAGCTCGGGCGGGGCCGACACGGTCACGGCGTCGCCGTCCCGCAGGCGGGCCCCGGCGGCGATCGCGGCCCGCCGCGCCGACTCCGGGGTCGGGGAAGCGCCGAGCTCGACCAGAAGCGTGTCGCCGCGGACGTCCGGCGACCACCCGCCGGAGGGCACTGACGGCACGAAATCGATGCGTCGGCCGGTCCGGCCCGCATCGACGGTCACCGGTCCGGTGCCGGATACGACGGCATCGACGGCGGCCGCGATCTCGGCCGTCCGGTCCCGCTTGTCGGTGCTGGTCACAGGGCCTCCCAGGGGGTCACCGGTTTCGGGGCATCCTGCCCGGGGCCACCGGGCGCCGATCGTGCGCGCCGCACGCGCAGCCACCCGGGCGCTATGCCGTGCGCACACTCCCGGCACACCGCCGCCCCCTAACTTGCGCCTTACCTGACCGGCCTGCACGCGAGGGAGATGACATGGGGCGGTATCGAGTCGCGATGGACATCGGGGGCACGTTCACCGATGTCGTGACGTACGACCAGCAGAGCGGCGCGTTCGCGGCGACGAAGGCCTCGACCACGCCCGGCGATCTCAGCGAGGGCGTGCTGGCCGGCCTGGACGCGGTGGTCGACGAGCCGTCCGGCATCGACTTCCTCGTGCACGGCACCACCCAGGGCCTGAACGCCTTCCTCGAGCGGCGCGGCGTGCCCGTGCTGCTGCTCGGCACGGCCGGGATCGAGGACACGTACCACATCGCCCGGGGACCGCGGACCCGGCTGTACGACCTGCACTACCGCAAGCCGACGCCGCTGGTGCCCCGCCGCGACGTGCTCGGCATCGGTGGCCGCATCGCTGCCGACGGCACCGAGCTCACCCCGCTCGACGAGGATGCCGTACGCGCCGCTGCTCAGCAGGCCCGGGCCGGCGGGCACGGCGCGATCGCGGTGGCGTTCCTGTTCAGCTACAAGAACCCGGCGCACGAGCTGCGGGCCCGCGAGATCCTCCAGGGCGAGTTGGGCGACGACGTCACGGTGTCGGTCTCGCACGAGGCGGCGAAGGAGTGGCGCGAGTACGAGCGAACCTCGTCGGCCGTGGTCGAGGCGTACACCGGCCCGATCGTACGGAATTATCTGCTCGACCTGGAGGGCCGCCTCGACGCCCGCGGGCTGCGCGTGCCGCTGCACGTCATGCAGTCGTCCGGCGGCATCCTGACCGCGGAGTCGGCCCGTCGCCGCCCGCTCCAGACGCTGCTGTCCGGCCCGGTCGGTGGCGCGATCGCCGGCGCCGAGCTGTCCCGGCAGACCGGCCGCCCGCACCTGATCGGCATCGACATGGGCGGCACCAGCTTCGACGTGTCGCTGATCGTCGACGGCGAGCCCGACGTGTCGGCCGAGGCCCAGCTCGAGGGCCTGCCGATGCTGATGAGCGTCGTCAACATCCACACCGTGGGCGCCGGCGGTGGCTCGGTGGCCTGGGCCGAGGCCGGCGGTCTGCGTGTCGGACCGCGCAGCGCGGGCGCCCGGCCCGGCCCGGCCTGCTACGGCCGCGGCGGCACCGAGCCGACGGTGACCGATGCCAACCTGGTGCTGGGCCGCATCGACCCGCAGGGCTTCGCCGGCGGGCAGATGACCCTGGACGTCCAGGCGGCGGAGAAGGCTGTCGACGGGCTGGCCGAGGTGTTCGGCATGACCACGACGTCCATGGCCGAGGGCATCTGCGACGTGGCCAACTCCAAGATGGCGCAGGCGATCCGCACCATCACCGTGTCGCGCGGCATCGAACCCCGCGACTCGGCGCTGGTCGCCTTCGGCGGGGCCGGCCCGATGCACGCCGTGTTCCTGGCCCGCGAGCTGGGCATCGCCGAGACGGTGGTGCCGCGGTTCCCGGGCGCGTTCTCGGCCTGGGGCATGCTCCAGACCCAGATCCGGCAGGACTACACCGAGCCGTACTTCTATCTGGACCAGGATCTCGACACCGCCGACATGGCCGCGACGCTGGCCCGTCTGGAGAAGGACGGCCTCGACGGGCTCGACCGCGAGGGTGTCGCCGGCGACGCGCGGCACGCCAGTCACGCGGTCGACATCCGGTACGCGGCTCAGGAGTACACCCTGACCGTGCCGCTCACCGGCGCCGACGAGCCGCTGGGCGAGACCTTCCTCGCCGATGTGGCGCAGCGCTTCGCCGACCTGCACAAGAGCCGGTACGGCCACGCGAACCTGGGCGCGCCGATCGAGTTCGTCGCTCTCCGCACCGCGGCCTTCGGCGACCTCGGCCGGCCCGAACCGCAGAAGTGGCCTTCGGCTGACAAGCCCGACTTCGCCCACGAGATCCGCACGGTGGTCTTCGACGGCGAAGCACAGGACACCCTGGTGGCCCGGCGCGACGACCTCTTCGTGGGCCACAGCTTCGACGGCCCGGCCGTGGTCGTCGAGGACACCGCCACCACGGTCGTGCCGCCCGGCTATGCCGTGAGCGTGGACGACATCGGCTCGCTGATCATCTCTCGGAAGGACGGCCAGTGACCATCGACCCGGTAACCGTCGAGATCATCCGCAACGCGCTCAACGCCGCCGCGGACGACATGAACGCCACGCTGATCCGTTCGGCCTACACGCCGATCATCTACGAGTGCGGCGACTGTGTGGTGGCCCTGCTCGACGCCGACCACCAGGTGCTGGGCCAGTCGGCCGGCCTGCCGATCTTCCTGGGCAACCTGGAGACCTGCACCCTGGCCACCGAGGAGCGGTTCGGCCGCGAGGTGTGGCAGCCGGGCGACGTGTGGATCCTCAACGACAGCTATCTGGGCGGCACGCACCTCAACGACGTGACCATCTTCGGCCCGGTCTTCGTCGACGAGACGCTGGTCGGCTTCACCGCCTCGCGCGCCCACTGGATCGACGTGGGATCCAAGGACCCGGGCGGCTCGATGGACTCGGTCAACATCTTCCAGGAGGGGCTGCGCCTCGGTCCGCAGAAGCTGGTCTCGGGCGGCGTCGAGGAGCGTTCGGTCACCGACACGATCGCCACCAACGTCCGGTTCCCCTACCCGACCACGGGCGACATGCACGCGATGATGGCCTGCATCCAGATGGGGGAGCGGCGGCTTCAAGAGATCGTACGGCGGTTCGGGCTGAGCACGCTGGAGGCGGCGCGCGACGAGATCTTCCACCAGACCGAGCTGCTCGAGCGGGCGGTCATCGCCAAGATCCCGGACGGCGTCTACAGCGCCGAGGGCGTGCTCGACAACGACGGCATCGACCTCGACACCCCGGTGCCGATCCGGCTGCGGATCACCGTGTCCGGCGAACAGATCGACTTCGACGTGACCGAGTCGGCCGACCAGACCGTGGGCCCGGTCAACTGCGGCGTGTCGCAGGCCGTCTCGGCGCTCCGGGTCGGCTACAAGCTGCTGGTCAGCCCCGACCTGCCGGGCAACGGCGGCTCGTTCCGGTCGATGACCACCCAGGTGCGCGAGGGCTCGGTGCTCGGCGCCCGGTCGCCCGCCGCCTGCCAGTGGTACTTCTCGCACCTCGGCCTGCTGATCGACATGGTGGCCCGGGCGCTCGCGCCGGCCATGCCCGACCAGGTGGCCGGGGCCAGCCACGGCGACTCGATGATCATCCTGTCGGCCGGCACCGACCCGCGGGTGAGCCGCGAGTTCGTCAGCCTCGAGGCCACCATCGGCGGCTGGGGCGCCTGGAACGGCTCGGACGGCGAGAGCGCGCTGATCAACAACGTGAACGGCTCGCTCAAGGACATCCCGATCGAGGTGCACGAGACCCGCTACCCGTGGCGCATCAACGAGTACCGGATCCGTCCCGACTCGGGCGGCTCGGGCCGATGGCGCGGCGGCAACGGTGTGATCCGCGAGTACGAGGCGCAGACCGACCTGACCGTGTCGCTGTGGTTCGAGCGCTCCCGCCAGCCGGCCTGGGGCCTGTTCGGCGGCGAGGACGCGGTCGGTCCCGAGGTCGTCATCAATCCGGGCCGCGAGGACGAGCGCCGCATCCTGAAGATCAACGGAATGTCCCTGAAGAAGGGCGACGTGGTGCGCTGCTCGACCGGCGGCGGTGGCGGCTACGGCGACCCGACCGAACGGGCCGCCGACGACGTACGGGCCGACGTGCTCGACCGGAACATCACCGCCGACGCCGCCCGCAACCGCTACGGCATCGGCGCCTGACGCGAGCGGCCGGGCCCGGGCTTGACGCCCCGGGCCCGGCCGCGCCTACGCCGGCCTGGCCGGCCTCGACGTCACCCACAGCGACCTGCTGCGCGCCACCGTCACGGTGCCCGCGAACTGCACGCTGACGGTCAAGTTCTGGGTACGGACGACGACCACCGAAACCAGCCGCGGCGACTACCTGAACGTCAGCTTCGCCGTGACCGGGGTGCCGCCGAAGACGTACTTCTCGCTCTCGTCCGACGGCTCGCCGGACTGGTACCAGTACAGCGGCTCCACCGGAACAGCCACCACGGACCGCTCGGCGACGGTCAGTTTCTACGCCAGCGGGACAGCCGGCAACGGCGTCACCGCGTTCGACGTCGACGACGTGCGATTCACCCTGGGCTGAGCCGGCCCGCGCCCGGGAACCGGGAGCGCCGCGGCGGCGTCGAAAGACGGCCGGCTCGAGGGGGAGATGTGGGACGACGACTGTGGTGGGTCGCTGCGGTAGCGATGCTGGCCGGGTGTGCGAGCGTGCCGGCGCCCGAGCCGGTGGGGCAGGAGCCGACGCGGCGGGCGGGCAATCTACAGCGGCTGCGGGAGCGGGCCCGGGTGGTGCTGGCGAATTACGACAGGGCCGCGGGGGACGCGCAGCTGGTCGTGTTGTGGGGCCAGGAGGCCACGGTCGCCGGGACGCTGGAGCCGCGGAACGAGCATCTCAAGACGGCGGTCGACGCGGGACGGCTCGAGGCGGCCGGTGAGCTGCCCGCGACGCCACGCGAGCAGGGTGAAGCGGTGTGGACCGGTGGCCGGCGGTTGTCGCTGCCGCTGCTGTCGGCGCCGGAGGCTTTGCGCCTGCTCGCCGTGGACGACGACTGCCCGGAGTGTGTGCGGCACCCCGTGACGGGCGCGCGGCTGACGACGATGCGGGTGTCGACCACCCGGGGACCGGCCGCCGTGCCGGCGTGGGAGTTCTCGCTCGAGGGCACGAAGATGCGCGTTCTGCGGATGGCCCTCGACAGCGGCCCGCCCGTGAAGGTGGACCCGCCGGCGGGTGGTCCCGACGATCTTCCCGACGGCGCCGTGGCCGAGTCGGCCCGTGTCGACGGCAAGCGGCTCACCGTGGCGCTCATCGGAGCGCGGGAGGGCGCCGGCGAGCCGTGTGGTGAGGACTACGTCGCCGAGGCCGTCGAGTCGGACACCGCCGTGGCGGTGCTCGTGCGGATACGCCGTTACAGCGGCCCGACGCCCTCGGCGCCGCCGGGCACTGAATTCGGCTGCTTGACGGCCGGCCATCCCCGCTCGGCCACGGTCACGCTGGCCGAGCCGTTGAACGGGCGGGCTGTCCTCGAAGTGCAGCAGGGACAGCCCGTCCCGCTCGTCGTCGGCTCAGGTGGCGAGTGAACCCCAGGCGGAGGACTCGCCGGCGGGGGAGCGGTGCTGGGGAACGTTCCACGGGTTGTCGTCGCGCAGCGGCTCGGGAAGCAGGGACTGCGGGCAGTCCTGGAAGACGACCGGGCGCAGGAAACGGGTGATCGCGGCCGTGCCGACCGAGGTGGTGGTCGGGTTCGTGGTGGCGGGGAACGGGCCGCCGTGCTGCATGGCCGGGGTCACCGCCACGCCGGTGGGCCAGCCGTTGAAGAGGACCCGGCCGGACAGCGACTGCAGGGCGGTGACCAGCTCGTGCAGCCACGGGGAATCCTCGGCGGCGCCGATGTGCACGCCGGCGGTCAGCGAGCCCTCGATGAGCTCGGTCAGGGCTGCGCCCAGCGGTTCGCCGGGGGTGTAGCGGACGACCACCGACAGCGGGCCGAACGCCTCCTCCAGCAGGGTGTCGCGGTGCTTGAGCAGGGTGGCCAGATCGGTCTCGACCAGCGTGGGGGTCACGCCGTCGTCCGTCACTGCGCCCTCGACCGTAACGGTCACGCCGGGTGTCCCGAGGATCTCGGTGCGGCGGCGGGCGTAGCCGTCGACTATGCCAGGGTGCAGCAGGCGGTGCGGTGCAACGCCTTCGAAGGCCTCAGCGGCGGCGAATTCGGCCGGTACGAAGAGCAGGCCGGGCTTGGTGCAGAGCTGACCGGCCGACCCGGACACACTGACCGCGAAGCCCTGGGCGATGGCGGACGCGCGCTCGGCCAAGGCGGAAGGGGTGACCACGACCGGGTTCAGGCTGCCCAGCTCGCCGTAGAACGGGATCGGGTGGGGGCGGGCGGCGGCGATCTCGGCCAAGGCCCGGCCGCCGGCCAGGGAGCCGGTGAAGCTGGCGCCGGCGATGCGCTCGTCCCGCAGGGCGGCCACGCCTTCTTCCTGGCCGTGGATGACGCCCAGCGCTCCCGCGGGCAGCGCGGCGCCGACGATCTGCGCCGTGCGGTCGGACAGGCGCGGGTGGCCGGGGTGGGCCTTGACGACGACCGGGCAGCCGGCGGCCAGGGCCGAGGCGGTGTCGCCGCCGGCCACCGAGAACGCGAACGGGAAGTTGCTGGCCGCGAAGTTCAGCACCGGGCCCAGCGGCACCAGGTAGCGGCGCAGGTCGGGGCGGGGGCCCAGCACGAAGTCGGGGTCGGCGGCGTCGAGGCGTACGTCGAGGAACTCGCCGGCCGCCGCGACGTCGGCGAACAGCTTGAGTTGCACCGCCGTCCGCTTGATCTCGCCGCGCAGGCGCGGCTCGGCCAGGCCGGTCTCCGCCATGGCCAGGGGCACCAGCTCGTCGGCGGCGGCGAGGAGCGCGTCGGCCGCGGCCACGAGAGCCTCGGCCCGCTGCCGCGGCGGCATGGTGGCGAGGACGGGGGCAGCCGCGGTGGCGGCGGCGAGAACAGAGCTCATGAATACACCTCAGAAAGCGAAGCCGGTCGGGTACGGGTCGGAGGGGTCGAGCAGATACTGCCCGAGGCCGGTCACCCAGGCACGGCCGGTGATGGTGGGGACGACCGCGGCTCGGCCGGCCACAGTGGTCTCGGAGATGAGGCGGCCGGTGAAACGGCTGCCGATGAACGACTCGTTGACGAAGTCGTCGCCGATCGCCAGTTCGCCCCGTGCCCACAGCTCGGCCATGCGGGCCGAGGTGCCGGTGCCGCAGGGGGACCGGTCGAACCAGCCCGGGTGGATGGCCATCGCGTGGCGCGAGTGACGGGCGTCGGAGCCGGGCGCGATGAACTCGACGTGGTGGCAGTGGTCGACGCCGTCGATGAGCGGGTGCTGGGGCGGGTCCTGGGTGTTGATCGCGTCCATGATGGCCAGCCCGGCGTCGAGGATGTCGCGTTGCCGCGTACGGTCGAACGGTAGCCCGACCGCGTCGAGATCTACCATCGCATAGAAGTTACCGCCGAAGGCCAGGCTGTAGGGCACCGGGCCCAGGCCGGGCACCTCGATCGTCGTGTCCAGGCGTTCCGCGTACGCGGGCACGTTCTCCAGCGTCACCGACTCGGCATGCCCGTCCCTGACCTGGACCGTGGCCACCACGAGCCCGGCCGGGGTGTCCAGCCGG
Source organism: Paractinoplanes hotanensis (assembly GCF_023717965.1). Classification (NCBI taxonomy): domain Bacteria; kingdom Bacillati; phylum Actinomycetota; class Actinomycetes; order Micromonosporales; family Micromonosporaceae; genus Paractinoplanes; species Paractinoplanes hotanensis. Next base: position 31,586 of record NZ_JAMQOL010000080.1, on the reverse strand, counting down.
ATCGTGGTGACGGGCTCGGTGACCGCCACCATGCCGGTCTCGACCAGCACGGTGGCGACCCCGATCGTGCCGTGCCCGCACATCGGCAGGCAGCCGGACACCTCGATGTAGACGACGCCGAAGTCCGCGTCCGCGCGCGTCGGCGGCTGCAGGATGGCCCCGCTCATCGCGGCGTGCCCGCGCGGCTCGTTCATCAGCAGCTTGCGGACGTCGTCCAGGTGCTCGATGAAGTGCAGGCGCCGCTCGTTCATGGTCGCCCCGGGGATGGTGCCCAGTCCCGCGGTGACGACCCGGGTCGGCATGCCCTCGGTGTGCGAGTCGACGGCGGTGAACATCCTCGAGGCGCGCATGTCAGCCCGCCAGCGCTTCGACGGCCCGCTTGGTCTCGGCCTCGATCTGGGCGCGGTGCTCCGGGGTGAGCGGGCCGCGGGGCGGACGGCACGGGCCGCCGTACCGGCCGATGAGGTCCATGCTGAGCTTGATGGCCTGCACGAACTCCGTACGGGAATCCCAGCGGAACACGGCCACCAGGTGCTGGTAGAGCTCGCGCGCCTCGAGGAACTTCCCCGCCAGCATGAGGTCGTAGAGGCGCCGGGACTCGGCCGGGAACACGTTGGGGAACCCGGCGAACCAGCCCACCGCGCCGTCGGCCATCAGTTCGAACAGCACGTCGTCGGCTCCGGCGACCACGTCGATCTCGCACTTCTCACGGATCTCGAACAGCCGCCGCACGTCCCCGGTGAACTCCTTGATCGCCACCACCTGCGGGATCCGCGCGATCTCGGCGACCAGGTCGGGCACCAGGTCGACCTTGGTGTCGAACGGGTTGTTGTAGATCATCATCGGCAGCCCGGCCTCGGCGATCCTCGTGTAGTGCTCGACCACCTGGCTGTTGCTGGCCCGGTACATGGTCGGCGGCAGCGCGAGCACCCCGGTCGCGCCGTCCTCGCCGGCGATCTCGGCCCACTTCTTCGCCTGGTGCCACCCCGGTCCGTGCACGCCGGCGATCACCGTGCCGCGTCCGCCGACCGCCTCGACGGCGACCTGGACGACGCGCCGCCGCTCGGAGTCGGTGAGCGACGAGTACTCGCCGAGCGAGCCGTTGGGGCCGACGCCGTGGCAGCCGTTGCTCATCAGCCAGTCGACGTGCTCGGCGTACCGGTCGAAGTCGACGGCGAGGCCGGCCGGGGCCGACGGATCTTCCTTGTACGGCAGGGCGGTGGCGACGACGACGCCGCGGAGGTCGGTGGTCATTGGTGCTCCTGTTCTTCAGCGGCGGCCAGCTCGCCGAGCCGGACGAAAGCCGCGAGGGGGCGTTGTTCCGTGCGGCCCGCGTCGAGCAGGCCGCCGGTGTGGCGATGCAGCAGTTCTTCGACGGTGCGCCCGCAGACGCGGCCCTGGCAGACGCCCAGGCCGGCGCGGGTGCTGAGCTTGAGTGAGCGCAGGCCGCGCGACCGGGTGGCGGCCGCGCCGGCCCGCAGGTCGCCGGCCGTGACCTCCTCGCAGCGGCAGACCGTGGTGTCGTCGCCGAGCCAGCCGACCCAGCCCGGGCGGATGCCGTGCGCGGCCTCGAGACGGGCGGCGAAGCGCTGGTTCTCGCTCCGCGAGCGGCGCTGGGCGTCGGAGGCGGTCGCGCCGGCCGCGGCCAGCCCGGCCACGACGCCCTCGGCCAGGGCCAGGTCGGCGCCGCCGATGCCGGTGATCTCGCCGGCGGCGTAGACCCCGGGGACGGTGGTCCGGCCGTCGTGGTCGGTCACCACGGCGCCGTACGCGTCGAGGCCGCACCCGGCCGAGACGGCGAGCTCGACCCGGGGTACGAAGCCGTGGCTGACACAGACGGCGTCGACGCTGACGTCGCGGGACGTGCCTGGGATCGGCGCCCATTGCGGGTCGAGGCGGGCGACGGTCACCGAGCTGACCCGCTCGGTGCCGTGGGCGGCGACGACGGCGGTGGCCGCGCGGTACGGAATGCGGTGGCGGGCCAGGTCACGGACGTAGCCGGCCAGCTCGCCGGCCTTGTGCCGGGTGGCCAGGAGTTCGGTCGGGCGGCGGCTCCAGCCCCGGCCCAGACGCGGCCAGCCGTTGGCCTCGAGCACACCGGCCACCTCGGCGCCGGTGCGGACGAGGCTCGACGCGACGGGCAGCAGGAACGGGCCCGCCCCGGCCACGAGCACGCGGCGGCCGACGGCGATGCGCTCCGACTTGGCCAGGGCCTGGGCCGCACCCGCCGTGAAGACGCCGGGCAGGTCCCAGCCGGGGAAGGGGAGGGTGCGTTCGTACGCGCCGGTGGCGAGAATCAGCGCTTTCGGAGCGAACGTCCGTCGTACGCGGTCCCGCCCGTCCGCCGGGCCGACGAGCACGTGCAGCGTGGGCGGGCGGTCGTCGTGCCGCTCGGCCAGCCAGACCTGCGCGTCGGCCAGCATCTCCTGCCCGCGCAGCGCCGTGAATCTGTCCCAGCCGTGGTGCAGGATTCGCTCGTTGGCCGCCGGCCGCTCCGCCGGGAGGTGCCGCCAGTACTGGCCGCCCGCGTCGCCGGCCGCATCAAGCAGAACAACCCGGGCACCTGCGTTCCGCGCGGCATCCGCAGCGGCAAGCCCCGCCGGCCCCGCCCCCACAACAAGCACATCGGGCGTCTCCACCGTCAGGCCGGCGGCGCTCATGGCTGCGCCTCGGTCGAGATGGAGTCGCCGTCGGCCGCTCGGCGTTGGCAGGCGCGGACGTCGGAGAGGCCGTTCACGGCGACGAGGCAGTCGTGGCAGACCCCGATGCCGCAGAAGACGCCTCGCGGTCGCCCGTTGCGGGTCGTTCGCCAGGCGAGCCGCCCGGCCCCCAGGAGCACCCCGGCAACCGTCTGCCCGTCCAGCCCTCGCACCGGCATTCCGTCCACGATGATCGTGATCGGCGACGTCTTCCCAGGTCGTACCGGATCGCGGTGCGCTGCCATGGAGGTCGGTCCCGTCGCTGTCACCTCAGTAGTATGTCACACACTACAGCCAGGCGAGCGGCTGGCAGATCAGCTCGCCGATGACAGGACTGAGCCGGCGCTCCTCATCTCCGACGCGCGGGGCAGACGGGAATGAGTAACGGCGCCGGCCGTCGTCCGCCTACTCGGGTGGGGTGCGCTCCAGATCGGGGTCCTCGCGGTAGTCACTGGCCACATCGACGGCTTCGGTCACCGGCCGATATGCGGGGTCGAGGCGTACCAGGTCCCACTCGTTGATCCAGGCCCGTACGTACTGCCGCATACGGGTGGCGCCCAGCCGCTCCAGACCGGTCACGTCGGGCGGATGCCACCCGAACGCCTGCCCGTGCAGCTCGCGCAGCCGGGCGTACACCTGCTTGAGTTCGGTGTCGTCCGGCGGGGTGAGCAGGTGCGTCTCCCGATCGATGATCCGCATGCCGAGTTCAGCGGCCGCCGCGAGCTCCGCTGCTTCCGGAGTGCCCTTGGCTCGCAGCCGCTCCGGGACGAGTTGACGATCGTTGCGCCCGGTGATGACGGCCGCTTCATAGTCGTCAGTCATGGCGAACACCGTGGCGATCGGGGTGCTTCTGCCGTGCTCGCCACGCATCCACCGCGCCAGCTCCGCGTAGGACTTCGCACGTTGGAGCAATGAATACCGCCCGATGAGCTCGACTTCGTCGAAGAGGACGAGCCATCCCGGCGAGCCTGCGGCGGCCAGCAGCCGGGCCGCGAACCGCATCCGTTGCCGGGCCAGCTCGGGCGCCGCAACCGGCGAGAGGACGGGTCGCTGCTCGCCGATCTCCTTCATCCGCTTGCGCAGTTCCGGGACGGGGATCGGATCACCCGACCAGAATCTCAAGATCGTTTCGGCGTACGCGGGGTCGCGCTCGCGAAGGTGAGCGAACAGCGTCAGGGTGGCGGGGAACCGTTCGTTCAGCTCGGACCCGCTCGAGGACGCCCAGCGCAGCAGCTCGGCGTACGAACGACCGTCGAGGTCGAGCCCGGCCGCCGCCTCGATGACGGCGGGCCGGGCCTGCCCGTCCCGCAGGGCGGAATCGGCCGCGGCCCGGAAGACCTTGACGGGGTCGTGCAGCGGTGTCTCCTTGCTGACGACGACACGACTGACGGTCCAGCCGGCGTTCAGCGCCAGCCGGGCGAGGTGCTCGAGAAGATGGCTCTTGCCCGCGCCGAACCCGCCGCCGATCAGCATGCCGGCGGGAGAACCCGTCGCGGCCGCGGCGCACATCGTCTCGAAACGGTCCTCGATCGCCGATTGCCCGCTGCCGAGCGCGGCCACCGCATCCCGGCTGGGCACCCCCGCACGCAACGCCTCGATCGCACGCCGGGCGACGACGGCCGGGGCGTTGCCGGTGTCCGTGCCGATCATCAGGACACCTCCACGGAGTGGGAACCGATGCGCACCAGCGCGGCGTACGGATTTTGTCGGTGCCGGTCGTGGACCTCGTCGGCTACCCGCAGGTGCAGAGCCGTGTACGCGGGCAGCCCACGCGCCTCGTCGTGGACCAGGACGGGCGGCACCTCGACGGCGACGAACAAACCCTCGATCTCGTCGACCGCATCGATCAGCTGCCGCACCAGCTCGTACGCGTCGAGCGTCGCCGCCTTGGCGTAGTAGAAGCCGTCCCGTAAGCCTGCCGGCGGGCGCCGGGTCACGGCGAGCCGGTGCAGGTCGAGCCGCAGTATCAGGCCCGGGCGGCCGGCGATCCGCAGCCAGCGGGTCAACGACAGCAGCAGCGGCCGGGCGTTGTAGCGGTTCACCTTCGCGTTCAGGCCCACCCGGCGCAGGTCCGCGGCGGGCAACCGCTCACCGTGCAGCCAGCCGATCACCGTTTCCCGTTCCTCGGCAGTGACGTCGCCCCGGCCGAGGCGTTCCTGGCAGAGCCGGAGCATGGCCACCCGGAACTCGTGACTCATCTCGGTGTCCCGCAACACCAGCTGCTCGACGGCGCGGCGAACACTGCGGTACAGCTCCGCGGCGTTCACGTCGTGGTGGCGGGCGATCGCGCCGATGTCGATGCGATCGATCCCGGCGGGCGCGGGAAAGCCCGCTTGGTCCAAGGCGGCCCGTACGACGGAGCCGGCCAGCCCGGTCCAGTCCAACTGCCGGGCGACGGTGGTGAACACCTGGTCGATCAGGTGGACGCGGGTGGTCACGGCATCCACTTCGGCGTACGCGAAGCCGTCACCGATCTCGGGCAGCCCCGCGGCGAGCTGGTTCCGCACGGCCTCGTCCGCCGCGCACAGCAGCTTGACCGAGGCGCCACCGCGGGCGATGTATCCGGCCAGGTACTCCCGCCGGACGAACGAGAGGTAGTCGTCGACGCCGATCTCGGCGGTGCTCATGACTGCTCCGGCTCGGCTTCCTCGGCGGTGAACGAAACTCCCCAGTACCGCTGCTCCTGACCGTTGCGTGCCACCGTCGTCAGAACCCCGGCGCCCTTGGTTCCGGTGCTGGCCGACCAGCGCAGGGTCCGCGGATTCCGCTCGGTGCGGGTGACGCCGCTCTGGTCCAGCAGGTAGAGATCGCGGGCGAACTCCTGCCGCGAGTACTGGGTGCGCTGGCCCGGCATCATGGTCAGCACCGTCCAGAGGTCGACCAGGCGGGTCACGGCGTCGGGACGCTTGCCGTCGGCGGCGACCCGAAGCTCGTAGGCCGACCGGAGACTGTCGAGGAACTGCTCCGCCTTGAAGCGCGTTCCCCGCTCCTGCGCCCGCGCCAGGGAGCTGACCAGCACGGACGGGCGCAGCCGCCGGTCCCGCACCTTGTCGATCTCGACTGCCGCGTCGCCGGGAAGGATCCGCAGCAGCGACGGGTAGCACAGGAGCCGGTCGTCGTCACCCTCCACGATCACCAGTCCCCGCGCCGACGCCTCAGCCAGCAACTCCTTCACGTACCCGCCGGAGGAGAGGTAAGCCCGCTCGTCGAAGGTGAAGTCGCCCTCGATCATTCTGGTGTCCGCGGCGAGCCCGTCGGCCGCTGCCTGCGCGGCGGCCAACGCCTTCCGCAGGTCACGGATCTGGCCGCTGCGGGCGGCGCCTAGCGCCCGCTTCAACTCTCGCACCACGGCGTTCGCATCGCGCAACGCGCTGTCCAGCGCCCGCTCGGCGGCGGCGAGTGAATTCTCGATGCTCTCTACGGGGCCTTGCCGGCCGGCTGCGGCGTCGACTTCACCGGTGGTCTCGGCGGCGGCCGAATCTGACACGAGAGGAGATCCCATCCTGCGGAGACTAGCGGCTGCCTCAGGAACCGTCACATCGCCCGGTGGATACAGTGTGATGCGTGGTCACGACGCTGCAATCAGCACCGGGGCGCTGGATTCCGCCCGGGGAGCCGGCAGTGGTCGGTGGTCATGTCGTCGCGGACGGCCTGTTCTACCTCGGCAGGCGGCTGTCCAGCGGTTCCGGCCCGGCCGAATCCTCGTTCGTCAATCCCGATCTGCCGGTTTCCGCTGTCCCCGGCCGTTACGTGGTGCCGGGCCGCGGGCCGGATCTGGCGTACCACCTGCTCTCGCCGTTCGCTCGAAAGGCTTACCTGGACTGGCTGGCCGGCGGCCGGCGCGCGGACGTCCCGCCGGGCCTGGTCCTGCTCTTCTGCTTCGGCCTCGAACGCCGGGTCCTGGTCGAGGGGGACGTCGATCCCACCGTGCGCCGGGACCTGCCGGCGATCACCGCTGAAGCCGGCCGGCTCCGGGCTCGATACGGTGACCGGACGGCGTTGCGCAAGGCGCTGGACGACCTGCTCGATCTTCTCGAGACGGTGGCAGCCCCGGGCGCCGCGCCCACAACGGAACCCGGCCGTGAGACGCCGGCGGCGGTGCGGATCGGGCTGGCCCGGTTCGCGGCATCCTCGACTCCGGTGCCGGTCGCCTGGGCACGTGCTTGGATGCGACATCACCCGGCGCTGAGCCCGCGCCGGAGCGAGATCGACTGCCCGTCCGAGTTCGAGCGACTGTTCACCCTTCGTTACCGTGACCGGTACGGCCACGGTGTCGTCGCGCGCGGTGGCGGGACCGGCATACGGCTGCGTTACCGGCCGGCAGACCCGGGTCTGCCCACTACCCTCGTCTGGCGCGCGGACCTGCCCGACCTGTTGTCCGACCCGCACGACATCCGCTCACTCGCGGCACTGCGTGACGAGACGGCCGCCGCCCTCGACCCGTACCGTCGATGGCTGGTCCGGTACCCGCAGGGACGCGACTCCCTGGCCGCCGCGGCGCTGCTGCCGGCTGACCTGGTCGACGCCCGTCACGGCCGGCTCGGCGCGGTTCGGGTCTGGGCCGAACGGCGGCTCGACGGACGAGCATCGGCGATGATCGAGGCCGGCGAGTTCTGGGACTTCTGGTCGGCGGCCGACCCGCAGCGGATGTCCACCGACGAGGCCGTTCCCTGGCTGGCGTTGCTGGCCCGGATCGGCTTCGGCGTCGAGCCGGATGTGCGATTCGGCGCGCCACCGCCGGCCCGGGGTCCGGCCGTCCTGTTCCGTCTCGGCCGGCCGGCGGCCGACCGTCCCGGCGTACGCTTCGGCTCCGCCGCCGCCATCGTCCGATGTGCCGCAGCGGTGGCGTCGGCCGCCGGGCCGGTGGATCCGCGGGGACCGGCCGGGGCCGCGCTGCTCGCCGGCGTCGCCGAACTGGCGGCCGCCCTCTGCCTGGACCCGGGCGAGGACGTCCGGCTGGCGGCACGCCTGAGCTGGTTGCTGACCACGCGGGTGGAGGTCGACCGGCTCGTCCGGCAGACGGCCATGACGACCGCGGCCGAGCGGGAGCTCGCCGGACACTATCTGGTCACCGTGGCGGTTGCTGCCGATCCGGTGATCGGACCGGCGACCGTCGCCGTGCTGACCCGGGTGTACCGGATTCTCGGGCTACCGGTGGACCTGGTCTTCGGGCGACTGCACGACCGGAGCACCGGGAACGCGCCGATCCTGCCCCGAGTCGCCGACGACGACGAGGACCCGCCCGTTCCCGTGCGACGGCGTGCCGCGGAGACCGGCGCGGAACGGCCGGACGAACCGGTCGTGGTCCAGGCCGGCGGGTGCCGGCCGACCGGGTACGCGCTACCTTGGGCTGCCCCTGCCGAGCCCGCGCCCACCGGCCTGCGACTCGACCGTGACCTGGTACGGAAGAAGGTCGCCGAGAGCGACACCGCCGCAGCCCTCCTCGGCGCGATCTTCGACGCCGACGAGGTGGCCGATGCAGAGGGCGGCGGCGAGGGCGCGGTCCCGGCGCCGCCCGCCATCCCCGGTCTCGACGGCGTGCACGGCGCCCTGTTGTCTGCCCTCGGCGAACGACCGACGTGGACCCGCGACGAGTTCGAGTCCCTTGCGGCGGCCCACGGTGTCCTGCCGGACGGCGCGCTCGACGTGTTGAACGAGGTGGCGATGGACACCGCCGGAGCGCCCGTCGTCGGGGGTGACATCATCCTCACCATCGACAACGATGTCCTGCTGGAGTTGCACGCATGACACGCCCCGGCACCCCGCCTGCCGCCGGGCGGATCCGGCCACGCGAACGGGATGCGATCGTCGCGTCGCTGCGGGCCGGCATGGTCCCTCGGGTCGGGCAGCAGCACATTCAGGTGGGCCGTGCGGCCGAGGCGCAGGCGGCGGTGCGCGACATCGACCGGATCGCCGACGGTGGCGCCGGATGCCGGTTCGTCATCGGGGAGTACGGCTCGGGCAAGACCTTCTTCCTGCACCTGGTCCGTTCGATCGCCCTGGAGCGACGGCTGGTCACCGTGCACGCCGACCTGTCGCCGGACCGTCGTCTGCACGCCGCCTCGGGGCAGGCCCGCGGGCTGTACGCCGAACTGATGGGCAACCTGGCCACCCGGGCCCGGCCGGACGGAGCAGCGCTGTCCAGCGTCCTCGAGCGGTTCGTCACCGGCGCTCTGAGCGAGGCCGCAGGCACCGGCGCCGACCCGGCCGGGACGATCCGGTCGCGGTTGTCCACGCTGACCGAGATGACCGGTGGCTACGACTTCGCGGCGGTTGTCGGCGCCTACTGGCGCGGCTACGACACCGGGGACGAACGGTTGCGCGCCGACGCCGTGCGGTGGCTGCGCGGCGAATTCACCAGCCGGGTCGATGCGCGGACCGCGCTGGGCGTGCGGACGATCGTCGACGACTGCAGCTTCTACGACCATCTCCGGCTGATGGCCCGCTTCGTCCATCTGGCCGGCTTCAACGGCCTGCTGGTCTGTCTGGACGAGATGGTCAACCTTTACAAGATCACCGGATCGGCCGCCCGTAACGCCAACTATGAGCAACTGCTGCGCATCGTCAACGACACGAGTCAGGGCGGTGCGGCGAATCTCGGTTTCGTGTTCGGCGGGACGCCCGAGTTCCTGCTCGATCCCCGGCGCGGCCTGTTCTCGTACCCCGCACTGGCGTCACGCCTCGCGCCGAACCGCTTCGCCGCCGCCGATCGGATCGATCTCTCCGGTCCGGTGCTGCGGCTGGGCAACCTGACGCCGGAGGACGTCTTCGTGCTGTTGACCAGGCTCCGGCACGTGTTCGCCGCCGGCGACCCGTCCCGGTACCTGGTCCCGGACGAGGCGCTGACGGCGTACATGGCGCACTGCTCCGCGCGGCTCGGGGATGCTTATTTCCGTACTCCTCGCGAGACCATCCGCGGTTTCCTCGACCTGCTCGCGCTGCTGGAACAGCACCCCGGCCTGCACTGGTCCGACCTCATCGGGAAGGTCGAGCTCACGCCGGACGGCGAGGACGACGAGCTCACGTCCTTCCAGTTGTAAGCGTGAGCGAGCACCCGTCGTCGCAGGCGTACGCCCGCTACCACCCCGCCGTCCAGCAGTGGATCTACAACCAGGGCTGGGATCGGCTGCGCGACGTCCAGGAACGCGCCGCTGCGTTGATCAGCGCCGGGCAGCGCGACGTGATCATCGCCTCGGCCACCGCCAGCGGAAAGACCGAGGCAGCGTTGCTGCCGATCTGCTCGGCCCTCGCCCGGCGGCAGGAACAGGGCTTCGGCAGCGGCGTCGCGGCACTCTCGGTGAGCCCGCTGAAAGCGCTGATCAATGACCAGTACGAGCGGCTCGCCGGCCTCGCCGATCCGCTCGGCCTGCGCGTGCACCGCTGGCACGGCGATGCGCCGGCGTCCGGCAAGGCACGGGTGCTGCGGGCTCCGGAGGGCTTGTTGCTGATCACGCCGGAGTCCTTGGAGGCGCTCTTCGTCCGGCACGGCGACCGGGTGAGCCGAATCTTCAGCGGCCTGCGCTACGTGGTCATCGACGAGTTGCACTCGTTCATCGGCACCGAGAGAGGCGCTCAGTTGCAGGCGCTCCTCCACCGGGTGGAGGAGGCCATCGGCAGGCGAGTGCCCCGGATCGCCCTCTCCGCGACGCTCGGCGACTTCTCCGCAGCGGCGGACTTTCTCCGGCCTCGCGGCGGTGCGGAAGTCGCCGTGGTCTCCTCCACCGAGCCCGGCGGCGAAATCCGGCTACAGGTTCGTGGCTACGTCCATCCGGCGACGCAGCCGGAACCGGGTCAGGAACCCGCTGATCGCGCCGCGATCGCCGACCACCTCTTCCGGACCCTGGGTCGCACCGACAACCTGGTCTTCGCCAACTCGCGCGCAGCCGTCGAGGTGTACGCCGACATGCTCACCCAGCGGGCCGCCCGTGCCCAGGTGCCGGCCCGGTTCCTCGCCCACCACGGCAGCCTGTCCAAAGAGGTACGCGAGCACGTCGAGGAACGTCTCAAGGATCCGGGCACCCCGGTGACCGCGATCTGCACCTCCACCCTGGAACTCGGCATCGACGTCGGCTCGGTGGACTCGGTCGCCCAGATCGGCGCCCCGCCGACGGTTTCCGGCCTGCGGCAACGGCTCGGGCGTTCGGGGCGCCGACCGGGGCAGCCGGCCGTTCTCCGGACGTATGTGACGGAGCCGGAACTCAGCTCCGGAATCGCTCCCGCCGACACACTGCGCCCCGAACTGTTCCAGACCGTCGCCATGACGGAGCTGTTGATCTCGGCCTGGTACGAACCACCCGACGACACCGGCCTGCACCTGTCCGCACTGATCCAGCAGATCCTGTCGATCAGCGCACGGCATGGCGGCGCGCGGGCCGGCCGCCTCTTCACGACACTCTGCGAAACCGGCCCGTTCCGCCGGGTCGACCGGGCGACGTTCGCACGCCTCCTGCGCGACATGGGCCGGCGGCAGCTGCTCGAGCAGTCGGCTGACGGCGCCTTGCTGCCGGGCCGGGAAGGCGAGCGACTGCTGGGTCACTACAGTTTCTATGCGTCCTTCCATACCTCCCTGGATTATCGCCTCGTCGCCGACGGATACACGCTCGGATCGCTTCCGGTGGACCGGCCGATCCTCCCCGGCGCGCTGCTCATCTTCAGCGGCGCACGGTGGCGGGTGATCTCCGTGGACACAGCGCAACGGGTGATCGAACTGACCGCTGCCGAGGCCGGCAAGCCACCCGTGTTCCCCGGCGCCGGCGGTGAGATCGCCGACCAGGTACGGCGGCGGATGTTCCAGCTGTACCGGTCCGGCGACATCCCCGGCTACCTTGACGCCCCCGCACGAACGCTGCTGGCCGAAGGACGCGCTGCGTTCCATGCGTACGGACATTCGACTCGCCGCATTTTCGCCCAGGACTCGGACACCCTGCTGTTCCCCTGGCGTGGCGACCGAATCATGAACACGCTCGCCGCTGTCCTCGGCATGCGGGGCCTGGCCGTGAGCCAGGACGGGTTGGCGATCACGGTCGGCGGCTGCACACCGGACCGGCTTCTCGAAGTGATCACGAGTCTGGCCGCCGGCCCGCCGCCGAAATCGGTCACCATCGCGGCCGCGGTTCGCGCGAAACAACACGACAAATACGACCGCTACCTGAGCGAGGAGCTACTGAACCTCGGGTACGCCGGCCGCGCGCTCGACGTATCCGGCGCCTGGGCCTGCCTCACCGAACTCGTCAGCGGGGGTGGAGGGCCACGGTGACGCAAGACTACGACGAGGAAGGAGCCAGCCGGCTCGCCGTCGATCATCGGCCGGGGACAGGGCGCCGGAGGAGTCAGCCGCGTGCGGGCTCCAGGTGGGGGAGCAGGGTGGGGCGGTCGACGGCGAAGGCGGCTGCGTCCACGTGTGGCGGGCGGTTCAGCAGCAGGTCGGTGAGCAGTTCGCCGGTGGCGGTGGACAGGACGATGCCGGCGCCCTCGTGGCCGGTCGCGTGCCAGAGGCCGGGCCGGCGGGGGTCGGGGCCGATGACCGGCAGGTGGTCGGGGACGAAGGGGCGGAAGCCGCCGTACGCTCGCATCACCGCCACGTCGGCCAGGAACGGGAACAGCACGAGGGCCTTGGCGGCGACGGCGGACAGGACCCGGGCCTCGATCCGCTCGTCGAAGCCGCGGCGTTCGCGGGACGAGCCGATCAGGACGGTGCCGGCCGCGGTCGACTCGACCACGCTGGACGTCTGCAGGGCGGCGTCGTTCGAGCCGACCGCGCCCACGTAGTCGGCGTCGTAGACCTTGTGGTGGATCCGCCGGCGCATCCGGGTGGTGACCAGGATCGTGCCGCGGCGGGGGCGTACGGGCAGGTCGACGCCCAGTCGTCGGGCCGCCTCGCCCGACCACGGGCCGGCCGCCACCACCACGTGATCGGCGTGGATCTCGCCGTCCGAGGTCAGCGCGCCGGACAGGCGCTCGCCGCTGCGTACCGGGCCGAGCACCTCGACCCCCTGGCGTACGACCGCGCCGTGCCGCCGCGCGGCGGCCAGGAGGGCCTCGGTCGCGATCGCGGGCTGTACCTGCGCGTCCTGCGGGTAGAAGATCGCCGCGGTGTGGGCGGGGTTCAGGTCGGGCTCGTAGTCGAGGCCATTCACGGAGGAGGCCGAGACGCCCGCTGCCCGCTGCGTCTCCGCGAAGGCGTGCAGAGCGGTCGCACCGGCGGGAGTCGTGGCGACCACCAGGCCGCCCTTGGCCTCGTACTCGATCGAGGGGAAGCTGTCCGAGATCTCCGGCAGGATCGAACGCCACAGCGTGAGCGACCGCAGCGCCAGAGCCAGTTCGGCGCCGGGGCCCTTGTCGGAGACCAGCAGGTTGCCCTCGCCGGCGGCCGAGGTGCCGCCGGCCGACGCCGAGCGGTCGAGGACCGTCACCGTCACCCCGGCGACCGCCAGCTCGCGGGCGATGGCGGCCCCGACGATGCCGGCGCCCACCACGATCACCTTCATTGCTCGGCCCGCCCGCTCCACCAGCCGGTGACGTGGCCCAGGTGGCGGCGCATGAGCTCTTCGGCGGCGGCGCCGTCGCCCGCCTCGAGCAGGTCGAGCAGCGTGAGGTGCTCGGCCGACGACTCGGCCAGCTCGGGCGAGCCGAGCATGGTGGCCAGCCCGACCAGGCGGGTCTGCTGGCGCAGATCACCGACCAGCGTGACCAGCCGGTCGTTGCCGGTGAGACTGAGCAGATGCAGGTGGAACGTCGTGTCGGCGGTCAGGTAGGTCGGCAGGTCGTACGCGGCGGCGCTGACCACGATCGCCTCGGCCTCGGCGCGCAGGCGGGACAGGTCGGGCGGGGTCAGGGCGCCGGCCAGCAGCCGCATCGGCGGGGCCTCGAGCCACTGGCGGATCTGGACGATCTCGGTGAGGTCGTGCTCGCTGACCTGGGTGACCCGGAAGCCCTTGTTGCGGGCGATCTCGACGAAGCCGCGCTTCTCGAGGTTCAGCAGGGCTTCGCGTACGGGCGTGGCGGAGACGTCGAACCGGGCGGCCAGGGTGGGGGCCGTGAGCATCGTGCCCGGTGCGAACTCGCCGGAGACAATGGCGGCGGCCACCGCGTCCTCCACGTGCTGGCGGAAGCTGCCGGCTGTGCGCAGCGGGCCGATGACCGGTGACGTCATGACTGTTGCCTCCCTCGGTGGTATGTGACATGGTACAGCCCATGATCTCGGCCGAACAGGTGCTCGCGCTGGGCTTTCCGCGCGCGGTCGAGGCGCTGCGCGCTGCCCTGGCCGGCGGTCTCGACCCCGAGTCCGAGCCGGCCCGCTCGCGGGTGGCGCTCGGCGGCGGCGAGGTGCTGATCATGCCGTCCGGTGACGATCGCATCGCCGGCGTCAAGCTGGTCGGCATCGCTCCCGGCAACCCGGCCCGCGGCCTGCCCCGCATCCACGGCACGTACGTGCTGTTCGACGCGCCCACGCTGGCGCCGCGGGCCGTTCTCGACGGCGCCGCGCTCACCTCGTTGCGCACCCCGGCCGTCTCGGCGCTCGGCGTCGATCTCGTCGCGCCGCCCGGCGCCCGCAAGCTCGTCGTCTTCGGCACGGGCCCGCAGGCGCTCGGTCACGTCGAGGCTCTCCGGGCGGTGCGTCCGATCGATTCCGTACGAGTCGTCGGGCGCAGCCACGAGCGGACCGCCCGCTTCGTCGGGCAGGTCGCCCGGGCCGAGGCCGCCGACGCGGACGCGGTGGCCGACGCCGACATCGTGGCCTGCTGCACCACCGCGCGCGAGCCGCTCTTCGACGGGCGCCGGCTGAAACCGGGCGCCGTCGTGGTCGCCGTCGGTTCCCATGAGCCCGAGGCCCGCGAGGTCGACACCGAGACCGTGCGACGCTGCGGCGCGCTGGTCGAGTCGCGCGCGGTGGCCGTACGGGAAGCCGGTGACATCATTCAGGCCGGCCTCGACGAGACTGAGCTCGTGACCTTCGCCGATCTGGTCCGGGGAACCACCCCCGCCCGGCCCAGGCTGATCAAGACCGTGGGGATGGGCTGGGAGGACCTCGTGATCGCGGCCGCCGTAGTGCAGGCACTGGCATGACCGATCTGTCGGTGCTGGTGCTCCCCGACCGCCACCCCACGAGCGCCTGGCTGGCCGAGGTGGTCGAGGCGGAGCGGGCCGGGGTGCACACCGTCTGGACGTACGACCACCTGACCTGGCCGCTGCTGCGCGACAACCCCTGGTACGGCTGCGTGCCGCTGCTCGCCGCCGCGGCCGGGGCCACCGAGCGGGTCCGCCTCGGGGTGCAGGTCGCCACGCCCAACTACCGCCACCCGGTGCCGTTCGCCAAGGAGCTGATGACCCTCGACCAGCTCAGCGGCGGCCGCCTCGAGGTCGGCCTGGGCGCCGGCACCGAGAGCCTGGACGCGCAGGTGCTGGGCGAGCCGCCGCTGACCCCGCGCGAGCGCATGGACCGCTTCGCCGAGTGGCTCGGGCTGCTCGACAAGCTGCTGGCCGAGCCGATCGTCACCGCCCACGGCGAGCGCTACCACGCGATCGACGCCCACCAGCTGCCCGGATGTGTGCAGACGCCGCGGGTGCCGTTCACCGTGGCAGGCACCGGGCCGCGCTCGCTGCGCCTGGTCGCCCGGCACGGCCAGGCCTGGGTCACGTACGGCCCGTACGGTCCCGCCGTGGGCCCCGACGAGTGGTTCGCCGCTCTCGAGAAGCAGTCCGGGCAGCTCGACGCGGTGCTCGAGGGCCGCCGGATCCGCCGGATCGTCAACGTGGGCCTCGAGTCGTACTGGCCGTTCGAGAGCCGCGACCGCTACGCCGACACCGTCGGCCGCCTCGCCGCGCTGGGCTTCGACGAGGTCAGCGTGCACTGGCCGCGTCCCGACGGCCGCGGCGTCCCCGCGAGGGCGCTTTCCGGCGTGCTGTCGGTGCACGGCCTCTAGGCAGCCAGGGTCGAGGCCAGACCGGTGAGGTGGGCCGAGAAGCCCAGCGGCGCCCGGCCGTCCGGGCGGGCGCTGGTCACCACCGGGCAGGTGGCGTCGCTGACCACGCGGTGACCGGCCGCCCGCACCCGCGCGATCAGGTCACGGTCCTCGTCGTGCCCGATCGGCCGGAAACCGCCCACGGCCCGGTACGTCGCGGCCGAGATGCCGAGGTTGGCTCCGTGCACGTGAGCGTCCGTGGTGGCGTACCGGCTGTCGTAGAGGCCGGGCAGCGCGGCCGGCCACGCCGCCCAGTCGTCGACCATGACCGTGCCCGCCAGCAGGTCGGCGCCGGCCGCGGCGTGCGTGCGGTGCCACAGCAGCCATTCCGGCGCGACCCGGCTGTCAGCGTCGGTGGTGGCCAGCCAGAGCCCGTCCGGACCGTACCGGAGCGCGTGGTCCATGCCGGCCGCGCGGGCCCGCCCGACGTTGCCGGCGTCCAGGGTCAGCACGGTCGCGCCGGCCCCGGCGGCGAGGGCGGCGGTGTCGTCGGCGCAGGCGTCGGCGACCACGATGATCTCGACCGGAACCGGCGCGGTGGCCGCGGTCAGGGCGGCCAGGCACAACGGCAGCAGGTCGTGCTCGTTGTGCGCGGGGACGACGACGGCGATCCGGTTCATGCGAGCCCCTCGCGCTGGGCCACCGAGAGAGGCTCGGGTGGCGTACGGGTGTAGACCTCGAGCAGGAAGTCGGCCTCGGCGTGGCGGGCCAGCCGGGCCAGCCCGGGATTGGCCGCGAGCCGGTTGTGCACGTCGTCGCCGGAGCGGGCGTGCTCGTCGACCGGGCGTCGCCAGTGCACGGCCACCAGGTCGCCGCCCGGTTCGAGCGAGGCGACGGCCCGTCCGATCAGCGTCGTCAGGTCGTGGTCGTCGAAGTAGTAGCCCAGCTCGGACAGCACGATCAGGTCGAACGTCTCGTCCGGCCAGTCCGCGGGCATCCGGGCGGCGCGCACGGTGACGTGCGGGAACGGAGCCAGGTAGGTGACTGCCGAAGCGATCGCGGCCGGAACGGCGTCGACCGCCAGCACCCGGTCGCAGCGCTCGGCCAGCCGACCGGTGAGCATGCCGGTCGAGCAGCCGGGCTCGAATGCCGACCGGTAGCGCCGGGCGGGCAGCGAGGCCACCGTCAGGGCGTGCTTACGGGCGTCGTACCAGCGGGTCGCGAAGCTCCACGGGTCGCTGCTGCGGGCGTACATGTGCTCGAAATAGCTCTGCGGCGTGGTCATCGCAGCATCACTGCTCGGTGGCGTGCTCATCGCAGCACCACTTCGAACGGGCGGGCGAAGCGGGCCAGCACGTGCGGCGGCAGGATCGCCGCGTCGCCCGGCTCGGGCCCCAGCGGCGCGATCTGGCTGGGGAAGGCAGCGACGGCCGCGGCCTTCGCCGCCTGCGCGGCCGGGCTCAGCTCGACCCGGTGCGCCCGATGCCACGGCACCCGTGGGTCGCCGGGCGTGGCCCAGTGCCAGGCCCAGATCGGGTATTCCAGCAGCACCGCGCCCGTGGCCTCGCATGCCCGGGCCGCGGCGCGGCCGACCGCCTCGTGGTCGGGGTGACCGTCCTCGCGCCAGGTGGACAGGCACCAGCGCCCCGGCGCCAGCCGGCCGGTCAGGGCCGCGGCCAGCGCGTCCTCGTCGACCTTGCCATCGGGCTGGCCGAGCCGGGTGACGGGCGCGTCGCCCAGCCCCAGGCGGCGCAACGCCTCCGCGGTCTCGGCGCGCCGGATCGCGGCCAGCTCGGGCTGGGTGTGCACGGTGGACCGGGGGTGCGAGGCCTCGCCGTCGGTCACGGCGATCAGCTCGGCCGCGTCGAGCATGGCCATCAGCCCGGCCAGGCCGAGGATCTCGTCGTCCGGGTGCGGGGCCACGATCAGCGGCGGATCGGTCGCGTCGAGCGGCAGGACCGGCCACTGCGCCATCGCCGGCCACGCCGCCCACGTCTGCTCGGCCGTGCCCTCGCCGGCGATCGGCCTCACCACGGCGACTTCTCGTTCCGCACGAGGCCGCCGAGCTGTTCCAGGTCGGCCTCGGCGTGACTCTGCCGCAGGTAGACGGTGAGGTCGGCGACCCGGCGGGCGTGCCGTTCGTCGCGGCACAGCGGTCCGGCGCCGAGCGCGCGCCCGACCCGGTCGATCACCTCGGTGGCGGCGGCCTCGACGGTGGCCCGCACGCGCAGGGCGAGCCGGTGCTGCATCGCCTGCGGGTCGGCGTCGATGACGGCGGCCGCCTCCAGGAGCACGGCACGGGCAGCGCCCAGGGCGACGTCGACCGCGCCGAGGTGGGCCAGCGTGTGCGGGTCGTCCTTGTCCGCGATGTGCAGGGCGTCGGCGATGCCGAGGGCGCCGCCGTACCAGCACGCGGCGACGCCGATGCCGCCGTGCCAGAAGCCGGGCCGGTTCACGTACTCGCCGGGGCCGCCGATCGGGCGGGCCGGGGCGCCGGTGAACCGGATCGTGCGGCTGTCGCTGGCCGCCATGCCCACCGCCGGCCAGGTGCCGTCGAGCGGGACGGCGTACGGCGCTTCGTTCGCCACCGCGAACAGCCGGATGCCGTCGTCGGCTTCGGCGGTGACCAGCGCGTGGGTGCACCAGCCGGCGCCGGAGCACCAGGGCCGCTCGCCGTTCAGCCGCCAGCCGTCACCGTCGCGGACGGCCCGGAGCGAGCGCGGAACGGCAGCCCACACGCCCCAGCGACCGTCCTCGCCCGCATCGCCCAGCTCGGCCCGGACAGCCACCGCGTCCGCGTGGCCCTCACCCAGCCGGGCCGCGACCGGATCGGCCCGTCCCAGCTCGGCCAGACGCCGAAGACGTTCCGCGGTGGCGCCCCGGCCGGGCAGGGGCAGGTCGGGCGTATGGATCATGAGCACGGAACAGTGATACCCGGCAGCCCGTCCCTCCATGCCGAGTCAGTTGCGAGGTAGCAAACGTCTCACCGAGGCGCCGGCCACCAGCGCGGCCCCCGCGACCACGGCGCCCACCTGCGCGCGGCTCCAGCGGCCAGGACCGCCCTCCACGCGTGGCCGCGGGCCGAAGACGTTGCCGTCCGTTCCGTCGATCGCCTGCCGGGACAGGCCGCCGCGCCGCATCAGCGGGGTGACCAGCACGTCGTAGACCGGGGGCAGCAGCGTGAAGCCGAGTTCGATGAGGCGGTTGGTGGCGCCGACCGAGACCGAGGGTCGTGGCTTGCCGGCCAGCCGCACGACGCGGGCCGCGATGCGCTCGGCCGAGTCGACCGGCGGCGGGGGACGGCCGACGAAGCCGGCGTAGTTGGCCGCGCTCGTGTAGATCGGGGTGTCGACGCTGCCCGGGGCCACCAGGCAGACGTGGATGCCGGGCGCGTCCCGGGTCTCCTGCTGAAGTGAGCGGAACAGGCCGCGTTGTCCCCACTTCGCGGTCACGTAGGCCGAGATGTACGGGACGGTGACGTGGGACAGCAGCGAGCTGACGCCGATCAGCGTGCCGTGGCCCTGCGCCCGGAACTGCCGCAACGCGGTGCGGGCGACGTTCGCCGAGCCGAGCAGGTCGGTGGCGATCATGTGGTCGAACACCTCGGGCGGCACGTCCTCGAACGTCCCGTACGCCATGACGGCGGCCGAATCGACCCAGACGTCGACGTGCCCGTACCGCTCGACAGCCCGGTTCAGCAGCGCGTCGAGATCCCCGCGGCGGGTGATGTCGGTGGGGACCACGAGCGGGTCGTTCCCGCAGGCAGCGGCCACCTTCGTCAGGTCGTCGGCGCCGCGCGCGGCCAGCACCAGCCGGTCGCCCCGGGCTGCGAAGGCGAGCGCCGCCGCCCGGCCGATGCCGCTGGAGGCGCCGGTCAGGACCACTACACGTGAACTCATGGTTGCTCTGCATACCCGCCCGCTCGCCGGGTATCCGGCGTCACATGCGTGCATTGACATGGCAAGGAACTGGCAAGGTCAGCGTCGAGACCGTCCCCGACCCGGTGATCCAGGAACCGACCGACGCGATCGTGCGGATGACCTCCACCGCGATCTGTGGGTCGGACCTGCACCTGTACGACGTTCTGGGCATGTACCTCGACGCCGGCGACATTCTCGGTCACGAGCCGATGGGCATCGTCGAGGCGGTGGGGGCCGAGGTCACCCACATCAAGCCGGGCGACCGCGTGGTGATCCCGTTCAACATCTCGTGCGGGCACTGCTTCTACTGCCGCAAGGGCTACTTCGCGCAGTGCGAGACGACCCAGGTGAAGTCGCAGAACAAGGGCGCCTCGCTGTTCGGCTACACCAAGCTCTACGGCCAGGTGCCGGGCGGTCAGGCCGAGTACCTGCGCGTGCCGCAGGCGCATTTCGGCCCGATCAAGGTGCCCGACCACCACCCCGACGAGCGGTACCTGTTCCTCTCCGACGTGCTGACCACGTCGTGGCAGGCCGCGCAGTGGGCGGACATCGAGAAGGGCAGCACGGTGCTGGTCACCGGTCTCGGCCCGATCGGCCAGATGTCGGCCCGGATCGCCCGCCACCTCGGGGCCGAGCGCGTGATCGCCGTCGACCGGGTGCCCGAGCGGATTGCGATGGCCGAGCGGCACGGCATCGAGGTGCTCGACGACGAGAAGGTCGACGACATCGGCGCGGCCGTCCGCGACATGACGCACGGGCGCGGCGCCGACTCGGTGATCGAGGCGGTCGGCATGGAGGCGCACGGCACTCCGTTCCAGGCGGCCGCCATGAAGGCGGCCGGGATGCTGCCCGACGGCCTGGCCCGCAAGGCCACCGAGACGTTCGGCGTCGACCGGATGGGGGCGCTGCGCACGGCGTTCGACGCGGTGCGACGGGCCGGCACGATCTCGATCATCGGCGTCTACGGCGGCGAGGCCGACCCGTTCCCGATGATGGACCTGTTCGACAAGGGCATCACGATGCGCATGGGCCAGGCCCACGTCAAGCACTGGGTCGACGACATCCTGCCCCTGCTCACCGGCGACGACGATCCGCTCGGGGTGGACGACCTGACCACCCACCGGCTGCCGCTCGAAGAGGCCCCGCACGGGTACGAGATCTTCAAGAAGAAGGAGGACGGCTGCGTCAAGGTGGTCCTCAAGCCCTGACGCACGTACCGGGAAAGGGGCCGCTCCGGCGGCCCCTTTCCCGTGTCGGGCAGCACCCGCTTGGCCAGGTGGACGGTCGACGTGACGTTCACGTCGATCACGTTCAGCTCGTCGGCCAGGGTGGTCCGGCGGGTGAAGTCGCCGCCGATGCCGCGGCCCGCGTTGAGCGCGATGGCGACGACCGGGTTATTCGCTCCGGCCGACCGCGTTCAGCAGGAAATCGACGAGCCGGCGGGCGTGGGCCGCGCTGCCGTCCGGGGCGGCGGTGAGCGCGTGCATCATGGCCCCGCCGAGCAGCGTCTCGAGCAGCAGCGTGACCGACACCGCGGGGGAGAGCTCGCCCCGGGCCATGCCGCGCTGGACGATCGCCCGGGCCGCCAGGATCTGTGCCGACCGGGTGGCCGCGTAGTTCTCGGCGACGCCGGGGATCGCCCGGCCCTCGACCATGAGCCGGATGGCGGCCCGGCTCGACGGACCGGCGTAGACGCCCAGGATCTGGGTGGCCAGCTCGACCAGATCGCCGCGCAGGGTGCCGGTGTCGACGTCGCTGACGTGCGGCAGGCCGGCCGTCAGCGCGTCGGTGAGCAGCGCCTCCTTGGTGCTCCAGCGCAGATAGAGCGAGGCCTTGCCGACGCCGGCCCGGCGGGCCACGGCCTCCATGGCGAAGCCGGCCCAGCCCGCCTCGCCGAACAGGTCCATCGCGGCGCGGGTGATGCGCTGGTCGACCTCGGGGTCGCGCGGGCGGCCGGGCGAGCTCATGGCGTGTGTCTCCCCGATTGCTGAACGGTTACCGTCAGGATACACTGTGGATAAGCAAACGGTCAGCGTTCAGTAATCGTTGTGAGCAATTGAGGACGTCATGCGCGATGGTCCCGGCACGATCCTCGTGGGAGTCGACGGCTCCACCTCCTCGCTGCGCGCCGCGGCCTACGCGCTGGGGCTCGCCCGCCGGCAGGGCAGCCGCCTGGTCGCCGTCTATGTGCGCACGCCGCCGTCGGCCCTGCTGCCGCTGGCTGACACCGGTGGCGCGGCGGCCACCGTCATCGACACGCAGGACGCGCTGGAACAGGAACTCCGCACCGCCTTCGCCGAACACCTGCGCGAGGTCGACGTCGACGCCCGGCTGCTGGTGCGGGCGGGCGAGCCGTACACCGAGCTGTGCGACGCCGCCCGGGAGGTGCGGGCCGACGCGGTGATCGTCGGCCGTTCGGCGAATCTGCTGCACCGGGTGGCCGGCTCGATCGGCAACAAGCTGGTCCGCTGCGGTCGCTGGCCGGTCACCGTCGTGCCGTGACGGCCCGGCCCGCACATCAGGGTCGCACCCGCAGCGGGGAGTATCCCGACTTGAACTTGCGGATCTCTGGTTTCATCGGCCGGTGAGCACGCGGATCCTGATCGCCGAGGACAACCCCAAGCAGGCTGAGGTGGCCGTCGCCTACCTGCGGCGGGAGGGGCATCAGGTGACCTGGGTGGGCGACGGGCCGGCGGCGCTCGAGAAGCACCGGGAGTTGCGGCCCGACCTGGTGGTGCTGGACGTCATGATGCCGCTGCTGGACGGGGTCACGGTGTGCCGGGTGCTGCGGGCGGAGTCGGAGATCCCGATTCTGATGCTGACCGCGCGGGCGAGCGAGGACGACGTGCTGCGCGGGCTGGACGCCGGCGCCGACGACTACCTGACCAAGCCGTACAGCCCGCGCGAACTGGCGGCCCGTGTGCGCGCCCTGCTGCGGCGATCGGGGGCGCTGCGGGACAGGGATCAGCCTGTTCTGCGTACGGGAGACCTGGAAGTCGACGTCGGGCGGTTCGAGGTCCGGATCTCGGGGCAGGCCGTCGTGCTCACGGCCAAGGAGTTCGGCATCCTGGAGGTGCTCGCGCGGACCCCGGGGCGGGCCTTCACCCGGGCCGAGATCATCGAGAAGGCGTTCGGGTTCGACAAGTACGTGCTCGAACGCACCGTGGACGCCCACGTGCGCAATCTGCGGCGCAAGCTCGGCGACAACCCGGACGACCCGAAGTACGTGCAGACGGTCTACGGACGCGGCTACCGGCTCGCGGACCTGTCGTGAGTTTTCGCGTACGGGTCTTCCTGCTCGTCGCATTCGTGGCCCTCGGCGCGACCACGGTGACCGCGGCCCTGATCCTCGACCAGGCCGGCAACCAGGTGCGCGAGGCCGTGTCCGCTTCGCAGGAGACCACCGAGCTGATCCGGCAGCAGCTGCTCGACAAGGCCGTGCTCGAGGGCACCTGGCAGCGCGTGGACCAGACGGTGACCGAGCTGCGGGATCGCACCGGACAGCGGATCCGGCTCGTCGACCCCTGGGGCACCGTGCTGGTGGACACCGATCACCTGGAGGGGCGGGCCGCCCGGCCGCCCGGGGCGTTCGTGCAGACCGTCGATCCCACCCCCACTCTGATCCTGCGAGCCGGCGACCCCGACCCCCAGGCGACCACGTTGAAAGCCGTCCGCACCTACCGCGACGAGGTCCTGTTCGCCGCCTGCCTGTTCGACCTCGAGTACGGGGTGGAGGTGGTCATCGGTCCCGACGGCCTGCCCCGGCACCTGCTGCCCCGCGACGTCGACCGGCAGGAGACCGGGTGCGCCGAGCATCCGGTCCGCCCGGAGCAGGAGCGGGAGGATCGGCTGGAGATCGGGCGGTGCGGCCCGGGCACGTCGGGGGCGGTGCCGGCGTGCCTGCAGGCGGCGTTCCGCCGGCAGATCGCGTACGCGTCGGAAGCCCCCCAACCGCTGACGCTCACCGTCGGCGCCGCCAACGAGCCGGCCCGCGGTTTCGATGCCGGCCCGATCCTGCTCATCACGGTGATCGTGGCAGTCCTCGTGACCGGCGGCGCCCTGCTGATCAGCCGGCGCGTGCTCAGCCCGATCAGCACACTGACCGCGGCCGTACGCAGCCTCGGCAGCGGCGACCGTTTCGGCCGGGTGCCCGACACCGCCCGCGACGAGCTGGGCGAGCTCTCCCGCGCGTTCAACCAGATGGCCGACTCGGTGCGCGCGGCCGACGCCGACCAGCGCCGGCTGATCGCCGACGTGGCCCACGAGCTGCGGACACCGCTGGCCAACCTGCGCGGCTACCTGGAGGCGATGCAGGACGAGGTGCTCGACCCCACGCCCGAGCTGTTCGCCTCGCTGCACGACGAGGTCATCCACAACCAGCGCATCGTCGACGACCTGCAGGAGCTGGCCCTGGCCGAGGCGGGCGCGCTGGTCTACCACAAGGCGCCGACCGACCTGGCCGAGCTGCTGGAGACAGTGCGGACCGCGCACCGGGCCGACCTCGTTGTCGAGGCGGACGGGCCGCTGACGGCTGATGTCGACGCCGACCGGATCCGGCAGGCCGTCAGCAACCTCGTCGGCAACGCCCTGCGGGCGACCTCGGCCGGCGGATCGGTCACGCTGCGGGCCCACGCCGACGGCGACCGGGCGGTGCTCGAGGTCGTCGACACCGGCGCCGGCATCGCCCCCGAGCACCTGCCGCTGGTGTTCGACCGCTTGTGGCGGGCCGACCCGGCCCGCGGGCGGGAGTCCGGCGGCAGCGGGCTCGGCCTGGCCATCGTCCGGCAGATCGTGCGTGACCACGGCGGCGAGGTGTCGGTGCGCAGCACGCCGGGGGAGGGCAGCACCTTCGTGATCAGCCTGCCACGAACGACCTGAGCCGGGGCGCCAGCGGTCCCTCCACGAAGCGGTGCACCAGCCAGGCGACACCGAGCAGCAGCGCGACCGTGGCCGAGAGCAGCAGCCAGGCCGGCAACTCGGTACCCTCCCGGGCGCCGCGCAGCGCGGTGTAGCCGATGCGCTGGTGCAGCAGATAGAACGGATAGGTCAGGGCGCCCGCGGTGGCCAGCCAACGGACGTTCCAGTGGTCGGTCGCTCCCAGCGCGATCGCGGTCAGCGCGGCCACGGCCAGCGTGATGATCACCAGCGCGGGCGCGGCCGGCACCTCGAAGCCGGGGCGCAGCTCGGCCACCCGGGCCGCCATCCGGGGCAGGACCAGCAGCCAGCCGCCGGCCACCAGCCCCCACAGCCACGGAGTGGGCCCGAACCGGCGCATCAGGCACAGCGCGACGCCGATCGCGAAGTAGGGCGCGAAGTCCGGCATGACCACCGGCTCGGTCCAGTCCGGCAGCAGAGGCCCGGCCCAGGCCGCGACCAGCCAGACGGTGGCGAAGCCGGCCACCTTTCGGTAAGTGAGGCCCCACATCACCAGCAGCGCGAAGAGCAGATAGAAACGCAGCTCGACCCAGAGCGTCCAGTAGACGGTGTCGACCAGCCGCACCCCGGCCGGCTCGGCCAGCATCGTCAGGTTCACCAGAATTTCCCGTACGGTGGGCACGCCGCTGACCGGAACACCGGTGCTCACCGGCCACACCGTGACCACACCGGCCGTGAGCACCACACAGGCCCAGAACGCCGGATACAGCCGCGCGATCCGAGCCGCCGCGAACTGCCGGAGCGTCCGGTCGAAGGCGCTCATCCCGATCACGAACCCACTGATCAGGAAGAACATCTCCACCCCGAGAAACCCGTAGACCAGCACATGGCCGGCCGTCGGCAGGTGGTACTCCGGCAACCGCACCCCGTCCAGCCGCCACGACACCGAGTAGTGGTAGCCCGCTACGCCCAGGGCGCACACGAGCCGGAGCCCGTCCAGCGCATGAAGCCTGGTCGTTCGCGCTGTCGCCGGGCGCGCCGCGGTCATGCTGCTTGTCATGGCCCGGGACCCTGAGCCCCACCCGTGCAGAACTGATGAAGACCCCGCGCGAATCCCGCTTCCGCCGGCCCGCCGGGTGGTGAGGCGGGAAGCGAGCGCCCGGCGCGGAATCAAGGTCGCCACCTGGTCGAGCGCGCCCGCTCCGGCCGCTCGATGCTCTACCGCCGTACTGTCCTGGGCGACGAACTAGCCCGTCCGGCTGGTCCAGAAGTCGCCGACGTCGTTGGCCAGCCATAGCGGGGCGGGCGTCAGCGCGTCCCACAGGAAGACCCCCGGGCCGCCGTCGCGCGGCACGCAGAACGGGCCGCCGGCGCCGTCGTCGCCGAAGGCGACCAGCTCGCGGCGGCGGGGGCCGTCCTTGGCCCAGTCCCCCTCGTTGCGGGCCGGCAGCTGGGCCAGCGGCCAGATCACGAACCACTGCCCGCGCTCGTCGTAGACGCCGTCGCTGACCAGGTAGAGCCGTCTGAGCTGCAACGGCAGGCTCGCCTGGAGCAGGTCCTCGTAATGAGCGAGGTCCTCCTCGGTGGCGGCCGCCTGCAGCTTGATGCCGACGGCGGTGGTCAGCAGGCGGTGCCAGTCGGTGAGAACCATGCCCGAATTGTCACATATGGACGGAAACGTGATGGCGACCCAGCGGGAGCATCAGGGGCTTGCCCGACGTGGGGTCGGTGATGACCTGGCTGTCGAGGCCGAAGACGGCGCGGACGCAGGCTTCGGTCAGCACCGTGGCCGGGTCGCCGGCGGCGTGCAGCCGGCCGCCGGCCAGGGCGATCAGGTGATCGGCGTAGCGGGCCGCCATGTTCAGGTCGTGCAGCACCATGACGATCGTCGTCCCGCGGGCCCGGTTCAGGTCGGTGAGAAGGTCGAGCACCTCGACCTGGTGGCTGACGTCGAGGAACGTCGTCGGCTCGTCGAGCAGCAGCAGGTCGGTCTGCTGGGCCAGCGCCATGGCGATCCACACCCGCTGGCGCTGGCCGCCCGACAGCTCGTCGACCGGGCGGTCGGCCAGGTCGGCCGTGCGGGTGGCGTCCAGCGCCGCGGCGACGGCGACGTCGTCCTCGCGGCTCCAGCGCGAGAGCAGGCGCTGGTGCGGGTTGCGGCCGCGGCCGACCAGGTCGGAGACGGTGATGCCCTCGGGCGCGATCGGGGACTGGGGGAGCAGGCCGAGCGTACGGGCGAGCTCCTTGGCCGGCATACGGTGCACCTCGCGGCCGTCGAGCAGCACGTGGCCGGTGCGCGGAGCGAGCAGGCGCGACATCGAGCGCAGCAGCGTCGACTTGCCGCAGGCGTTGGCCCCGACGATCGCGGTGATCCGGCCCGGCGGCACGGTGAGGTCGAGCGACTCGATGACCGTACGGTCGCCGTAGCCCAGCTTCAGCTGCTCGACGAGCAGGGTGTGGTCAGCGGTCACAGGGAGCCTCCCGCGCGGTTGGTGCGGATGAGCAGATGGACGAGGTAGGGGGCGCCGAGCACACCGGTGACCACGCCGACCGGGTAGCGGGTGTCGAACGCGTACTGGCCGATCAGGTCGGCCACCAGCACGAGCAGGGCGCCGACCAGGCCGGACGGCACCAACAGGGAACCGGACGAGCCGATGATCCGGGCCGCGATCGGGCCGGACAGGAACGCCACGAAGGCGATCGGGCCGGTGGCGGCGGTGGCGAAGGCCAGGAGCCCGACGGCGGCCACGATCACCACGATGCGGGTGCGTTCCAGCCGTACGCCCAGGGCCGCCGCCGTGTCGTCGCCGAGCTGCAGCATGAACAGGTTGCGGGCCTGACCCAGCAGCAGCGGCCCGAGCACGAGCAGGGCCAAGGCCACCTGCGCGGTCTCGTCCCAGGTGGCGCCGTTGAGGCTGCCGGTCAGCCAGCGCTGGGCCTGTTGCAGGTCCCACTGGGCGGCCTGGCTCAACACGTACGCGGTGGCGCTGTCGAGCATGGCGGCGATGCCGATGCCGATGAGGATGAGCCGGGTGCCTGCCACCCCGTCGCGAAACGACAGCGTGTAGACGATGACCGCCACGCCGAGGCCGGCCACGATGGCGAACGCCGACACGCCGGTCTCGGTGAGCCCGAGCACCACGATGGCGAACGCCGCCGCCGCGCTCGCGCCCGACGTGATGCCGATGACGTCGGGGCTGGCCAGGGGGTTGCGCAGCATGGTCTGGAAGGTGACCCCGCCGATCCCGAAGCAGAACCCGGCCAGGGCGGCGAGGGTCGCGCGCGGCAGCCGCAGCTCGCCCACGGCGAACGACGCGCCCGGCACGGTCTCGCCCAGGACGACCCGCCAGACCTCGGACAGCGTGTAGAAGGTCTCGCCGACCATCAGGGTGATCAGGTACGCCGCGGCGACCAGCGCGGCCAGGATGCCGATGACCAGGGCGCGGCGTCGCGAGCGGCGAACACGATCGGCGACAACCGCCGCGAGGGTCGGCGTGTCCGCGGGCGTGGTCGCCGGGGAAAGCGAAGTGCTCACAGCTCGCGCACCTTCTGCCGCCGGACGAAGTAGATGAAGAACGGGGCGCCGATCAGCGCCGTGATGATGCCGACGTCGATCTCCTGCGGGCGCGCCACGACCCGGCCCACCACGTCGGCCGCGGTCAGCAGGGCCGCGCCGGTCAGGGCCGAGAAGGGCAGCAGCCAGCGATGGTCGAGGCCGGCGAGCAGACGGCAGAAGTGCGGGACGACCAGGCCCACGAAGGCGATCGGCCCGGCCACGGCAGTGGTCGCGCCGCACAGCAGCACCGCGCCGAGGGCCGCCACGCCCCGGACCAGCGCCACCCGCTCGCCGAGCCCGGCCGCGAGGTCGTCGCCGAGCGCGAGAGAGTTGAGCGCCTTGGCCGACAGCAGCGAGATCACGAAGCCGACCGCGAGGAACGGCAGCACGTGGCCGAGGGTGTCGTAGGAGGCGCCGCCCACGCCGCCGATCTGCCACGACTGGAAGCCGGTCGCGAGGTCGCTCCGGGGCAGAATGAACGCGCTGATCA
The DNA here is from genome assembly GCF_023717965.1 of Paractinoplanes hotanensis. Lineage (NCBI taxonomy): Bacteria > Bacillati > Actinomycetota > Actinomycetes > Micromonosporales > Micromonosporaceae > Paractinoplanes > Paractinoplanes hotanensis. Next base: position 3,144 of record NZ_JAMQOL010000080.1, on the reverse strand, counting down.
GCGAGGCCAGCGCGGCCGAGATGGCGGCGCCGGCCAGGGCCAGCTTGAGCGGGGTGGCCCCGCCGCGGCCGAGCGAGCCCACGGCGTACACGAAGACCGCCGTGACCGCCGCACCCAGAACGGCCACCCAGATGTAGCCGGTGGCCGTGGAGAGGCCGAACGAGACGATGCCGGTGACCACGGCCAGCGAGGCGCCCATGTTGACGCCGAGGATGCCCGGGTCGGCCAAGGGGTTGCGGGTCACGCCTTGCATGACGGCGCCGGCCAGGCCGAGCGCTGCGCCCGCGAGGACCGCCAGGAGCGTCCGCGGGATGCGTTTGACCACGGCGGCCTGGCCGAGATTGTCGTCGTGGCCCTGGACGCCGGCCACCATGTCGGACCAGCCGACGATGCGCGAGCCGAACGCGACCGACGCGATCATCACCAGGCCCAGCACCGCGAGGGCGGCCAGCAGCCAGAGCGTACGCACCCGGGCCGGGCGCCGCCGGACAGCGGCACCCGGCCCGGGCCGGGATTCGAGCTGCGTCATGACACCTTGTCAGCGGCGGTCGCGAGCAGGTTGACGTAGTCGTCGAGCACGTAGGGGATGGCCAGGACGGTCGGGTTGGCCGCCGTGGCGAGGGGGGTGCTGCCGACCAGGCTGACCACGGAGCCGCGCTTGAGAGCCGGGATCTTCGACAGCAGCGGGTCGGCCTGGAGCTTGGCCAGCTGGTCCTCACTGTCGGCGTACATCACGATGACGTCGACGTCGTCGAAGGCCTGGATCTGCTCCGAGCTCTTGTTGAGCGTGAACGCGTCGGTGCCCGCCGAGTCCTTCTCGACGACGTCGGCGATCTTGAGGCCGAGGTCGCTGAAGAACTGGGTCCGGGTGTCGTGCGAGGTGTAGTAGCCGATCTTGCTGAGGTCGGTCGGGTCGATGTGCGTCACGAACATCGTCTGCTTGCCGGCCAGCTGCGGCTTCTTGGCGGCCGCGTCCTTCATCGCCTTCTCGGTGCTCGCGATGAGCTCGTTGCCCTGCTGCTCGAGGCCGAGGGCCTGGCTGGAGAGCTTGACGATGTCGCGCCACGGGGTGGCCCAGGGGGCGTCCGGGTACGCGACGACCGGCGCGATCTTGCTCAGCGTGTCGTAGTCCTGCTGGGTGATGCCCGAGTACGTGGCCAGGATGACGTCCGGCTTGGTGTTCGCGACGGCCTCGAACGCGATGCCGTCGGTCTCGTCGAACATGACCGGGGCCTGGCCGCCGAGCTCCTTGATCTTCTCGCCGACCCACGGCAGCATGCCGTCGCCGTCGTCGTCACCGAAGTTGGCCTTGGCCATGCCGACCGGGACGATGCCCAGGGCCAGCGGCACCTCGTGGTTCTCCCACTGCACGGTGGCAACCCGCTCGGGCTTCTTCTCGATGGTGGTCGTGCCGAGCTTGTGCTTGATGGTGATCGGGAACGAGGCGGTCGCGGCGGAGCTGCCGCCGGCCGCCGGCTCGCCGGTCTCGTCGGAACCGCCACCGCAGGCAGCGAGCGCCAGTGCGGTGGCGGTGGCGACAGCGGCCGCCAGCAAACGGTGAGCGCGCATGCGCGGTCTCCAGTTCTTCAATCTTCAAGTTAGGGGTGGCTAACCTAACAAGGAAGTCTGAGGGACTTCGGAGACCCGGGCAACTCGGGGCGCAGGTCACGGTTGATCAAGGCTGTCGCGCCGGACGGCCCGCGATCTGCTAACGAGCGCCGCTCGGCGGGCGCTGGACTTAACGCGAACGAAATGTTGCGATACTGCTTTCGGTGCGAGCGGAGGCACAGGGTGGAGAAGGCTCGGCGCGCGACCCTGGCCGCGGTCGCCCGGGAGGCCGGGGTCTCGGTGCCGACCGTCTCCAAAGTGGTCAACGGGCGCACCGACGTCGCGCCGGAGACGCGGGCGCGGATCGAGTCGCTGCTCGTGCGGCACGGCTACGTGGCTCGGGGGGCCGGCGGGGCCCAGGTCGCGGCCCGCACCGTCGAACTGGTCTTCGACGCCATGCAGACGCCGAACAACCTCGACATCATGCACGGCGCGCTCGAGGCCGCGTCGGCCGAGCAGGTCGACGTGGTCGTGGGGATCCTGCCCGAGGACCCGCTCGGCGCGGCCTGGGCCCGGCGGATGGCCGCGGCCCGGCGCGAGGGGCTGATCCTGGTCACCTCGGACATCAACTCGCAGCAGGCGCGGCACTTCGCCGAGCAGCACATCCCGGTGGTGACGATCGACCCGGTCAACCTGCCCAACCCGGAGGTGCCCAGCGTCGGCGCCACCAACTTCAACGGTGGGATGGCCGCCACCACCCACCTGCTCGAGCTGGGGCACCGCCGGATCGGCTTCATCGAGGGCCCGCCGGGCGCCATGGTGGCCATCGCCCGCCTGCACGGCTACCACGCCGCCCTGGCCCAGCGGGGCCTGACCAGCGACCCCGAGCTCATGATGGCCGGCCCGTTCATGTTCGACACCGGCTTCACGGCCGCCCTGGAACTGCTGGGGCGCACCGTGCGGCCGACCGCGCTCTTCGCCTCGAACGACAGTCAGGCCCTGGGCGCTATCGAGGCCGCCCGCACGCTGGGCCTGCGGGTGCCCGAGGACGTCAGCATCGTGGGCTTCGACGACATCTCGGCCGCCCGCTGGTCGGCGCCGCCGCTGACCACCGTCCGGCAGCCGTTCGCCGAGATGGGCCGGGTCGCCATGCGGAACCTGCTGCGCCTGGTCGCGGGGGAGGAACTGGCCGCGCCGCGGATCGAGCTGGCGACCCAGTTGATCATTCGGAAGTCGACGGCTGCGGTCTGAGTTTTCGGCGAGCGGCGTCGAAAGTTTTCGAACCCTTGACATGACCTTTTCGCAATCTTACGTTAACGCCAGCTCGCCTCCCCGGCTTCTCGCCTCCCGGCTTCGAGTACGGAGTTCAACGTGATCAATCGGCGTAATTTCCTCGGTCTTGGTGTGGGAGCCGGCGCGGCCGCCGCGCTCGCGGCCTGTGGCAGTGACGGCCCCAGCGACAGCAGTGGCGGCAGTAGCAGCGGCGGCAGTGGTGGCGGTGCGGCCTCTTACTGGTCGCTGAGTGGCCCGCCCGGTGAGCCGGTGCGGAAGGCGTCTGTCAAGCGGTTCAACGACGCCAGCCCGGACGCCAAGATC
>NZ_JAMQOL010000008.1:0-357117 GCF_023717965.1 Paractinoplanes hotanensis | reverse complement strand
ACTTCACCGTCAGTTGCTCTTGAATCTCCACCATCACGCCCATAACAGATCAACGGACCACAATCCGTCAAGCTACGGGTTATTTCTCGGCGAGCCCTTAGAAGGCGCTCATAAGGGGAGCTGGCTAGTTTGGATCTTTGCGGTGATGCAGTGTCGGGACCAAGCTCTGCTCGCCTGATCGCTGCGTCATTTGGAATGCATCCTGCCATTCAACCCGTGCTGGCTCCTTGCCTGGCCGATGATTTGGGTAGTCGGGATCATTTAAGGGGTGCGATGTCGGGTCAGGTGCAGCTTGAGCAAGCCGTCATCCATGTGGCGGTCGGCGCCGGAGACGTGGGGGAAATTCATCGACTTATCAGCAAGGCGGGCCTCAATAGTCAGACGGACGTCAAGAACGGGACGATCACGATCACTGTTCCTAGAAGGCATGCTGGTTCAATCGCGGCCAGAATCCTTCTGATGTCCGCAGGGATTGAAGGGGCAGAGTCTGCCGAAGAGATCCTTGCAACGGAACGCGCCAACATGGGGCTTTGATGGTATCGCTGGTCAGCCCGACAGGCTTGAATGCTGGCGGGCTGGCCAGCCCTTGGAGGTGGAGAGGCCCGGCGAGTTCGACGGCGCCTGCCGCTTAGGCCGACAACGAAGATGGCCCCTGCCGGATGGTGCAGGGCATACTTGGCACGTATCGTCCGTCTGGGGACCCTCCTGGACTCACGCTCCGCCTGCTTGTTCTCCAAGCTGGACTGGGGGACGAGACCGTAGTTGGTTCCTAAACGCGATGACGTATGCGATGGTGTGGCCGTGGGGACCGAGCTTCGAGTAACGCTGCCTGGGCCGGAAGGGTCGGCGGACGCGCGGCGATCGTTCGCCGTCCTGGAGCAGGTCTTAACCCTTCTGGGTGAACTTGAGGACCGCGCACTCAACAAGCCCTCTGGTCGAGCAGATGACCGCACGACGTGGGGCATCTCGGAGCTGTATCTTGGCAGCCTGGTCACCACTCTTGCGCCGAACGAACCGAAACGGGGCGCCACCAGCACGGTGCTCGACGGTGTCCTAGCTCATGCAGTCCGTGGCTTTGAGGCAACAGAGGAGCAGGAAGGCCTTCCTGAAGGATGGGATGTCCGGGCTGCCCGCACTGCAGCGGACCTTGCCCGCATGCTCGGCCTTATGAAAGCGGCCGGCATGAAGGTGGAACTGCTTCAAGACAAGCAGGTGAAGCGAACGGTAACCGTCACTCGCCGTTCGGCAGAAAACCTAAACGCGACACTTAAAGTGCGGCGAGAGTCGATCGGATCGGCTATTGGCACCCTGGACACGGTCACGCTCCACGGCAAGCGCGAAGCGGCGCTCTGGGAAGAGCGAACATCGACTCGCGTCGTTGTGCACTTCGGCGCTGACGACCTTGAAACGGTCCGGGCTGCCCTTGGTCAGAGGGTCGAAATTTCAGGACGTCTCATCCGAGACTTTGGCGATCGGCTTCTGGCGGTGAGAATGCGCAGTATCGAGGTGCTGCCAAATGCAGCCGATGCCCCAGTAACCGGCCTTATTGGGATGAGCCCCGACATGATCGGCGACAGGTCGCCTGAGGAACACCTTGAGGAGCTGCGCGGTGCGTCCTAGCGATCCCGACTCGGTCTATCTGGAGTCGAACGCGCTGATCTACGCGGTGACGAAGCGGCCCGGCTATGAACCCATCGCAGAAGTGTTGAGACTGGCCGAAGAGCGCAAGCTCGAAGTCGTCATTAGTATGCTGACATACGTTGAAGTTAGGGGGTGGGGACTTCAAGATCCGTATCCCGTAGAACTGGATCAGGAGGGTGTCAAGCTGCTCGATAGCCCACACCTGGTTCGGGTTGAACTTACTCGTCGGGTTGCCATCCGTGCCCGGGAGATCGCCGTGAAATATTCGCTGAAGAACTACGACGCCATCCATTTAGCCTGTGCGTCGGAGTATCCGGCGGAAGTCATGATGACTTGGGACAAGGGATTCAAGGGCCCCCGCAGGGTCGAGGGCGTCTGGATCGACGAGCCGTATGAACTCGGTGGGCCTCGGCTGTTCTAGCGCCCCTCCGTCGACCCGACCGGATCCTCCGCAGAGGCTCTTCCAAGCACCAGCGATCATGTTCCTACCTCAGCGGTGGGGCCTGAGCTGGGCCGCGGGCCATGATGGCCGGTTTGAGACGAGAACTGAGACGCCGAAGACTTAAGGCCGGACCCCATGGGGCCCGGCCTTCAGCGTATGCCCTGCTCGGGCTGGCGGAGGATACGAGATTCGAACTCGTGAGGGGTTTCCCCCAACACGCTTTCCAAGCGTGCGCCCTAGGCCACTAGGCGAATCCTCCGTCAGCCAGGATACAGAGGCGCGCGTGTCGGCAGACGCAGGGTCCCCGCCCGTGTCCGCCGGGGGCCGGGTAAGCTGGGGCCAGCCTCTCGTGCGGCGTGCATCTCGTGAACCTCCCCAGGGCCGGAAGGCAGCAAGGATAAGCGGGCTCTGACGGGTGCACGGGAGGCCCTTTATTTTCCCGACCCCTCAGCGGTACCTGGGTTGGTTCTTGTCGTACCCCCGACGGACAATGGCGCGGTCGTCGAGGAGGGGCACCAGTGGCACTCGCGCTATACCGCAAGTACCGTCCGCGTACGTTCGCAGAGGTCATCGGCCAGGAGCACGTCACCGAACCGCTGTCTCAGGCGCTGCGCAGTGGCCGTCTGCACCACGCCTATCTCTTCTCAGGCCCGCGTGGCTGCGGCAAGACGTCCAGCGCTCGCATCCTGGCCCGCTCGCTCAACTGTGAGCAGGGCCCCACTCCCGAGCCGTGCGGGGTCTGCGGCTCGTGCCGCTCGCTCGCCAACGACGGCACCGGGTCGATCGACGTCATCGAGATCGACGCGGCCAGCCACGGTGGTGTGGACGACGCTCGCGAGCTGCGCGAAAAAGCGTTCTTCGCGCCCGCCAACAGCCGCTACAAGATCTACGTGATCGACGAGGCCCACATGGTCTCGTCGGCCGGTTTCAACGCGCTGCTCAAGCTCGTCGAGGAGCCGCCGGAATACGTGAAGTTCATCTTCGCCACCACCGAGCCCGAAAAGGTGCTCGGCACGATCCGGTCGCGCACCCACCACTACCCGTTCCGGCTCATCCCGCCGGCCACCCTGCGCCCCTACCTCCAGCAGCTCACCGAAGCCGAGGGCGTCCAGGTCGAGCCGGCGGTGTTCCCGCTCGTGGTGCGGGCCGGCGGCGGCAGCGCGCGCGACTCGCTGTCGGTGCTCGACCAACTGATCGCCGGCGCCGGCCCCGAGGGCGTCAGCTACAACCGGGCGATCGCGCTGCTCGGTGTCACCGACGTCACCCTGCTCGACGAGATGTGCGACGCGCTCGCGGCCGGCGACGGCGCGGCGGCCTACTCGACGATCGACCGGGTGGCCGAGGCCGGCCACGACCCGCGCCGCTTCGCGTCCGACCTGCTCGAACGCTTCCGCGACCTGATCGTGCTCCAGCAGGTGCCCGACGCGGTGTCCAAGGGCCTGATCGACGGCCCGGCCGACCAGCTCGAGGCGATGGGCGCCCAGGCCGCACGGCTCGGCCCGGCGACGCTCTCACGCTGCGCCGACATCGTGCACAACGGCCTGGTCGAAATGCGCGGCACGACCGCCCCGCGGTTGCTGCTCGAACTGGTCACCGCACGCATGCTGCTGCCCGGCGCCGAGGATTCGACCGGCGCGCTGCTCCAGCGCCTCGAACGGATGGAACGGCGCCTGTCCCTGGGCGGCGAGCCGTCGCCACTGCCCCCGGGCGACGCGCCGACTGCTGCCGCCGCCTCCGTTCCCGCTGCCGTTCCCGCTCCCGTGCCTGCTTCTGGCGGGGGTGGCAGCGCGGGCTTGTCGGCGGCTCGCGCAGCGGCCGCAGCCGCCGCACGGCGCGCTGGTACTGGGGGCCGCGCCGCCACAGCTCAGCCGAATACCCCGGCTGCTGCTCCCGCCTCCGCTCCCGTTTCTGCAGCCCCGGTCTCTGTTGCTCCGGCGTCTGCTCCCGTTTCTGTAGCCCCGGTCTCTGCTGGTCCGGCGTCTGCTCCCGTTTCTGCAGCTCCGGTCTCTGCTGCTTCCGATTCCGCGGCTCCCGTTTCCGTACCTTCGTCATCCGCGGTTCCGGTGAGCGCGGTCCCAACGTCTGCGGTTCCGGAATCGGCTACGCAAGCCGGTGCTGCGCAGGCTGGTGCTGCGCATACCGGTGCTGCGCATACCGGTGCTGCGCATACCGGTTCTGCGCCGGCCGGTGGGGGCGCGGGGGCGGACTGGAACGATGTCGCCGCCGGAATGCCCGATGGCGGGGCCGCGATCGACGGCCGCGTCTCCGAACCCGACTACGAAGAACCGCCGTGGGACGACGAGCCCGACGACTTCGACTCCGGTGACGGACGCCCCGCCGCATTGTCACCGTCTCGGCAGGCCGCACCGACCCCGAACCTGGCGCCCGCGTCGTCGGCGATGGAGTCTGGGGGCTCAACTGCGTCCGCGCGAGCCGCCGAGTCTTCGGACGGCGATTCGGCGGGCGAGTTCTCCAACCAGGCAAACCACCCGGTGCGGCGTTCCGAGCCTGTCGCCGAGGCCATCCTTCCGGGGCGGCCGGAGTCAGCAGGCGGTGGCGCTCCTGCGGGAGTGCTGCCGGATGCCCCCGAGGAGCCGGCGGCCGCGGCGGTCGAAGCGGCGGCGGCTGGGCCGGGGCAGTTGACGGCGCAGGCGGTGCGGCAGGTGTGGCCCGAGGTGCTGGCCGAGGTCAGAAAGCAGCCGCGCGGTGTGGTGCTGCGGGCGATGGCGGCCGACGCGACCGTGCGCGAACTTGAAGGCGAGACAGTCGTCCTGACCGTGCCGTCGCCGCGGCACGCGCAAGGGATCACCCAGGGGGCGGCGCTCATCGTCAACGCCCTGTACGAGGTGCTCGGCGGGCAGTGGGAGATCCGCTGCGAGGTCGCGGGCGCCGCGGGGGCGACCCCGTACGGCGGCTCAGCGCCGGCCCGCGGTGGGTCAGCGGGCGGTGGTTCTGCGGGCAGTGGTTCCGCAGACGGCGGGTCGGCGGGCGGCGGCCGTGCCCAGGGTCGCAACCAGAGCGCGCCGAGCCAGCGGCCGGATGTGGGCGGGCAGCGGCAGGCTTCGGGCCGCGCGGCCGCGGCTCCTACGGGCGTGGCCCCGGCCGGTGCTGCTCCCTCCGGGGCGGCCCAGCAGACAGCTCAGCCGGCTGCGGCTGGGCGGGCTCCGCACACCCAGCGGCGTCCGTCGGAGGCTCCGGCCGCCGGCGGTGACGACGATTGGCCGGAGCCGGCCCAACCCGGCGGCCACTCGACCGCGGCCGCAGCCCCTGTCGAGGATGACGAGGAGGATTGGCCCGAGGTCCGCGCGATCCCGACAAGCCCGCCACCTCGGTCGGACGATCAGGGCCGGCCGGCATCCGCCGACGTGTTCGGCTCCGCCGCAGCTGGCTCGGTCGACGCGGGTGCTGCGGCGGTCAATCCTCGTGGCGGGGATGGTGCTCACCGCTCGGGCCTCGCCGCCGAGAGTGACCTCGCTGCGGGCAACCGTGAGTCGGGTGGCACTGGATCCGAGGTCACCAGCTCTGGCGCCGCCGGCGGCGGCCTTGATGCGGGCAACCGTGGTTCGGGTGGCATCGGATCCGAGGTCACCAACTTTGGCGCCGCCGGCGGCGGCCTTGATGCGGGCAACCGTGGTTCGGGTGGCACTGGATCCGAGGTCACGAGTTCTGGCGCGGCCGGCAGCGGCCTTGATGCGGGCAACCGTGGTTCGGGTGGCATTCGGCCCGAGGTCACCAGCTCTGGCGCGGCCGGCAGCGCCCTCAGTGCGGGCAACGGTGGTTTGGATGGCAGCGCGCGCGGCGCCGGAGCCGAGGTCACCGACCCTGGCATCGGCGGCGCGGGTGCTGAAGCGCCAGGTTTCGTCGATCGCGACGCGGGCGGCGTAGCCGAGGGTGCTGTCGGCTACGAAGCGGCTGGCGGCTCGCCCGCTGCCGGCCGGGTCAGCGGATCCGGTCGCGAAGCTATTGGTCTTGGCGAAGGCGGGCCGCGTGACCCTGCGCAGGGCGAGCGGCAGGGCGATGCAACCCCGGCCGCCGGCAGTTCGGCTGTGGCTGCCGCCCGGGCTGCTGCGGCGCGGGCAGGGGCGAACGCCGCTCGCAGTGCCGGCGGAGCGCCGGCCCCGAGCGCGCCGGCGGGCGCGGGTGGCGGCGCCGGTGCTGCGAGCACCGGGCGGAACTCCGGGCCGAGCAGCGGCCTGGCCGCGGCCCGGGCTGCCGCGGCCCGTGGGGCGGCCGGGGCGCGGCCTGCGGCGAAGCCGGCCAACGAGGCCTGGCCCGACGGTTCACCCACGGAAGAGGCTCCGTACGACCCCGAGTTCGACGGGCCGCCGTCCGGCAAGGCCAAGTTCGAGGGGTTCGACCCCGGTGACGAACCGCTCGACGAGGTGATCGACGAGAAGACGGCGCGCGAAAGCGGCGAGCAGATGGCCATGCGCCTGCTCCAGGAGGCCTTCGGCGCCGAAAAGATCGGCGAGAGCTGACCGTGTGACCCAGTCAGCAAGTTGGGCCCGGTCCCCGCATCCGCGGGCGGCCGGGCCTTCCTGACTTCCTGGTCGGTTGGGGTTCGCCCGTTCGTGCTCGCGGGGCCACGCGGTTTGGCCGGCTCGGTCGCTTCGCCCGTGCCCGCGGGGGCCACCCCGGCGCGGCCGATGGGTGATCGCTGCGGGTTGATTGTGGGGTGGGGTGTCGGGAGTGGCGCTTGGTGTCGTCGGCGTTAGGGGCGGCTACGCTGGGCGGCGACTGCGCGCGGGAACGTCGGGGATTGACGGGCTTGCGCGTGTGCGGACTTTCAGCGGACATGAGGAGCGGTGCCATGCGCCCGGGCGGACAGCCGAACATGCAGCAGATCATGAAGCAGGCGCAGAAGATGCAGCAGCAGGTGGCGGAGGCTCAGGCTGAGCTGGCCGCGGCCGAGCTGACCGGCACGGCGGGCGGCGGGCTCGTCACCGTCACCGTGACGGGGCTCGGGGAGTACAAGTCGGTGAAGATCGACCCGAAGGCTGTGGACCCGGAGGACGTCGAGACGCTGGAGGACCTCGTGCTCGCCGCCATCCACAACGCCGCCGAGGCGCAACGTGCGCTCACCGAGGAAAAGATGGGCCCGGCCACCGGTAGCCTGACCCTGCCGGGGTTCTGACCGCGTGTACGAAGGCGCCATCCAGGACCTGATCGACGAGCTGGGGCGGTTGCCGGGCGTCGGCCCGAAGAGCGCCCAGCGGATCGCCTTCCACGTCCTGTCCGCGGATCCGGCTGACGTCAATCGGCTGTCGACCGCCCTGCGCAAGGTCAAGGAGCTGGTGCGGTTCTGCACCACCTGCTTCAACGTGGCCGAGTCGGAGCAGTGCCGGGTGTGCCGGGACACCCGCCGCACCAACGAGGTGCTCTGCGTCGTCGAGGAGCCCAAGGACGTCGTGGCTATCGAGCGGACCGGGGAGTTCCGGGGCCGCTACCACGTGCTGGGCGGCGCCATCAATCCGCTCGAGGGCATCGGGCCGGACAACCTGCGCATCCGGGAGCTGCTGCTGCGGCTCGGTACCGGGGAGGTCAAAGAGTTGATTCTTGCCACAGACCCCAATACCGAGGGTGAGGCTACCGCCACTTACCTGGCATTGATGATCAAGCCGATGGGGATCGCGGTCACGCGTCTGGCAAGCGGTTTGCCGGTTGGCGGTGACTTGGAGTACGCCGATGAAATTACTCTGGGTCGTGCTTTCGAGGGGCGACGGGCGGTTTAGCCGTACGCTGGGTGATTGCTTGATCACAAGGCGATAGCATTTTGGTCCAGATTTGCTGCTCACGGGCCATCTACCCGGTAGTTTCCGATTGGTCGGGGCCGTAGATCACGGTCACATCACGACGGGGACACGGAACCGGACGTGTGCGGTCCGTGAACTTGACCTGAAGCCCCGGCTTAGGTGAGTGTTCCTTCCGATGGCGGCACACCCGCCGTCGAGTGCCTTCGTGGCGTGGGTCTGATCTGACCGTCGCGCGACGAGGGTCGGCACTCGAGGCATGCGATAACCGATCGGTTGCCGTTCGCTGCGTGGGCCATCGCTCTCCGGTCTCGCGGGTTCTTCGCCGAACCCTGCGCGCCGGTGGCCGTGGACTCATGCTCGTCCGGCCGCCGGGAGAGGACCGGCGCTTAGATGTCGCTAGGCCCAGAGGCGTCGATCAAGGAAGAGTCGACGGCGCCTGCTGCCGACGCGGCCGACGATCGTGGTGGCGAGAAGGCGATCGCGGGTCGATCTCTCAAGCAGATCGCCTGGCGTCGGCTCAAGAAGGACAAGGTGGCGATCGCCGGTGGCATCGTCGTCATCTTCCTGATCGTCGTCGCCATCCTGGCCCCGGTGCTCAGCAAGCTGTTCGGACACCCGATCGACGAGTACCACATCGATCAGATCGATCCGACGTTCAGCACGCCGATCGGCAAGTTCGGCGGCATCAGCCGCGAGTTCCTCTTCGGCGTCGAGCCCACTTCCGGCCGGGACGTCTTCAGCCGCATCCTCTACGGCGCGCAGACCTCGCTCTCGGTCGCGTTCCTCTCGGCGCTGCTGTCGACGATCCTCGGTACGACCTTCGGCCTGGCCGCCGGCTTCCTCGGTGGCTGGGTCGACGCGGTGATCAGCCGGATCATGGACTTCCTGCTGGCCTTCCCGCAGCTGCTGTTCGCGATCGCGCTGGTCTCGGTGCTGCCGGATTCCTTCCTGTTCTTCGGCGACCGCTGGTCGCGAGTGTTCGTGCTGGTGGGCGTCATCGGCTTCTTCGGCTGGCCGTACATCGGCCGCATCGTCCGGGGCCAGACCCTCTCGCTGCGTGAACGCGAATTCGTCGAGGCCTCGCGCAGCATGGGCGCCCGCTCCGGCCGCATCCTCTTCAAGGAACTGCTGCCCAACCTGGCCGCGCCGATCCTCGTCTACGCGACGCTGATCATTCCGACCAACATCCTCACCGAGGCCGCGTTGAGCTTCCTCGGCGTCGGTATCCCACCGCCGAACCCGTCCTGGGGCGGCATGTTGTCGGACGCGGTGACCTTCTACTCGATCGACCCCATGTACATGATCATTCCGGGCGGAATGATCTTCATTACCGTGCTCGCCTTCAACCTGTTCGGTGATGGCTTGCGCGATGCGCTCGACCCGAAGGCTCGCTGAGCCGGAGGGGTCGTTACCACCGCAATATCCGCGGACCGGCCGGGTTCGCTTTCGAGGAGGTAGGAGTACAGGTGGCAAGCAAGACAAGGGTGATGGCGGCAGCTGGTATCGCCGTCACGCTCGGGCTCACCACCGCCGCGTGCGGTGGTAGCTCCGACAGTGATGACAAGGGCAGCACCTCGGGAGGCGCGGCCGGTTACAACGCCGCCATCACGGGCGTGGTCAACCCCAGCACCACCAAGGGCGGAACCCTCAACCTCTGGTCGTCGCAGGATGCCGACTCGTGGGACCCGGTTCGTGGCTACTACGCGTTCGTCTGGAACCTGAACCGTCTCTACACCCGCAAGCTGGTCGACTACTCGGCCACCCCGGGCAAGGACGGCCTCAAGCTCACGCCCGACCTGGCCGCTGCCGAGCCGGAGATCAGCGCGGACAAGCTGACCTACACGTTCAAGCTGCGGGACGGCATCAAGTTCGACGACGGCAGCCCGATCACGTCGAAGGACATCAAGTACGGCATCGAGCGGGTCTGGGCCAGCGACGTCCTCTCGGGCGGTCCGGTCTACCTGCCCGGCATCCTCGACCCGGACAAGACCTATAAGGGCCCGTACAAGGACACGGACCCGAACAAGCTGGGTCTGAAGACGGTCACCACGCCGGACGACAAGACCATCACCTTCAAGCTGGCCAAGCCCAGCGGTGACTTCCTCTACCTGCTGGCCATGCCGGGCTCGGGCCCGGTGCCGCAGAAGCGGGACACCGGCGCGCAGTACGGCAAGAAGCCGGCCTCCTCCGGCCCGTACATGTTCAAGGACATCCAGCCCGGTAAGAGCGCCTCCTGGGTGCGTAACCCGAACTGGGACCCGGCGAGCGACCCGATCCGCAAGGCGCTGCCGGACGCGATCAACCTGACGATCACGACCAACGCCGACGACCTCGACAGCCGTCTGCTGGCCGGCACCGCCGACCTCGACGTCGGCCAGGTCGGCGTGCAGGCCGCGGCCCGCACCAAGCTGCTCAGCGACCCGAACCTGAAGAAGAACGCCGACAATCCGGTGTCCGGCTTCCTGCGGTACGCGGGCATCACGCCGGTCGCGCCGCTCGACAACATCGAGTGCCGCAAGGCCGTGATCTACGCGGCCGACCCGACCGCCCTCCAGGCGGCCTTCGGCGGCCCGCTGGCCGCCGGCGACATCGGCACCAGCATGCTGCCCGACAACATCGCGGGCTCGGACGCGAACTACGACCCGTACAACCGCAAGCAGGGCAAGCCGCAGGTCGACAAGGCCAAGGAAGCTCTGACCGCGTGTGGCAAGCCGAACGGCTTCGACCTCACCATCACCGCCCGCAACAACCGGGCGACCGAGGTCAAGGCGGCCGAGGCGCTCCAGGCCTCGCTCAAGGCCGTGGGCATCAACGCCAAGATCGACCAGTACGACGGTGCGCAGCAGGCGTCGATCACCGGTTCGCCCGACAACGTGAAGAAGAAGGGCTACGGGATCATCATGGCCGCCTGGGCGGCCGACTACCCGACCGGCTCCGGCTACATGCAGCCGCTCTCGGACAGCCGCTTCATCCCGGCCAACGGCAACTACAACCTGCCGGAGATCAAGGACCCCGCGATCGACGGGCTGTTCGACAAGGCCAACCTCGAGTCCGACCCGACGAAGGCCGCGGAGTACTACAAGCAGATCAACACCAAGATCATGGAGGGTGCTTACTACCTTCCCGTGGTCTCCGCCAAGGCGCTCAACTACCGCAACCCGCGGCTGACGAACGTCTACATCCACGACACCTTCGGCCAGGTGGACTTCCAGGCCCTCGGCGTCAGCGACGGCAAGTAACAACGGCTGAGCCGTACCGTCCACAGGGTTAATCGAAGGGTTGGTGAAGGCCGCCCGTGAGGGGCGGGCACCGGATTCGCGTAATCCGGTGCCCGCCCGTCCAACAGGCCGCTCGTCGTGCTGGCATACCTGATTCGGCGTCTGTTCAACGCGGTCCTCACGTTGCTCGTGGTCACCGCGGTGACCTTCGGCATCTTCTTCCTGGTCCCGAAGGCCACCGGCAGCGACCCCGCGCTGCTCTACATCGGCAAGACTTCCGACGCGGCCTCGGTCGAGGGCATCCGCGTCAAGATGGGGCTGAACGACCCGATCGTCGTGCAGTACGGCAAGTTCCTCAAAGGCCTGGTGGTCGGCCGGGACTACGCCAACGGCCCGGACGTCAACCACTGCCCGGCGCCCTGCCTGGGCTACTCGTTCAAGACCGACCAGGAGGTCACGCCGCTGTTGCTCGGCGACCTTCCGGTCACCCTCTCGCTCGCTCTCGGCGCCGCGGTGCTCTGGTTGATCATGGGTATCTCCACCGGCGTCATCTCGGCCCTGCGAAGAGGCACGCTTCTCGACCGGGCGGTGATGACCGGCGCGCTGGCCGGCGTCTCACTGCCCATCTACTTCACCGGTCTGCTGGCGTCGGCGATTTTCGTCTACTGGCTGGGCTGGCTGCCCCAGGGCCAGTACGTGCCGTTCACCGAGAATCCCGGCGAATGGTTCATCCAACTGCTGTTGCCGTGGATCACGCTGGCGTTCCTGTTCGCCGCGACCTACGCACGGCTCACCCGCGCCAACATGCTGGAGACGCTCGGCGAGGACTACGTGCGCACCGCTCGGGCCAAGGGCCTGCGCGAGCGTACGGTCATCGGCAAGCACGCGCTGCGCTCCGGCCTCACCCCGATCGTCACCATCTTCGGTCTCGACCTGGGCGCGCTGCTCGGCGGCGCCGTCCTCACCGAGACGGTCTTCAACCTGCGTGGCCTCGGCTACCAGGCGCTCACCGCGATCCGCGGCAACGACCTGCCGATCATCCTGGGCGTCACGCTGATCGCCGCGTTCTTCATCGTCTTCGCCAACCTGGTCGTCGACCTCGTCTACGGCTTCATCGACCCCCGCGTCCGGCTGGCCTGAGGGAGAACCACGTGTCCATCGGAGCCACCAACACCCGTCCGTACCTCGAGGTCAAAGACCTCACCGTCCGGTTCGAGACCGACGACGGCATCGTCCAGGCGGTCAGCGACTCGGCGTTCAGCGTCGAGGCCGGCAAGACACTCGGCATCGTCGGCGAGTCCGGCTCGGGCAAGAGCGTCACCTCGCTCGCCGTCCTCGGCCTGCACCGCACCCGCAGCAACGCCAAGGTCTCGGGCGAGATCTGGCTCGACAACCAGGAACTGGTCACGGCCTCCGACGAGCAGGTCCGCCTGCTCCGCGGGGGCAAGATGGCCATGATCTTCCAGGACCCGCTGAGCGCGATGCACCCGTACTTCACGGTCGGGTCGCAGATCGTCGAGGCCTACCGGGTGCACCACCCCGGCGTGAACAAGAAGGTGGCCCGGGAGCGGGCGATCGACATGCTCGCCCGGGTCGGCATCCCGCAGCCGGAGCGGCGTTTCAACGACTACGCCCACCAGTTCTCGGGCGGCATGCGGCAGCGGGCGATGATCGCGATGGCGCTGGTCAACGACCCCAAGCTGCTCATCGCCGACGAGCCCACCACCGCGCTCGACGTGACCGTGCAGGCGCAGATCCTCGACCTGATCCGCGACCTCCAGGACGAGTTCGGCTCCGCGGTCATCATGATCACCCACGACCTCGGCGTGGTGGCCGAGCTGGCCGACGACGTCCTGGTGATGTACGGCGGCAAGGTGATCGAGAAAGGCCCTGCGCTCGAGGTCTTCCAGAACCCGCAGCACCCGTACACCTGGGGTCTGCTCGGCTCGATGCCGCGCCTCGACCGTGACGTGCGCGAGCGCCTCAACCCGGTCAAGGGCTCGCCGCCCAGCCTGATCAACCTGCCGAGCGGGTGCGCGTTCCACCCCCGTTGCCCGTACGCCGGGCGCAACGGCAACCGATCCTTCAACGAGGTGCCTGTGCTGCACGGCGACGTGCACAAGGTCGCCTGCCACCTGCCTCAGGAAGCTCGTACCGAGATCTTCCAGCAGGAAGTGCTACCGAACCTCTGAGCGGAGTAGAACAAAGATGAGCGAGAACCTGCTCGAGGTGTCGGGGCTGCAGAAGCACTTCCCGATCACCAAGGGGCTGCTCAAGCGTCAGGTCGGTGCCGTCCGCGCGGTCGACGGCATCGATCTCGAGGTGCGCTCCGGCGAGACGCTGGGCCTGGTCGGCGAGTCCGGCTGCGGCAAGTCGACCGCCGGGCGCCTGTTCACCCGGATCCTGGAGCCGACCGCCGGCAAGATCGTCTTCGAGGGTGTCGACATCTCCCACAAGTCGGTCACGCAGCTGCGGCCGCTGCGCCGCGACGTACAGATGATCTTCCAGGACCCGTACTCGTCGCTGAACCCGCGGCACACGGTCGGCTCGATCATCTCGGCGCCGCTGCAGATCCAGGACATCCCCACCCCGCAGGGCCTCAAGAAGGCCGTGCAGGATCTGCTTGCGCTGGTGGGCCTGAACCCGGAGCACTACAACCGCTATCCGCACGAGTTCTCGGGCGGCCAGCGGCAGCGCATCGGCATCGCGCGGGCGCTCGCCCTGCGGCCCAAGCTGATCGTGGCCGACGAGCCGGTGTCCGCGCTCGACGTGTCGATCCAGGCTCAGGTGGTCAACCTGCTCGACGACCTGCAGCGCGAGTTCGACCTGACGTACGTGTTCATCGCGCACGACCTGTCGGTGGTGCGGCACATCTCCGACCGGGTCGCGGTCATGTACCTCGGCAAGGTCGTGGAGATCGCCGAGCGCGACGAGCTCTACCGGAACCCGCGTCACCCGTACACGGTCGCCCTGATGTCGGCCGTGCCGGTGCCCGACCCCGCTCGGCGCGACAAGGCCCAGCGCGATCGGGTGCTGCTCACCGGCGACGTGCCCAGCCCGATCAACCCGCCGTCCGGCTGCCGGTTCCGTACCCGCTGCTGGAAGGCGCAGGACATCTGCGCCACGGAGGAGCCGCCGCTGACGGTCCGGCTCGACGACCCCGAGTCGCACCTCACGGCATGCCACTTCCCGGTCGTCGAGGACGAGGTCGTCGCGGGTCGTCGGCCCGCCGCGACGCCCGCCTGATCCCGTACGCGAAAACGGCCGTTCCCCCACCGGGAGGAACGGCCGTTCGGGTTTCGGGTCAGTTGCGCAGGCGCTCGCAGTTGACCACCGTGATGTAGCCCCACTCGTCGCAGATGTCGCCGGCCGCAGTGCGGTTGGCGCCGCCGTCGAGCCGGCCCGGACCCTTCAGATCGTCGTCCCCGCCGCCACCCGCGATGGTGTTCTGACCTGATCCACCGTCGAGGAGGTTGTCGGCGGCGTTGCCGGTGAGCTTGTCGCTGCCCTCGCCGCTCTTGACGTTCTCGACGTCCGCGCCGACCGTGTCCTTCTCCCCGGGCTTGCCGTCGTCGCCGGTCACCCCGTCGAGGTCGATGACCAGCGACGCCTTGTACCAGCTGTAGTCGACCGTGTCCCGGCCGGTTCCGCCCAGCAGGGTGTCGGCGGCGATGCCCCCGTCGGCCGGCTCGTCGCCCACCAGTTCGTCGTCGCCGGCCGATCCGCTCAGGTAGTCGCGGCCGGCGCCGCCCTCGAGCAGATCGTTCCCGCCGAGGCCGCCGATCGTGTCGTTGCCGTAGCCACCGTGCAGACGGTCGGCGCGAGCGGTGCCCATGAGGCGGTCCGGCCCGCGGCCGCCGTAGATCTCCTCGACCGAGGTGCCGATGCTGTCCTTCTCGCCGGCCGCTCCGTCGTCGCCCTTCGCCCCGTCGGCGTCGGCGGTGACGCCCTTGTTCCGGTGGCCGTAGTACACGACGTCGTTGCCGGTGCCGCCGTACAGCGAATCCGCATCGGAGCCGGTCGGATCGCCGTCCTGCCCGAGGTAGTCGTTGCCCGCGCCGCCGTCCTCGACGTCGTTGCCCTGCAGGCCGTACAGCTCGTCGTGGCCGTTCCCGCCGGAGAGCCGGTCGTTGCCCTCCCACCCGAAGAGGTCGTCGTCCCCGTCGCCGCCGGACAGCGTGTCGTTGCCGGTGTCGCCGTCGAGCTCGTCGTTGCCGCCGAGGCCGGACACGGTGTCGCTGCCGAAGCCGGGCTTGAGGATGTCGCGCCTGGGTCCGCCGGTGATCCGGTCGTTGCCGGCGTCGCCGTACGCGGTCATCGAGATGTCGGCCTTGTTGACCAGCACGTCGTTGTACATGCCGAGCTCGATCAACAGCCAGGTCGGATTCTTGGCCGGCGTGCAGCGAACCTTGGTCTTGTCGCCGCTGACCGCCGCGCACCCGGAACCGGCCTTGATCGCCACGACGTCGTCGATGGTGACCGTGCGGCCGGTGCGGGTGATGACGACGTTGTGGGTCTGCTTGTAGACCGACCGATAGCGGACGATCGTCGACGACGTGACGTCGGCCGTGCCGGCGGTCGCGGCCTCGGCCGGCACGGCCACCCAGGCCACGCCCGCGACGCCGACGCCGAGCACCGAGACGGCGACGCGACGGGCCTTCCTGCTCAGTCTCATGGGGATTCTCCCGAGTCTCGCGGTCACCAGCGGGCGGTGTCGGCGAGACGCTGCAGGCGCTCGTCCTTCTCGATTTGCGCGGCGCGCGCGGCCTTGGCCCGGGTGGCCGACCCGCCGGCGCCGATCTCGCAGCTGGTCACGGTCTCGCCGGCCTCGATCGGGTCGTTGCAGAAGTCATCGCCGGCCTCGCCGTCGATCGAATCGATGCCGGCATCGCCCCACAGCGCGTCGTCGCCGGCGCCGGCGACGATCACGTCGTTGCCCGGCCCGCCCTTGAGGAAGTCGACGCCGGGGGTGCCGGTCAGCCGGTCGTCACCCTTGCCGCCCCAGATGGTCCCGACCGACGGATCGATGGTGTCGCCTTCGCCGGCCGAGCCGTCGTCGCCCTGCACGCCGTCTGCGTCGGCGGTGACGGCCTTCGTCCGGTTCTCGTAGATCAGCACGTCGTCGTCCGGGCCACCGATGAAGGTGTCGGCATCGGTGCCGGCCGGGAAGACGTCGCTGCCCTCCTGGAAGAAGTCGATGCCGGCACCACCGTTGGCGATGTCGTTGCCGCCGGCGCCGTCGAAGAAGTCGCTGTTGTCGCCACCGATCATCTCGTCGTCGCCGGGACCGCCGCGCATGCTGTTCTCGCCGTTGTGACCTTCGATGAGGTCGTTGCCCTCGTCGCCGACGAGGTATTCGCGGGACGCCGTGAAGTCGCCGCCGATGAGATGGTCGTCGCCGGGTCCGCCGGAGAGCGAGTTCGAGCCGTCGCCGCCTTCGAGGAGGTCGTTGCCGCCGTCGCCGTAAAAGACGTCGAGGCCCAGCCCGCCGTACATCTTGTCGTTGCCGTCGCCACCGTAGAAGTACTGGTCGTCGCCGTCGCCGCCGTACACGATGTCGTCGCCGGCGCCGGCGTAGGACGCGGTGTCGCTACCGGGGCCGCCGTTCAACGTGTCGTTGCCGGTGCTGCCGGAGAGCGAGTCGGCGCCCTCGCCCCCGATGACCAGGTCGTTGCCGGCGTCGCCGCGCAGCACGTCGTCGCCGCCGTTGGTCTGCAGGACGTCGTCGCCGTCACCGGCGTAGATGTCGTCACGCTTGGGGCCGCCGGTGATCCGGTCGTTGCCGGCCCCGGTGCGGGCGGTCATGCCCAGGTTGGCCCGGTTGACCACGATGTCGTTCAGGTCGCCGAGGTCGACCCGGATCCAGTTCACGTTGACCGTGGGCGTACACCGGATCTTGGTGGCGTCGCCGCTGACCGCGACGCAGCCCGCGCCGGCCTTGATGCTGTGGACGTCGTCGACGGTGACGGTGTTGCCGGACTGGGTGAGGACAACGGTATTGGCCTTACCGGTCGCGGCGGTGTAGGTGACGACGTTCGTTTCGACGACTGAGACGATTCCCGTTGTCGCCGCGTCGGCCGGAAGGGCGATCCAGGCGACGCCGGCAACGGCGGCACCGCCGATCGCGACCGTGGCGACCCGGAGCGAGCGCTTGCGGAAATTCAAGGTCGTTCCTCTCCTGAAGGACATGAAGCCTCAGGAGTGTAGGTCGATACGGGACCGTCCCGCTGTCCCGTTTGCCCGCGGGGGCATCGCTGATACTCGATTTTCTGGCCGGCGGTCAGCCTTCCGGGCGGTTCAGGATTCCCACGGCTACGGCGTGGATCGCGTCGGCGTCCCTGGGGTCCTGCACGGGCGCCTTGGCCCCGGTCACGGTGTACCACTCGTCGGCGTCCTTGTACTGCACGCGGACCGTGACGTCGAAGCCGTCGACCTCGGTACGAAGAGTCAGGTCACCCGTCACCACGCCGACCTCGTCGGTCATGACCCCACCCTGGCCGGCCACGATGTCAGTGGTGAGCGCGCTGGGCGCAGCCGGCCCAGCCTCCGCGGCCGGTGCCGCCTCGTCCTCGGCGGGCGCCACGTCGTCGGCCGGCGGCTCAGCAGCGGGGACGGGCTCCTCGGGCGAGCCGGGGGAGATCGTCATCAGCAGTTTCCCAACATGTCTTCGAGCGCGGCCTTCTCTTTAGTGGTGACCGTCAGCTTCCACTTGGCCTTCACAGCGACCCAGTCTTGCGCATATTCGCACCACGCGCTGGTCTCGGTCGGTTTCCAGGTCGACGGGTCCTGGTCGCCCTTCGAGCGGTTGGACGAGGCCGACACCGCGATCAGCTGCGGGTCGTCGAGGTCGTTGGCGAAGTCGCCGCGCTTGTCGTCGGTCCACTTGGCCGCGCCCGAGCGCCACGCGTTGGCCAGCGGCACCATGTGGTCGATGTCGACCTTGGTGGGGGAGTTGAGCACCTGGCCGTCGTAGAGGCTGTTCCAGGTGCCGGCGACGACGTTGCAGCCCGAGTACTTGACCTTCTTGCCGTCCCGCTTCAGCACGGTGTCGCGGACGTCGCAGTTGTCACCCGTGCTGCGCCAGTGCGGGAACCGGTCGCGGCTGTATTTCGCCATCGAGCCGGCCTTGGCCACGGTCAGCGTGTCCAGCTGCTTCTGCGAGGCGTTGACGTCCTGAGTGGACCGGGTCGACCCGGTGGTGGGCTGGTCGGTCGGCTCGAGGGAGACGCCCTGGCATCCGGCGAGGGCGAGTAGGGCGGTGGCGAGGATCAGCGGGGTACGAGGGGGCACATGCCCCAGAGTAGGCGGGGTACGCCCGTTCTGCCCGAGTCGTGCCCCGTGGGTGGATCATCCCGCGCGCCGCCGGGCGCGCGGGATGACCCCGCGAAAATCAGCGAGCGCGGTTGACCGCGCTGGTGACCGCCTTGATCGAGGCGCTCACGATGTTCTCGTCGATCCCGACGCCCCATACCGCCTGGTCGCCGACCTCGACCTCGACGTACGCCGCGGCCTGCGCGTTCTCACCCGAGGTGAGCGCGTGCTCGTTGTAGTCGAGCACCCGCGCGGTGATCCCCAGCGGGGCGATGGCCTGCACGAACGCGTCGATCGGGCCGTTGCCGACGCCGACCAGCGGCCGCCGCTGTCCACGGTGGAAGATCTCGACGTCGATCTCGACCTTGCCGTCGCGGATCGAGGTCGAGTAGGTCTCGATCGTGAACGCCTTGGTCGTCTGGTGGTCGACCAGGTATTCGCCGGCGAAGATGTCCCACATCTGCTGCGGGCTGACCTCGCCGCCCTCCTCGTCGGTGTGGTGCTGCACCACGCCGGAGAACTCGATCTGCAGCCGCCGCGGCAGGTCGAGCTTGTGCTCCTCTTTCATGATGTACGCCACGCCGCCCTTGCCGGACTGCGAGTTGACCCGGATGACGGCCTCGTAGTTGCGGCCCAGGTCCTTCGGGTCGATCGGCAGGTAAGGCACGCCCCAGGTGAACTTGTCGATCTCGACCCCGGCCGCGTCCGCGTCGGCCTGCAGGGCGGCGAAGCCCTTCTTGATCGCGTCCTGGTGGGAGCCCGAGAAGGCCGTGTAGACCAGGTCACCGACGTACGGGTGACGCTCGTGGACGGGCAGCTGGTTGCAGTACTCGACGGCGCGCTTGATCTCGTCGATGTCGGAGAAGTCGATCATCGGGTCGATGCCCTGGGAGAAGATGTTCAGCCCCAGGGTCACCAGGTCGACGTTGCCGGTGCGCTCGCCGTTGCCGAACAGGCAGCCCTCGATGCGGTCGGCCCCGGCCAGCAGGCCCAGCTCGGCCGCGGCGACCGCGGTGCCGCGGTCGTTGTGCGGGTGCAGCGACAGCACGACCGACTCGCGCCGGGGCAGGTTGCGGTGCATCCACTCGATGGAGTCGGCGTACACGTTGGGGGTGGCCATCTCGACCGTGGCCGGCAGGTTGATGATCAGCGGCCGGTCCGGCGTCGGGTCGATGACGTCGATCACAGCGGAGCAGATCTCCAGCGCGTACTCCAGCTCGGTGCCCGTGTAGGACTCCGGCGAGTACTCGTAGAAGATCTCGGTGTCCGGGGTGTGGATCTCGGCGTATTTCTGGCAGAGCCGCGCCCCGGTGGTGGCGATGTCGGTGATGCCGTCCTTGTCGAGGCCGAAGACCACCCGGCGCTGCAGCGTGGACGTCGAGTTGTAGAAGTGGACGATCGCGCGCTTGGCCCCGCGGATCGACTCGAACGTGCGCTCGATCAGGTGTTCCCGGCACTGCACCAGCACCTGGATGGTGACGTCGTCGGGGATCAGGTCCTGCTCGATGAGCTGACGGACGAAGTCGTAGTCGGTCTGGCTGGCGGCCGGGAAGCCGACCTCGATCTCCTTGTAGCCCATCTGCACCAGCAGCATGAACATGCGCCGCTTGCGTTCGGGGGACATCGGGTCGATCAGGGCCTGGTTGCCGTCGCGCAGGTCGACCGCGCACCAGCGGGGCGCGGCCTCGACGTGCCGGGCGGGCCACTGCCGGTCGCTCAGTTCGATGGCGAATTGCTTCTGGTACGGGACGTAGCGCTCGAACGGCATTTTGCTGGAGCGCTGGGTCTCGAAAGCCGAAGAGGACATGTGGAACTGCTCCAAAGGGAGAGAAGACGAGAAGGCGGCGCGCGTCAGCTCCGCGACGAGGTGCCGGCCTGGGATGGGGCCTCGTCGCGGCAGCTAAGAAGGAGAAGCGTCTGCCACATGTCGAAAATGACCCTACGTGATCAACTGAGCCGTTGCCAGCCGTACGCCCGGATGGTGAGAACGCTCAGGCGGAAGGGACGATCCCGGTGGGCTGAACGGGGTCGGGCGCCGGGGGTGGGGCGTCCATGCCCATGGGCGGACCGGCCACCTCCAGGCCGGGCAGCGGCACGGTCGCCGGCCCCTCGACCTGGCTCGTGATCTTGAGTACGCCGAAGCCGACCCGGGCCGCGGTCAGCACCCCGTCGTCGGCGTAGCAGTAGACGCCGACGTCGACCGGGTCGGCGAGCGAGGCCGAGATCGAGTCGATGGAGAAACAACTGCCCTTGGCCCCGGCCAGCGGCTGCACCTGGGTCACGGCGAGCGCGGCCTGCCGGTCGGTGAAGACGGGGAGCCACTGCCGGAACAGGCGCTGAACCTTGGGGTCGTACTCGTCGGGAACGGGTTTGCCGGGCTTGGCGACCTTGACGCAGGTCGAGGTGATCGGGTTGGACTGCGACCCGAGCGTGCACTGGAAGACGCCGGCCGCCGTCGACGCGATCGTCACGTCGGCCGTGCCGCCGAGCGCGCCACCGCTGACATCCACCCGCCACGTGCCGTCCCGGCCGACGGTGGCCACGACATTGCGGGGCCGGCCGCTGCCGTCGTCGAGCGAGTAGAGAGCCGCGTACGCCTTGTCCATGGCCAGCGCAGCCGTCGCGGCCAGGCCGTCGCGAGCGTCCCCGGCAGCCTGACTCGGCCCGGAGCTCGCCGGGAGCGGAACTGTTTCCGGGGCGCCGCTGCAGGCCGCCACGCCCGTCAGGAGCAGGGCGGCGGTGGACAGAAGCATCGAGCGTGGGCGCACCGAGACATTCTCGCCTCCACGGGCCGAATCGCCCCGGTGCTGAGCCTTCTGGCGCTTCGGCGTGTCGCGCGTGTCAGTTCCCTTGCGCGCCGGATTCTGGGATCGCCTGTCGGAGCCGGGCCGGAGCGCGGCTACTGTGGTGGCGATTGTCCTGGCCGGCCTCGCCGGCACGCCAAGCCTGCCGGTCCCACCGGCACGCACAGCCGAAGGATTGGTTCAGCCGTGGCACTGGTGGTGCAGAAGTACGGTGGCTCGTCGGTCGCGACCGCCGAGCGCATCAAGCGCGTCGCCGAGCGCATCGTCGCCGCCCGCAAGGCCGGCGATGACGTCGTGGTCGTGGTCTCCGCCATGGGTGACACCACCGACGAGCTGATGGACCTGGCCAACCAAGTCAGCCCGCTGCCGCCCGGCCGCGAACTCGACATGCTGCTCACCTCGGGCGAGCGCATCTCGATGGCGCTGCTCGCGATGGCGATCCACAACCTGGGCTACGAGGCCCGGTCGTACACGGGCTCGCAGGCCGGCGTGCTGACCACGTCGACCCACGGCAAGGCTCGCATCATCGACGTCACGCCCGGCCGGCTGCGCAGCGCGCTCGACGAGGGCGCGATCGCCATCGTCGCCGGCTTCCAGGGCGTCTCGCAGGACACGAAGGACATCACGACGCTCGGCCGCGGCGGCTCCGACACCACGGCGGTGGCCCTGGCGGCCGCCCTGCACGCCGACGTCTGCGAGATCTACACCGACGTCGACGGCGTCTTCACGGCCGACCCGCGGATCGTGCCCGACGCCAAGCACATCAAGCAGATCACGTACGAGGAGATGCTGGAGCTCGCCGCGGGCGGGGCAAAGGTCCTGATGTTGCGATGCGTCGAATACGCGCGCCGCTTCAAGGTGCCCATCCACGTACGCTCCTCGTATTCTCAGAAGCCCGGCACCCTGGTCACCGGATCGATGGAGGACCCTGACGTGGAACAAGCGCTGATCACCGGGGTCGCCCACGACCGCAGCGAAGCGAAGATCACGATCGTCGGGGTGCCCGACGAACCGGGCGCCGCGGGCCGCATCTTCGACACCGTGGCCCAGGCCGAGATCAACATCGACATGATCGTGCAGAACGTGTCCACCGAGGGCACCGGGCGCACCGACATCTCGTTCACGCTGCCCAAGGCCGACGGCCCGACCGCGATGACCGCGCTCGACAAGATCAAAGATCAGATCAAGTTCAAGAGCCTGCTCTTCGACGACCACGTCGGCAAGGTCTCGCTGGTCGGCGCGGGTATGCGGTCGCACCCCGGCGTCGCCGCCTCCTTCTTCGCCTGCATCGGCGAGGCCGGCGTCAACATTGAGATGATCTCCACCTCCGAGATCCGGGTCTCGGTCGTCTGCCGCGACAGCGACCTCGACACCGCGGTCCGCGCCGTCCACGACCAGTTCGAGCTGGGCAGCGGCGAAACGGCAGTGGTTTACGCGGGCACCGGGCGGTAAGCCCCGTCATGGCGCAGCCCACGCTCGCCGTCGTCGGGGCCACCGGCTCCGTCGGGACGGTCATGCTCGAGCTGCTGTCGTCCCGGCGCAACGTCTGGGGTGAGATCCGGCTGATCGCGTCGTCGCGGTCGGTCGGCAAGCAGCTGAGCTGCCGGGGCGAGCAGCTCACGGTGGCCGAGCTGACCCCCGAGGCGTTCGATGGCGTCGACGTCGCGATGTTCGACGTGCCCGACGAGGTGTCCCTGCAGTGGGCGCCGATCATCGCGGCCCGCGGCGTCACCGTGGTCGACAACTCCGCCGCGTTCCGCATGGACCCCGACGTGCCGCTCGTGGTGCCCGAGGTCAACCCCGAGGCGATGGCCCACCGGCCGCGCAACATCATCGCCAACGCGAACTGCACCGTGATGGCCATGATCATGGCGATCGCGCCGCTGCACCGCGAGTACGGCCTGCGTGAACTGGTGCTGGCCTCCTACCAGGCCGCGTCCGGCGCCGGCCAGGTCGGCGTGGACACGCTGCACGACCAGCTCAGCAAGGTGGCCGGCGACCGCTCGCTGGGCTCCCGCCCGGGCAACGTACGCCAGGCCGTCGGCGACGAGCTCGGCCCGTTCCCGGCGCCGCTGGCGCTCAACGTGGTGCCCTGGTCGGGTGCGCTCGAGCCACTCGGCTGGTCCTCGGAAGAGCTGAAGCTGCGGAACGAGTCCCGCAAGATCCTGGCCATGCCGGCGCTGAAGGTCTCGGCCACCTGCGTCCGCGTCCCGGTGGTCACCGCCCACTCGATCGCCGTCCACGCCGTCTTCGGCTCCGAGGTCGACGCCGAGGGCGCCCGCCAGGCCCTGCGCAACGCCCCCGGCGTGATCCTGGTCGACGACCCCGAGGCCGGCGAGTTCCCGATGCCGATAGACGCCGTGGGCACCGACCCGTCCTGGGTCGGCCGCATCCGCCGCGCGATGGACGACCCCCGCGCGCTCGACCTCTTCGTCACCGGCGACAACCGGCGCAAGGGCGCCGCCCTCAACACCGTGCAGATCGCCGAACTGATCGCGGCCGAGCTGTCCAAATGACCGGCGTCGTCGAGGTCGTGATCACCGCCGCCGACCCTTCCTGGCTGGCCGATTTCACCCGCCGCCTGGTCGATGACCGCCTGGCCGCCTGCGGTCAGCAGGTCGCGGCGATCCGCTCGATCTACCGCTGGGACGGCGAGGTCCACGACGACCCCGAGGCCCGGGTCGCCCTGCACACCCGCGCGTCCCTGGTCGACCGCATCGTCGAGCGGGCGAACGCCGAGCATCCGTACGACGTCCCCTGCGTCCTGGCCCTGCCGGTCGCCGCCGGCAACCCCGCGTACCTGGAATGGGTGTTGCAGGAAACCGAGCCGGCCGCATAGAAACGAGAGCTCAGCGGGCGGACATTGCGTCGACTCGAACCGGTCAGGCCCGGTTTGTGTGATCGGCTCGGAGGAGGTTACCGACTCTCGCGGCGAAGTTCGACCGAGGATTTCGCGCATTCGGGCGATTGAGCGATTGCCGCCGGCACCTCTGCCACCAATCGTTCTTGCCGGGCCCGGAGGTCCTTCGCGCCCTGCGGCTGATCGCTGCTCAACGAGCCTGGGCCGACAGGACGAAGGCCAGGTCAGACAATGTCTGACCTGGCCTTCGCACGTGGTCGGGGTGGCCGGATTTGAACCGACGGCCTCTTCGTCCCGAACGAAGCGCGCTACCAAGCTGCGCCACACCCCGAGCTGCCTGGAAATACTATCCGACGCTTCGGCCAGCGCGAAATCGGTATCCCCAGGAGCGTAAAATCCCAGGTCAGCGCGGTATCAGGGTGAGCATCGAGGCCTCCGGGCGGCAGGCGAAGCGGATGGGGGCGGTGGGGTGGGTGCCCAGGCCGGCCGAGACGTGGAGCCAGGAGTCGGAGCCGGGCCAGCGGTGCAGGCCCTTGGCCATCCGGTGGGGGAGGTCGCAGTTGGTCGTCAGGGCGCCGTAGAACGGGACGCAGACCTGGCCTCCGTGGGTGTGGCCGGCCAGCAGGAGGTCGAAGCCGTCGGCGGCCATGGCGTTGAGGACGCGGGAGGCGGGGGTGTGGGTGACACCCAGGTGCAGGTCGGCGCCGGGGTTGATCGGGCCTTCGACCGTGTCGTACTGGTCGCGGTTGATGTGGGGGTCGTCCACGCCGGCCAGCTCGATCGAGCGGCCGCCGGCCTTGAGCACCGTGCGGGCGTTGTTCAGGTCGGCCCAGCCGGCGTCGGTCAGGGCTGTCCGCAGGTCTTCGGCGGGGAGGTCGGCGTCGCCCTGGACGTACTCGCGCTCGGGGAGCAGGTAGAGGATCGGGTTCTTCCAGCGGGGGCCCCGGTAGTCGTTCGAGCCGAAGACGAACGCGCCGGGGATCGCCAGCAGGGGGCCGAGGGCGCGCAGCACGCCCGGTAGCGACTCCGGGTCGGCCATGTTGTCGCCGGTCACCACGACGAGGTCGGGGTCGAGGCCGGCCAGGGCGGACACCCAGGCCTGCTTGCGGCGCTGGTCGGGCATCATGTGCAGATCCGAGATGTGCAGGATGCGCAGCGGCTCGGCGTCGGGTTCGAGCACCGGCACGTCGAAGCGGCGGAGCGTGAACAGGTTGCGTTCGATCAGCGAGGCGTAGGCGAACGTGGCGGCCCCTGTGGCGAGCACCGCGGAACCGAGAGTGAAAAGAGAGCGCTTGCGCATGGGTGACAAGGGTAGTTTCTCCGTCCATGGGAACGCTGAAAGACCGCCTGAACGATGACCTGCACTCGGCCATGAAGAGCCGGGACGAGCTCACCACGGCCACGCTGCGGATGGCGCTGGCCGCCGTGCGCAACGCCGAAGTCGCCGGTTCCGCGGCTCGCGACCTGTCGGACGACGAAGTGCTCGCCGTCCTGAACAAGGAGTCGAAGAAGCGGCGCGAGGCCGCCACGGCGTTCAGCGACGCGGGCCGGGCCGAGCAGGCGGCCAAGGAGCGGTCCGAGGGCGAGGTGCTCGAGCGCTACCTGCCGCAGCAGCTCAGCGACGACGAGATCGCCGAGCTGGTGGCGGGGGCGCTCGCGGCCGGCGGCTTCACCGGCAAGGGGCAGATGGGTCCCGCGATGAAGGCGGCCCAGGCCGCGGTGGCGGGCCGGGCCGAGGGCGGCCGCGTCGCCGCCGAGGTGCGCAAGCAGCTGGGATAGGGGCTGAGCGCGACAAGGTGAGCGCGCTTCGGAAGGGGGAAGCGCCGGGGCAGGCCGCCCCTGATTCTCGCGATCGCCGGCATGGTTCTGGGCTTCGCCTTCGGCGTCGTCCGGCAGTTCCTGCTCGCCGGCTGAGCACAGCGAAACGGGGGTGCGGCGATCCGGCCGTACCCCCGCAAGGGGATTTCAGATCGCGAGCTGGGGCCGGACCGGGACGGCCGTGACCGCCGGGCTTGCGCTGCGCCCCGGCAACTGCTGCTGCGGCACCGCGTACGGTCCGAGCATGGATTCGATGGCCGGGGCGATCGCCGGCCGGTCGTTGAGCTGGATCAGGCGGGCGGCGCGGGCCAGTGAGCCGGTCTCCCCGTCGCGGAAGCCCTCGCGGTAGCCCTTCTCGTAGCGCTCCCCGCGGCCGAGGGCCCGGCCGAGAGCGAAGCAGGAGGAGCCGGCGAGGGCGAGGAGGAAGAGCAACGCGAAGGGTGTCACCGTCATTTTCCTTCCGGGGTAAATGTACTAATTAGCCGAAAAGTACCCCTAGAGCATGGCTCATGCGGTAGAGCGGTGATCAAGTACGCCAACGGGTGACTCCCCTTGCGTTCCGGCCAGCCGAGCGGGAATGTCGTCGGGATCGGATGGCCGGCACAGGTGGAAGCCCTGCCCGTAACCGCAGCCGAGGCCGCGTAACGCCGCGAGCTGTGCGGCGTTCTCGATCCCTTCGGCCACCACCCGCAGTCCGAGAATCTGCGCCAGCTCGACGATCGTGCGAACCAGGGCGAGGTCCTCCGCGGTCAGCTCGGCCCGGGCGATGAACGCCCGATCGATCTTGAGTTCGTCGACCGGCAACTCCCGCAGGTAGGCGAGCGAGGAATACCCCGTGCCGAAATCGTCGATCGACAGCTGTACGCCGAGATCGCGCAGCACACCGAGGGCCGACTTCCCCAGATCGGGCTCGCTGACCAGCACCGACTCGGTCAGCTCGAGGGTCACGGCGCTCGACGGCAGCCCGGCCATGGCCAGCGCCCGCATGGCGTTGTCGGCGAACCGCGGATGGACGAGCTGGTGGCCCGAGACGTTGACGTTGAGGCCCAGATCCGGGAAGTCGCGCCGCCACTTCGCCACCTGCATCGCGCTCTTCTCGAGCACCCACTGCCCGATGTCGACGATCAGCCCGAACTCCTCGGCGACCGGGATGAAGTCGACCGGCGACACCAGGCCGCGGGTCGGGCTGTGCCAGCGGATCAGCGCCTCGACACCGGCCGGCTGCCCGTCGGCCAGCCGGATCAGTGGCTGGTACTGCAACCGGAACTCGCCGTCGCGCAACGCCCGTTGCAGGTCTCCGCGCAGGCTCAGGTGGTCGAGCGCCTCGGCGTGCATGTACGGCTCGTAGACCAGCACCCGTCCCGGACTCTCCTTCTTGGCCCGGTACATCGCCACGTCCGCGTTGTGCAGCAGATCCTCGGATTTCTCATCGGCCTTGCGCGAGGTCGCGATGCCCACGCCGGCGCCGATGAAGACTTCGCGGCCGGCCACCCGGAACGGCTCCTTGAGGGCGGCCACGATCCGCTCGCCGACAATCTGGGCGGATTCGGCCGGGGAGTCGTGCAGCAGCGCCGCGAACTCGTCGCCGCCGAGCCGGGCCGTGGTGTCGCTGGCCCGTACGCACCCCCGCAGCCGCCGCGCCACCAGGGCGAGCAGCTGGTCGCCGGCGTCGTGCCCGAGGCTGTCGTTGACCGTCTTGAACCGGTCGAGGTCGATGAAGAGCACGCTGGTCGGGTCGACCAGGGTGTTCCGCGAGGCCAGCACCCGGTTGAGGATCTTGAGGAACAGTGCCCGGTTGGGCAGCCCGGTGAGCAGGTCGTGGTGGGCCTCGCGCACCGCCTCGACCGTGCGCGCGTCGGTCAGGGCCAGGCTGACCTGCTGGGCGAAGGCGTCCAGTTGGTCGCGCTGCTCGGTGTTCCGGTCGGTCACCCCGGGCAGGTACGCGACCAGGCTGCCGGCCATCTCGCCGGTGACCCGGACCGGGGCCGCGATCATCACGCCGTCCGCGTCCGGCCGCACCAGCACGGCTCCGCCGGCCATCGCCGCGCGGGCCAGGCTCTCCGGTGGCGCCTCGCCGTCCCCACAGGTGGAGGCGATGCTCAGCCGCCGGTCGGGCCCGCCCTCGGCCAGCATCAGCGCCACCGTGGCCCCGCCCAGCAACTCGGCTGCGCCGCAGGTCACCGCGTCGAGGATCTCGGGCAGCGGCTGCCGGCCCGAGATCGCCCGCTGAATCGTGAGCAGCGACTCGACCAGCCGTTGCCGGGTCTGTGCGCTCGTCGCCTGCTGTTCCGTCTCGGCCCGCAGGTGACGTTCCGCGGCGAGCACCCGGATGCTGCGGAGGGCTAGGCCGAGCACCTGACCCATGCCCTGCAACATCTGCCGTTCCGCGGGGCCGAACGGCTCGGTGAGCCGGGCCACGATGAGCGCGTCGCCGCTCTCGCCGCCGAGCGGGTTGCTGACGGCGTGCAGTTCCCCGAGGTACGGGACGACGAGGATCGGCTGTCCGGCGGCGACTTCGTGCAACGCCGCCTCGGGCAGGACCGGTCCGAAACCGTACGCCCCCGAGACCCGGCCCTCACGCACCACCGCGCCCACCTCGGCCTCGACCATCTCGGTGGCCCGCTCGACCGCGCCGGCGATCGCCGTCTGTTCGTCCTCGGCCGCGTTGACCGCGGTGAAGTACTCGGTGAGCTGGTGCGTCGACCAGGATTCCATGGCTCAGGCCAGAGCCAGCGTGACGAGGGTCAGGGCATGAGTGCCGAGCGCGCCGCGTACGCGGGCGATCTCACCCAGCGTGTAGAAGCCGGCGAACGGGGCATCGCTCAACGCCGTACGCATCGCCTGGATCTCGTGGTCGAGGCCGCCCTCGACGAGACCGGCCCACCGGCCGCCGCAGTCGAAGGCGAGCACGCCGAGTGGTGGCAGGCCGTCGAGCCGGGCGATCGCCTCGGTGCACGACCAGGCGGCGCCGTCCAACATCGACTGCCGGTCGCCCTCCATGAGCCAGACCAGCGCGCCCTGCGGCACGTCGTTGGAACCCCAGACCGAGCGCTCCTCGTCGTCGCCGGCGTGGATCACCCGGATGTCCTCGCCGTTGCGCCGCGAAAGCCCGAGCGGTTGCAACGCCCGGCCGCGGTCGAACAGTTCGGCGGCCGTGCCTTCCATCTCGTTGCGGCGCAGCAGCACGTCCAGGGCCGGTTCCCCGTCGAGCTGGTAGATGTGCGGG
The DNA here is from genome assembly GCF_023717965.1 of Paractinoplanes hotanensis. Classification (NCBI taxonomy): domain Bacteria; kingdom Bacillati; phylum Actinomycetota; class Actinomycetes; order Micromonosporales; family Micromonosporaceae; genus Paractinoplanes; species Paractinoplanes hotanensis. The sequence goes on along the minus strand of NZ_JAMQOL010000008.1, from coordinate 328,044 downwards.
CCGTTGGCCCTGGTGACCACCATCGGCGGCTCCTTGCGGCGCCAGCCGTGCGCGACGCCGATGCCGATCGGACCGTCCGATCCGAGCCCGAGCCCCACCACCGCACCGGTGAGCACCTCGTCGCCGATGAACTGGTACGTCTGCCGGAACCGCCGGTCGTCGGCCGCGAACCCGCCGACCAGCGGAACACTGGCCCCGATCGAGGAGTAGGCCCCGCGGACGATCTCGTGCTGCGGGCCCACTAGGCCGTCGGCCAACAGCACCAGCACCTGGTGCTCGTCGTCCAGACCGTGCAGCGCCTCGGCCGCTGCCGACCCTGCGGCCCGTGGATCGGATTTGTGGATCCGGGCCGCCCGGGCCTGCACGGTGAAACCGTCGCCGCCGAGGGCCGCGACCGCGACGCCACCGTCGGTCGTCCCGGCGCTGCCCAGCTCGCCCATCGTCGTGGCGCCGACGATCTCGGCGTCCGGTCCGGCCTCCATCCGTACGCCCCGCAGCAGCGCCGGCAGATCGTGGGCGACCGATGCGAAGACGAAAACGGCCTTGGCCTCCCGCCCGCCGATCGCCTCCGACGCTGCCTCGGCCCCCGCCTTGCGGGAGTCGGGCGCGCTGCTCTGGCCCACGCCGAACCAACGGTGCAGGATGCTCTGCATGATCCTCTGATCGGCACCGTTTGTCGGTTGCTGAGTGGTTGCGTGTGGGGTGCCGTCCGGTGTCCCGCAGCGGCCTGCGAGGCTTGGTTCCGTGACTGACTCCGACCTTGCGCGGCAGGTCCGCGCCGTGAGCCGGCTGACCGGCGAGTTCACCCTGCGTTCCGGCCGCGTCGCCAACGAGTACTTCGACAAGTACCAGTTCGAGGCCGACCCGGTGCTGCTCGACCAGCTCGCCGAGGCGATGGCTGTGCTGATCCCTGAGGGCACCGAGGTGCTGGCCGGTCTCGAGATGGGCGGCATCGCCGTCGTCACCGCGGTCGCCCGGCACGCGAAGCTGCCCACCGCCTTCGTCCGCAAGGAGGCCAAGAAGTACGGCACCGCGCGGCTGGCCGAGGGAGCCGAGGTGGCCGGCCGGCGGGTCCTCGTGGTCGAGGACGTGGTGACCTCGGGCGGCCAGGTCGTCATCTCGACCGGCGACCTGCGCAAGCTGGGTGCGCACGTCGACCACGCGCTCTGCGTGATCGATCGTCAGGAGGGCGGCGCGCAGGCTCTCGCGGCCGAGGGCATCACCCTGCGGGCGCTGCTGACCCGGGCCGACCTGGAAGCCGTCGCCTGATCCATTTACATAGGTAACCTGACGACATATGTTGGCTGTGTGAGAGAGCCGACGTATTTCATCCTGGCCGCTCTGCAGGACGAGCCGGCCCATGGCTACGCGATCATGAGCCGGGTGGCCGCGCTTTCCGGTGACCGGGTGCGCCTGGCCACCGGCACCCTCTACCAGGCCCTCGACCGCCTCACCCGAGAGGCGCTGATCGAGGTCGTCCGGGAAGAGGTGGTCAACGGCCGCGCCCGCCGCCACTACGCGCTCACTCCGGACGGCCGTTCCGCCCTCCAGGCGGAGGCCGCCCGGATGGCCGCGGCGGCACGCATCGTTCTGCGGCCGCGTGTCGCCGGGGGTACGGCATGAGCGAGCGCCTGTACGAAACTCTGCTGCGCCTCTACCCGGCCGCCCATCCCCGCGACGAGATGCTCGACGTGCTGCTGACGGCCGGCCGCCCGGTGTGGCGCGAGATCCCGTCGCTGCTGCTCGGTGGCCTGCGGGCCCGGTGCGGTGGCGACCAGCCGCTCGCCGTCCGCTGGCTGTACGCCGCCCGCGCGGCGGCCCTCCTGCTGCTGATCTTCAGCGCCGTGGGCTCGGCCCGCGAAGTCGCGTCGACCTGGCTGCCGCTGAGCACCATGCAGATCCTGGTGTGGGTCGCGGTGGCCCTCGCGGTCGTGTCGATCATTGCCGGCTGGCGGGTGCCCGCGGCCCTGGCTGGCTTCGCCACCTTCGCGATCAGTGCGGCCGACGGGGTCGACTGGCGAGCGGTCACCGCCTATTCGCTGGCGGCGGTGCTGCTGCTGATTCCAGGCCCACCCACCCCCGTGCGCAACCCGATCCTGCTGGCGCTTCCCCTGGTGCCGCTCGATGCCGTCGCACTCGGCACCGAGCCCCTCTACCTGCTCGGCCTGGCGGTACTGGCCTGGGCAGTGGTCGACGAACGGGTCGCGCTCGCCGTCGGGCTGGCCTTCTGCGTAGCGTTCCTGCAGGTGATCGCCGACCTGCCGGGCGCCGACGCCCGTGGGGTCCTCATCCTCACCGGGTCTCGCATCGCTTACGTGGCCGCCTTCCTCGTCGTCGGCGCCTGGGCAGCGCGCCGGCGGGCACGCGTGTAGGGCCGGTTCACCGGATCGTGGGCTCTACCGTGGACGGATGACGAGGTTCGCTCTTGTCGGGTTCGGCTTTCGCGCGGCGGCGTTTCACCGGGTCGCGCAGGCGCTGCCCGAGTTGGAGTGCGTCGGCGCTGTCGTGCGGGAGCCACGGCCGTTGCCCGTTTCGGCCTACAGCGACCTGCGTGAATGCGTAAGCAGTGCCCGGCCCGACTTCGTGGTCACCGCCGTCCCGCGCGCGGCCAACCCGGGCGTCATCGCCGGTGCGGTGGAGCTCGGCCTGCCCGTCCTGGCCGAGACGCCGCCGGCGCCCGACCGGGCCGGCCTGCGTTCGCTGTGGACGACGGCCGGGCCGTCCGGACTCGTGCAGGTCGCGGAGCAATATCTGCTGATGCCGTCGCACGCCGCCCGGCTGGCGGCTGTGCAGTCCGGCATCATCGGGACGCCGACGCAGGTGCACGTGTCGTCCACGCAGCAGTACCACGCGATCTCGCTGATCCGCGGGATGCTGGCCGTCGGACATGACCCGGCGACGGTGCGAGCCGTGCGAACCGTCGCGCCGCTGCTCGACCCGCTCGATCGTGCCGGGTGGACCGATGCCGCGGAACCGAAGCCGGCCACCACCACCATCGCCACGCTGGACTTCAGCGACGGGCGCTCGGCTGTCTACGAGTTCACCACCAACCAGACGAGGAATCTGCTGCGCTCGCGACGGCTGCTGGTCCGCGGCACGCACGGCGAACTGAGCAACGACGAGATCGTCCACATGCCGGCCCCGCGGACGATCACCCGCACCGCCCTCATCCGCCGGCAAAGCGGCCACGACCTGGACCTGAACGGTTTCGACACGGAGACCATCACGCTCGGCGAGAAGGTGCTCCACCGCAATCCGTACGTCGGTCATCGCCTCAACGACGACGAGATCGCCACCGCCGCACTGCTCGACGCGATGGCGGCCTGGGTGCGGGGCGAGGGGCCACCGCCCTATCCGCTGGCCGAGGGCAGCCAGGATCATCTGCTGGCGCTGGCCGTTGAGGAAGCCGCAGAGACCGGCCAGGAAGTGACCACGGCCGCGGGCAACTGGCCGCCGCCGGCGCACACATGAGGGTGGACATCGGTCGCAGGTGCGGGAGGATGACAGCCGTGAGCGACGAGGAACTGGCGATGCTTCGGGAACGGGCGGCGGTCGGTGATCGGGACGCGACCGATCAACTGGTGGAACTGGCCGGCGAAAGCGGCGATCTCGACGAGCTGCGGCGGCTGGCGGCGGCCGGCAGCAGTGATGCGGCCGCCGTGCTGGTCGAGTTGGCCGCCGAACGGGAAGACCTGGACGAGCTGCGCGAGCTCGCCGCCGCGGGGAGCGAGGACGCCCAAGATGTGCTGGCCGAGCTGACCGACGAGTAGCGGGCGTTCTTTCAAAATTGAACTTTGGTACGAGGCGCCGACCGCGAAAGGTCGGACGAATTCGTCCCGCGTTCATCAGTACTGACAGGACGGATGATGATCTTGCCGGGATGCGGCCTGTTGCATGAGAGGCGCGGCCGCGTCTCTGGACTGGTGCCCGGCCGCAAACCAGTCTCGAGCAGCCAGTCCGTGGAGCACCGAAACCGTGACGTATCAGCCCCACGCTGAACAGCCCTACCCGCCCGACAACTCGCCACAGCCCGGTGTCTACGGCCGGCCCGCCCAGGCCGGACAGCCGGGCGGCGCTCACCAACCCGGCTACGGCAACCAGGCGCCGCACGCGTCCACCTACGGCAATCAGTCGCCGCAGCAGTCGGGCTTCGGCAACCCACCGCCGCAGCAGTCGGGCTTCGGTAGCTCGCCCGCCCAGCAGCCGAACTTCGGCGGCCCGGCATCCCCGCCGCCTGGCTTCGGCGCGCCGGCGCCCACGAAGAAGCGCAAGAAGTGGCCCTGGATCGTGCTCGCCGTGGTCGTCGTCATGATCCTCGGCTGCGTCGGCATCGTCACCCTCGTGGTCGGCGGAGCGAAGGAAGCGGTCGACACTCTCGACGACAACGCCGCCGGCAAGAACGCGGTCGCCGGCGCCATGGGCAAGCCCGCCCGCGACGGCAAGTTCGAGTTCACCGTCAAGTCGATGGACTGCGGCAAGACCTCGGTCGGCCAGTCCGTCCTGGCCGTCAAGGCGCAGGGCACCTTCTGCATCGTCACGATGACCATCAAGAACATCGGCGACGAGGCCCAGACCTTCGACGGCGCCAGCCAGAAGGCGTACGACGCCAAGGGCACCCAGTACTCGGACGACATCGAGGCCGAGCTGGCCGTCAACGGCGACGCCTCGACGTTCCTGCAACAGATCAACCCGGGCAACCAGGTGACCGGCAAGCTCGTCTACGACGTACCCAAGGGCACCAAGCTGACGTCAATCGAGCTACACGACTCGATGTTCTCCGGCGGCGTGAAGATCCCCCTGAAGTAACCGCTCCGACCCGGCGCACCGCCGTCGGATCTTGCCGCTCAGATGTGAAGGGCGGGACGTCTCCAGACGTCCCGCCCTTCCCTGATGCCTATCGCCGTGGTCGGCCCGAGGGTGGGCCGCCGGGGGCGTTGGGGTCGCCGGCCGGGGGTGCGGCCTTGGCCTTGGCCGGGTTGATGATGACGAAACCGCCCTTGAGGGTTCGGCCGTCGGGGCTGGTGCCGGCGGCTGTGCCGGGCGGGCAGTCCGAGTCGATCTCGCTGCCGACGGAGACGTCGAAGCCGGCGTCCTCCAGGCGGTCGCGGGCGTCGTCGATCGAGTCGCACTCGACGTTCGGGATGGAGCGTTGGTCGCCGAAGGCGATCTTTCGGTTCTCGGGCTCCTTGAACTGCTCGCGCGGCTTGCCTTCCATGAAGTCGCCCAGGGTCTGGTAGACCGCCGGGTTGACGACGTCGTGGGACATGCGGTCGCGGTGGTCGGGCCAGTCGGGGTTGACCAGGTAGCCCGCGATCACCAGGGACGTGGTGCCGGCGATCAGCGCGGCGGTCTTGTCGGCGTCCGTCGTGCCGGTCTTGCCGAACACCGGGTGCTTGACCGTCGACTTGGTCTGGCGGGCCGTGGCGCCGCCGCAGCGGCCCATCTGGGCCGAGTCGCCGACCGGGCAGCGGGCGGCGTCGAGGGCCGCGCGGGCGACATCCTTGCTGGTGGCCCGGATGCAGCGCGGTTTGCCGATGTCGAGCTTGTTGCCGTCCTGGGTGGTGATCTGTTCGATCGGGGTGGGCTCGCAGTACATGCCGTCGCCGGCCAGTGTCGCGTACGCGTTGGCCATGTCGAGCGGCGTCGAAGCGGACACACCGAGGGTGAAGGCGCCCCACTGGTTGGCCGCCACCGAGTTGTTCGCGAAGTCGGCGTCCTGCTTGACGCGGAACTGCACGCCGAACCGCTTGGCCACGGCCACCACGTTCTCGGCGCCGACCTGTTCCTCGAGGGGCACGAAGTACGTGTTGATCGACTTCGCGAACGCGGAGTGCATGTTGTAGACGCCCGCGCCGCCGCCGCCCGAGTTGCTGGGGCACCAGAAATGGGTGCCGGGGCAGGCCGAGTCGTTGCTGGAGCTGATGATGTAGCCCGACTTGTAGCGCTTCTCGGCCTTGATCGGCCAGGCCAGCGGGTAGCCCTTCTCGAGCGCGGCGATGATGGTGAAGATCTTGAACACCGAGCCGGCCTGGTAGCCGCTGATGTCACCGCCGCCACTGAGCAGCGGGTTCGTCGTGTTCGGGTAGGTCGCCCGTACGCCCGCCTTGGCCTTCTTCTTGTCCGAGGACAGCGGGTTGGGGTTGGCCGGGTCGGGCAGCTTGTACTTGCGGTTGGCCGCCAGCAGCCGCACCTTGCCGGTGCCGGGCTCGGTCGCGGCCAGCAGCAGGGCGTTCTTGTTGTCGTCCTTGATCCGCTTGTTGATCCGCTTGCGGGCGTCGGCCTGGGCGCTCAGGTCGAGCGTGGTGATGATGCGGTAGCCGCCGCTCTTCAGCCGGCGCTCACGGTCGTACGGGGTGGCGCCGAACGCCTCCTGGCTCATCCACCAGCGGTAGAAGTAGTCGCAGAAGAAGCCCCAGTTGTTGTTGGCCACCGACACGCAGCCGTTGCCGACCGGCTTGACCTGGCGCGGGATGGCCTCTTTCCTGGCCTTGTCGGCCTGGGCCTGGGTGAGCTTCCCCATCTCGACCATGGCCGGGAGGATGTAGTTGTCGCGGCGCTGCTTGATCTGGTCGTACCCGCCCTTGGTGGTCGGGTTGAAGCTGGACGGCGCCTTCACCATGCCGGCGAGCATCGCGGCCTGGCCGGCTGTCAGGTCCTTCGGCTTCTTGTTGAAGTAGACCTGGCTGGCCGCGTAGACCCCGTAAGCCTGGTTGCCGAACGGCGCGATGTTGAGGTAGCGCTCGATGATCTGCTCTTTGCTGAGCTCTTTCTCGACCTGGATCGCGTACTTCATCTCGGTGATCTTGCGCTTGGGCGTGTCCTTGGTGGCGTCGACGACCTCCTGCGGGTTGGTCGCCGAGTAGGCCAGCGACATCCGCACGTACTGCATGGTGATCGTCGAGGCGCCCTGCTTCGACTCCGACTTGCCGCTGTTGTTCACGAACGCGCGGGCGACACCCTTGAGGTCGACGCCGTTGTGGTTGTAGAACTCACGGTCCTCGGCGGCGATCATCGCGTCGGGCATGAACTTCGACATGTCCTTGAGGCGGACGTCGCTGCGGAACTCGTCGTAGAACTGCGAGATCTGCGTCTTCTTGTCCGCCGCGTAGATTCGGGTGATCTGCGGGGAGCTGAAGTCCTTGAGCTCACTGGGCAGCTGCGCGAACGTCTCACCGCCGGCCTTGGCGGCCAGGCCGGACATCGCGGCGGCGGGGAAAGCGGCGGCCGCGACGACGACGCCGGCGAGTAAACCGCAGATCAGCAACGAGGTCGCGTTGGCGAAAATGTTGTGATCGCGTCTGCGCATCCAGGAGGTCACCCGAGCAGGGTACGCGAAGAAAGCACGTGACGACCCATCGGAAAGGTCATGCTTCGCCCCGATTAGTCTGCCCCGCTCGCCGAGATCTTGGGGGGATTTCCGCGAAGCGCACCGAGACCGCACCGAAGCTGATGCCATGGCCTTCGTGGCGTTTGCCCAGAACAGCCGGGCTGTACGTATTTCAGGTACAACGTTGCGTAATCGCCTGACTACAGAGCATGATGGTCCGGCGAGCTTGTCGCACGACGTTCGCACGGCCCGGGGGACAAGGGCGGCGGATGTCAGGGGTAACGCAAGGGGGGACGTTTACACATGGGGATGATCAGCGACTGGCCCAGCATGGCGGCGTGTCAGAGTGGCGACCCTGACGCGCTGTTCGTGCAGGGCGCCGAGCAGAACGTGGCGAAGAGAATCTGCCGCAGCTGCCCGGTCCGCTACGAGTGCCTCGCCGATGCCCTGGACAACAGGATCGAATTCGGCGTCTGGGGGGGCATGACCGAGCGGGAGCGGCGGGCGCTGCTGCGCCGTCACCCGCACGTGGCGAGTTGGCGCAAGATGTTCGAGGCCGCGATGAAGGACAAGGGCGCCGACAAGGTGCTCGTCCCCACTCGCTGAGCCACGTCGGTCACGCCAGGAGCGAGCCGATCGTCCGCAGCCCGTCGACGTCATGGACGTCGGCGGGCTGTGCCGTGACCGAGACCGTCGGCACGCCCGGGAAGGCGTCGATGAAGGTGGCGGCGACCCGCTGCTCACGATCGGTCTGGCGGACCAGGTTGGCGTGGATGCGCAGCGCGTCGGCGACCAGTGGCTGGTCGCCGGCGGCGGTCAGGGCCTCGGCCGCGGCCAGCGAGGCGTCGGCCGGGAGCCCGGGCACCTCGGTGCGGTGCATGCGGTTGAGCACCAGGCCGGCCAGCGGCATCCGCTCGGCGACCAGGCGCTCGGCGAAGTAGGCGGCCTCGCGCACGGCATCGCGCTCGGGCGCGGCGACCAGCAGGAACGCCGTCTGGGGGTCCTGCAGGATCCGGTACGTCTGGTCGGCGCGCTGCCGGAAGCCGCCGAACATCGAGTCGAGCGCGGCCACGAACCCGGACAGGTCAGTGAGCAACTGGGCGCCGAGAACCTTCTGCACCGTACGGGAGAAAAGCCCGAAAGACGCGGTGACCAGGCTGAACATGCTGCGGCCGCCGGTGCGTGCCGGAGCGAGCAACATGCGGAGCATGCGGCCGTCGAGGAACCGGGACAGCCTGGCCGGCGCGTCGAGGAAGTCGAGCGCGGAGCGGGAGGGCGGAGTGTCGACGACGATCAGGTCCCACTCGTCGGTGGCCCGCAGCTGGCCGAGCTTCTCCATCGCCATGTATTCCTGCGTGCCGGCGAAGGTGGAGCTCATGGCCTGGTAGAAGGGGTTGGCGAAGATCTCGGAGGCGCGCTGCGGCGTGGTGTGCTGCTGCACCACCTCGTCGAAGGTGCGCTTCATGTCGAGCATCATGGCGTGCAGCTCGCCGCCGTTGTCGCCGTCGATGCCCTTGACCTGGCGCGGGGTGTTGTCGAGCTCGCTGAGGCCCATCGACTGGGCCAGCCGGCGGGCCGGGTCGATCGTGAGCACCACCGTGCGCCGTCCGTGCACCTCGGCCGCCCGCAGGCCGAGCGCGGCCGCAGTTGTAGTCTTGCCCACCCCGCCGGCGCCGCAGCACACGACGATGCGGGTGGACGGGTCGGCGAGCAGACCGTCGACATCCAGTCGTTGAGTGCTCACTTCAGCCACTACTCAAGGGTAGTCCGAAGTTGATCCGGCGCACGGTCACTGTGGCCCGTCACGCACGCATGAGGGCTGCGGCCAGTTCGTCGAGCCCCGCCTGATCGACGCCGCCGGACAGCAGCGGCAGCTCGACCAGCGGCCGGCCGGTCTCGGCGAGCTCGGTGCGCAGCGTCTCTTCCAGCTCCTGCCGGGTCAGGTGGGCCCGGACCTCGGTGGCCAGCCCGTTGACGGTGGCCGCGTCGGTGGGCAGCCCGGCCTCGGCCAGCCCGCGCTTGAGCTCGGCCTTGGTGACCTTGCCGCCGGTAACCAGGGCCGGCCGGGTGGCGTTGAGCACGATCCGGCCGACCGGGATGCGCAGGGCGCTGAGCTCGGCGATCGCGTCGAGAGTCTCCTGCACCGGCATCTCCTCGAGCAGGGTGACGACGTGCACCGAGGTGATCGGCGAGCGCAGCAGGGAGGCGACGCCGTCGCTCTGGGTCTTGATGGGGCCCATCTTGGCCAGCTTGGCCGTCTCGGCCGTGACGTTGAGGAACCGGCCGATCCGGCCGGTCGGCGGAGCGTCGAGCACGACCGCGTCGTACGCCCGCCGGCCGTCCTGCGACCTGGTCGTCGCCTCTTTGACCTTGCCGGTGAGCAGCACGTCACGCAGGCCCGGGGCGATGGTGGTGGCGAAGTCGATCGCACCCACCTTGCGCAGCGCCCGGCCGGCCGCGCCCAGGTGGTAGAACATGTCGAGATATTCGAGGAGGGCCTCCTCGGGATCGACGGCCAGCGCACGCACCTCGCCGCCGCCGGCCACCTTGGCGATCCGCAGCTCCTTGTAGGGCAGCGGCTCGGTCTCGAAGAGCTGGGCGATGCCCTGCCGGCCCTCCACCTCGACCAGCAGCGTGCGCCGCCCGTCCGCGGCCAGGCCCAAGGCCAAGGCCGCGGCGACGCTGGTCTTGCCGGTGCCGCCCTTGCCGGTCACCACATGCAGTCGTGCCGGCCATCTGCTGACGTGCTCGCCCATGGCCTCAACGGTACGGCGAGCGGTCAGCCGGCCACCTCGCAGACCAGCCAGCCGGTCTTACGGATCACGGTGAACTCCAGATCCTGCGACGACGCCTTCTCGTCGGCGGTGGACATCGTGAGCTCGACCGAGACGAGCGCGCGATCCTCCGAGTTGTCGGAGACCTTCGGGTCGGCCCAGCGGAAGACCGGGTCGGTGTAACCGTCGGCGTACGCCTTGATCTCGGCCACCCGGTCGGCGATCTTCGTCTCGTCGCGGGCCTCGCGGCAGACCAGGTCGTCGGCCGCGGCAGCGTCCTGCTCGGTGTAGACCGCGGTGAGGAACCGGTCGACCGCCGTGGCCGGGTCGGGCGAGCCTGGGTTGTCGGCGTCCCGCAGCAGGAAATAGGCCGAGACGGCGCCGCCACCGCAGAGGAAGAGAGTGCCGACGAGCGCCAGCGAGACCCAGAGCGCGCTCCGGCGGCGGCGCGGGCCGTTCGGCTCGTGGGGCACCTGGTAGGGCTGCTGCGGGGCGCCGGCCCAGATCGGGTCGGGCGGCTGCGGGGTCGCGGCCGGGATCGAATGCTGCCAGGCCAGGTGCTCGGGCGGGGTGGTCTGCCACTCGCCGGGCGCCTCGTGCTGGGCGTGCCAGGGCGAGGTGGCCGGGGCCGGCTGCCAGCCGCTGGGCTCGGGCGGGATGACCTGGGTGCTCTCGTGGAGCGGGGTCTCGTCGGCGAACGAACTCGTCGGGGTCTCGTCGGCGAACGAGCCGGTGGGGGTCTCGTCGGCGAACGCGCCGGCCGGGGGATAAGAGGTGTCGGGCGGCTCGGGAGCGGCGTCGATGAAGTCGATCACAGGCGGCGTCGCCGGGACCGGCGGCGCTGGAGGCCCGGGGGCAGGCGGCGGCCACTCGCCCGGCGGCTGCGTCATGTCGCCCTCCGTGATCTTCCGCTCCCGGTCCGCTCCGAGGCTCGATCAGCCTAGCCAAACCGACCCTGCCGCGGGCCCTAAGCTGGCCGAGGTACCGACGATTAGGGAGTAGGCGAGCATGCAGAAGTGGGAGTACGTGACCGTGCCCCTGCTGGTCCACGCGACCAAGCAGATCCTCGACAACTGGGGCGAGGACGGCTGGGAACTCGTACAGGTGGTGCCCGGCCCCAACGCCGAGCAACTGGTGGCGTACATGAAGCGACCGAAGTCGTGACCACGCCGATCAGTGGAGAGGGCGGTGTGGATGCCTACGCGAAGCTCGCCGAGCTGGGTCTGACCCTGCCCAAGGTGGTGCCGCCGCTGGCGTCCTACGTCCCCGCGGTGCAGACCGGCAACTACGTGTACGTGTCGGGTCAGCTGCCCCTCGTCGACGGCAAGCTGCCGTACACCGGCAAGGTCGGCGCCGAGGTCACCACCGAGCAGGGCGCCGAGCTTTCCCGCCTGTGCGCTCTCAACGGCCTCGCGGCGATCGAGGCGCTGGTCGGCCTGGGCCGGGTCGTGAAGATCGTCAAGCTGACCGGCTTCGTCGCGTCGGCGCCGGGATTCACCGGTCAGCCCGCCGTCATCAACGGAGCGTCGAACCTCTTCGGCGACGTCTTCGGCGAGCAGGGCCGGCATGCCCGCAGCGCGGTCGGCGTGGCTGAGCTGCCCCTGAACTCCCCGGTCGAGGTCGAGATCATCGCCGAGGTGGAGTAACCCCCCCCACCTCGATCGTCCGTTCCGGTTGCAATGCGTGACCTGAGCGGACAGGGAGATCGCACATCCGGTCCTCTTGTTCAACCCCATGCGCGACGTAGGATTTCGCGCATGGGGGGTGTCGCGCCGAACGGGCTGCCGGGCTGGGTGACGCTGTTGCGCGCGCCCAACCCGGGTCCGATGACGCTGGACGGCACCAACACGTGGGTGCTGCGGGCACCCGGCGAGACCTACGGCGTGGTCATCGACCCCGGTCCGCTCGACGAGGGGCACCTGAGGCGCATCGCCGACCACGGTCCGTACCAGTTCATTCTGATTACTCACGGTCACCATGATCACGTCGAGGGCGCCGCTCGCCTCTCCGAGATCCTGGGGGGCGCCGCCGTGCTCGCGGCCGACCCGGCCCACTGCGTCGCCGGCGAGCCCCTCGACCCGCGGGAGCACCTCGGCGGCTCGGGGCTCGAGGTCGAGGTTCTCGACACTCCGGGTCACACCTCCGACTCCGTGTGCTTCCTGGTGCGTCAGGGCGACTCCCGCGCGATGTTCACCGGTGACACGATTCTCGGCCGGGGCACGACGGTTGTTGCCCATCCGGACGGTGACCTCGGTGCCTATTTGGGCAGTCTCGATCGACTCCGGGCGTACGAGAACGTTCTGATGTTGCCGGGGCACGGCCCTTCGCGTATTGACGTGTCGGCCGTCGCCACCGAGTACCGCGACCACCGCCGGGAGCGGTTGGCGCAGGTCGAGGCGGCGATCACAGCCGGTGCGCGCACTGCCGAAGAGGTCGTCGACATCGTCTACCCCGACATCGACCCGGCCGTCCGGTTCGCCGCCCTGTGGTCGGCCGCCGCGCAACTTGATTACCTGAATCACAAAAATGGGGAATCAAGAACACCCACAAGCAGGTTGGATCCGCTGTGACCTGTCCTGTGTGTGGAACCGTCGCCGTGCCCGGCGCCCGCTTCTGCCACAACTGCGGCGCGGCCCTGCCGGCGGCCGCGACCCTGCCGGCGGCTGAGCGACGCATCGTCACCGTGCTCTTCGGTGACCTGTCCGACTTCACCTCCTGGTCGGAAGACCTCGATCCGGAACGGGTCGGCGCGGTCACCGACCGGGTGCTGGCGGCGCTGGCCGGAGCGGTCAAGACCTTCGGCGGCCATGTCGACAAGCTGACCGGCGACGGCATCATGGCCGTCTTCGGCGCCCCGGTGGCCCACGAGGACGACGCCGAGCGGGCCGTGCGGGCCGCGCTGAGCATGCAGCGCGCGGTCCGCCGGGTGCTCGACGACGAGCGCGGCGGCGGCGCCCCGCTCGGCCTGCGGGTCGGCCTCAACACGGGCGAGGTGGTCGCCGGCATCCAGGCCTCGATCGAGTACACCGTCATCGGCGACACGGTGAACACCGCCGCCCGGCTGGCCGACGCGGCCGCCGTGGGCGCGGTCTACGCCGGTTCCCGCACCAGCGGTGGCACCCGGCACGTGGCCTCGTGGCGACAGCTGCGCCCGCTGCGGCTCAAGGGCAAGCGCGAGCCGGTGCCGGCGTTCGAGCTGCTCGGTCTGCACGACGCCCCAGGCACCCGGTCGGGCCTGGGCGACGAGGCGCCCTTCGTCGGCCGCGAGACCGAGCTCGGCCGGGTGGCCGGCCGGCTGGCCGAGGCGATCGACTCCGGCACGTCGCGCGTGATGGTGATGACGGCCGAGGCGGGCATCGGCAAGTCCCGGTTCGCCGGCGAGGTCAAGCGGCTGGCCGCCGGCTACGACGTGGGCAACGGGCGCTATGCCGCCCACACGGGCGCCCGGGTGCTGCGAGTGCGCTGCCGCGCGTTCGGTGAGCGCCGCCGCTTCGCGCCGCTGGCTGACCTCGTACGCAAATCGGTCGGCCTGCCCAAGGACGTGGTGGCCACGGTGGGCCGCACGGTGGTCGAGGAAAGACTGCGCAAGCTGGCCAACCGGCTCGGCCGCGACGGTGAGCCGGCCGACATCGACATCGACCGCCTGCTCGCGCTGCTGGGCTACGGCGAGGCCCCGGCCAACCCGGTGGGCCCGGCAGCCGGCGCCGACTGGCAGCCCTCGACCAAGCGGGCCGACGCCGAGGCGATCTCGGGTGCGGTCGCCGAGTTGCTGAGCGCCCTGGCCGCCGAGGCGCCGCTCGTGGTCATCGTCGACGACCTGCACGACGCCACCGCCTCGACCGTGGACGCGCTGGGCCGTACCCTCTCGCTGCTCGACGGCCCGGTGGTGGTGCTGCTGCTCGGCCGGCCGGAACTGGTGCGCACGGCCGGCGCGCTCACCCGGCTGGCCGACGCCGAGGTGCACTCGCTGCCGCCGCTGCGCGGCTCCGACGCCTCCCGCCTGCTCACCTCGTATCTGAACGGCGGCAAGCTGCCCCAGGCCGACACCGACCGGCTGCTCGCCACCGCGCAGGGCAACCCGTTCTATCTGGCCGAGATGGTCACGCTGCTCATGGAGCGCGGGGCGCTGACACCGGCCGTGGGCGCCAACGCGGCCGGCAAGTGGCAGCTGGCCGACGGCTCGCTCGGCCGGCAACTGCTCTCGCGTGACCTCGCGGCCGTGCTCGCGGCCCGCATCGACGCGCTGCCGCCCGAGCCGCGCTCGGTGCTGCGGGACGCGGCCGTCGCGGGCGACACGGTGCCGGTCGGCGTGATCGAGTCGCTGCGGGAACGCCGGGCGTCGAGCGACGCACGGCCGGGCGCGGTCGCCGCGGTCGAGCTGGAACGCTCGATCGACGAACTGCTGCAGCGCCGCATGCTGCACCGCACGCGAAGTGGCTACGCCTTCACCACGCCGCTGATGCGGGAGGCGGCCTACTCCGGCATCGGCAAGGCTGACCTGGCCGAGCGGCACGCCTACCTCGCCCAGTGGGCCGCGCCCGAGAGCTTCGACCGCGTCGGCTACGACAGCGCGGCCCGGCTCAACCTGACCGACAACGAGCGCGACGCTTTCGTGGCCACGCATGCCGAGTGCGCGGTCGAGCTGGCGAACGCGGTGCGGCTGCGTCCCGAGGCTTCCGTACGCGAGGTCGCCCCGCTCGGCGTGGCCGCGCTCGGCCGCCTGGCCCGCCGCGCGCTGGCCAACATCGAGCCGGCCGCCTCCATCGAGTACGCCGAGCGGGCCGGCGCCCTGACGCCCGAGGGCCTGCCGCTGCCCGACCAGCTCGTGCACGCCCGGGCCCTGCTGCGCCTGGGCCGCGCCGAAGAGGCGCTGACGCAGGGCGAACGCATCGCCAAGAACGCCACCGACGAGCCCGTCAACAAGGCCGAGGCGTTGCTCGTGGTCGGCCGGGCTCACGAGGCGCTGGGCGACACCGGCCGGGCCGTCGCCGCCTGGCAGGAGGCGCTCGAGGTGGCGACCGAGGCCGAGCTGCTGCCCGAGCGGGCCAACGCCATGCGCCGGCTCGGCATGGCCGACTTCCTGGCCGGCCGGCTCAGCCAGGCCAGCAGCCGGTTCGCCGCGGCCTACCAGGTGACGCTGGCCGCGGGTGACCGCCACGGGCAGGCCTGGGCGCTGCAGAACCTCGCCTGGGTGACCACCACCCGGGGGGATTTCGCCGGCACCGACGCCGTGCTGGGCCGGGCGGCCCGGCTCTTCGCCGAGCTGGGCGACCCGGTCGGCCGCTCGTGGCTGCGCGGCACCACGGCGTTCGCCCGGCTGCTCTCCGGCCGCCTGCAGGAATCGCGCCGGCTGGCCCGGATCTTCCTGCCCTTCGGCGACCGGGTGGGCGAGGCCTGGGCGGTCGGCACGCTGCGGGCGGTCGAGGCGTACGCGGCCTCCGAGCTGGGCGAACTGGCCGAGGCCGACGGCGAGGCCCGCCGCGCCTACCGCGACTTCAACGCCGTCGGCGACGACTGGGGCCGGGGACTGGCACTGGTGGTCCGGGGTGCGATAGCCCGCGGACTGGGCGAGCTCGACCACTCGTACGACCTGCTGACCGACGCGCTGGCCTACGCCGACCGCACGGGCCACCCGCTGCTGCTGGGCATGGCCGGGACGCTGCGCGGGTTCATCTCGCTCAACCGGGGCGACCTGGCCGGGGCCGAGGCCGACGCGCGCCGGGTGATGTCCGCGGTCGAGCCGCACAACCCGATGGCGCCGGCCCAGGTCGGCCCGCGGGTGCTGATGGCCGAGGCCCGGTTGCGGTCGGGCGACGCCAAGACCGCGATGGGCCTGCTCGCGCCGATCGCCACCGACACCGGGGTGCCGTCGCTGCTCTTCTCGCGGCGGCACGCCCTGGCCTCGTACGCGGCCGCCCTGCTGGCCGACGGCCGGGTCGAGGCCGCCCTGACCTGGATCGAGCGCGCCCGGCAGGTGAAGGCCGAGGACGTGCGCAGCGGGGTGCTGGCCGCCATGGTCCACGCCCGGGTGCTGGCCGCGGCCGACCGGTGCGACGGCGCGCACGCAGCGGCGGAGGAGGCGGTGTTGCTGGCGTACTCGACCGAGCAGATCAGCGAGCGGGAGGCCGCCGAAGAGCTGCGGGCAGCGCTCGCGGTGGAGCCGCTCGAAGCCTCCGCGGCTGCGACTGTCGCCTACGCGTCTGATGCGCCCGGATGATCGCCCGGGCCGCTGGCGTATTTTCAACTTCATGACCGAGACACCGCGCGGAGCGTTGCCGGCTCCGTACGTGCCTGGCATGTCCGGCTTATCCGTGATGGCGCGTGGGGGGTACGCCACCGTCTACCGCGCGATGCAGGAATCGGTGGGCCGCGAGGTCGCCATCAAGGTGGAGAATCGCCGCCTCGAGAGCGACCGCGACCAGGCGCGATTCCTGCGTGAGGCGCGGGCGGCCGGGCGCATGTCGTCGCACCCGCACGTGGTCGACCTGTTCGACGTGGGGGTGACGGTCGACCAGCACCCCTACCTGATCATGGAGCTGTGCGACGGGTCGTACCTCGACCGCATGCGTCGCACGCCCCTGGGCGCGGCCGAGACCCGCGACCTCGGCGTCAAGATCGCCGACGCCCTGGTGCACTCGCACGCCAACGGGGTGCTGCACCGCGACGTGAAGCCCGCCAACATCCTGTATTCGCAGTTCAACCCGGCTGTGCTGGCCGATTTCGGGCTGGCCGTGCTGGGCGAGATGCGAGACTCCTCGGTCACGCTCGAGGTGCTGACCCCGGCCTACGCGCCGCCCGAGATGTTCCGTCACGACGAGCCGAGCGGGGCAGTCGACGTCTACGCCCTCTGCGCCACGCTCTACGCGGTCATGCGGGGCCGGCCGCCACGCTGGGACGGCGACCGCAGCCCCAGCCTGCTGAGCCTGATGGACCTGTTCCACCAGCCGATCCCCGACCTGCCGGGCGTCCCGGCCGGGCTCACCCAGGTGCTGCGGTACGGCATGGCGAACGACCCGGAATCGCGGCCCACCGCCCAGCAGCTGCGCGAGATGCTGACCGCGGTGCAGCTCAACCCGCCGCACCAGGTGCCGGCGCCGCGCTGGGAACCCGGCGACGACACCCCGACCATCCGCAATCCGCGCCCGCCGAAGAAGAAGTGGTTCGGCCTACTCGGGAGCGAGAACCGCTAGCAGTTCGCCGGTGTCCACCTCGGCCCCCGGGGCGACCGGCAGCGAGGCGACCACGCCGGCACTGGGCGCGTGCACCGGGTGTTCCAGCTTCATCGCCTCCAGCGTGAGCAATAGCTCCCCGGCGCGCACCCGCTGGCCGGGCACGACCAGCACCCGCCGGACGGCGCCGGGCAGCGGCGCGATCAGGGAGCCCTCGACGGCTTCGGGAGCGGGCAGCGGGAACCGGGAGAGCGCGCGCAACGCCACCGAGCCTTCCGGGCTGTCCACATACGAGACGTCACCCACCCGGTGCACGTTGAAGGTCAGCCGGATGCCGTTGACGTCGAGCACGACGCGCTCGTTGCCGGCCCGCACGACCACGGTCTCCGGGTAGTCGGTGGACACCGGCGCCTGACCCAGCCCGGCCAGGTCGAGCTCCTCGGGGTCGACCGTGCGCACCCACCAGCCGGCGAGCTCGCCGTGCCGGTTCATCCGGTAGCCGACCTCGACCGGGCCGGCCGGGCCGTCGTACACGGCGGTCTGCGAGCCCGAGGGCACGTTGCGCCAGCCCGAGGGCAGCGTGCCCAGCACCGTGGCGGTGGCCCGCCGGTCGGCCGCGCCGGCCAGGGCGGCGGCGAGACACGACAGGCGTACGGCGTCGACCGCCGACAGCAGCGGCGCGAACACCTCGGGCCGCCGGTCGAGGAAGCCGGTGTCCACGTCGCCGGTGCGGAAGGCGTGGTGGCGCAGGGCCCGGACCAGCAGGTCCCGGTTGGTGGCCACGCCGTGCAGCTGGGTGCGGGTCAGCGCCGAGGCCAGCATGCGGGCCGCCTCCTGCCGGGTCGGCGCCCAGGCGATCAGCTTGGCCAGGGTGGAGTCCTGGTGCACGCCGACCACCGAACCGCTCTCGACCCCGGCGTCGAGCCGCAGGCCGGGAGCCGGCAGCGGGCGGAACCGGCTGGCCACGTCGGGCACGGCGAAACGGTGCACCGTGCCGCTGGCAGGCAGCCAGGCGTACGCCGGGTCCTCGGCGCACAGGCGCACCTCGATCGCGTGGCCGCGGATCGGCGGCGGTCCGGGCATCGGCAGGCTGCCGCCCTCGGCGACGAGCAGTTGCAGGCGTACGAGGTCGTAGCCCGAGACGCACTCGGTGACCGCGTGTTCGGCCTGCAGGGTCGGGGTGAGCTCGAGGAACCAGAAATCACCGTTCGTGTCGAGCAGGAACTCGACAGCGCCCGCTCCGACGTAGCCCAGCGCCCGGACCGAGACGATCGCCGCGCGGCACAGCTCCTCGCGCAGCCCGGGGTCGACCGCCGGCGACGGGGTCTCCTCGACGATCTTCTGGTAGCGGCGCTGGATCGAGCACTCGCGCTCGCCGAACGGGATCACCGCGCCGTGCTCGTCGGCCAGGATCGGCACCTCGATGTGCCGCACGTCCTCGACGTACGGCTCGCAGTAGACCTCGCCACCCACCTCGCGCCGGGTCGTGGCCAGCGCCTCGACCAGCGTCGCGGCATCCCGGACGACCCGCAGGCCGGTGCCGCCGAGGCCGGTGTCCGGCTTGATCAGGACGGGGAAGCCGGGCACCTCGGCCGGGTCGGTGAAGCTCGGCAGCACCGGCACCCGGGCCTCGGCCACGCGCGCCTTGGTCTCCTGCTTGCTGCGCAGCACGCCGAGCGTCTTGGCCGGGGCGCCGACCCAGATCAGGCCCGCTTCGGCCACCGCCGAGGCGAAGTCCGGGTCCTCGGCCAGCTCGCCGATGCCCGGGTGGATGGCATTGGCGCCGGACCGCTGGGCCGCGGTGATGATCAGGTCGCCGCGCAGGTACGAGGAGCGGGGGGTGCCGCCGTCCAGGCGTACGGCGTAGTCCGCCTCGCCGACGTGCGGCGCGTCGGAATCGGCGGCGGCGTAGACGGCGACCGTCTCGATGCCGACCAGGCGGCAGGTGGCGAACACCCGGCGGGCGGTCTCGCCGCGGTCGGCCACCAGAAGCCGTCGGATCACTGGTCCACCTTTCCGGATCGGAACACGCCGACGTGCCCGGCGCCCTCGACGGCCGCGCTGTGCACGGCGGAGAGGCAGAGCCCGAGCACGGTGCGGGTGTCGCGGGGGTCGATGACGCCGTCGTCGTCGCCGTTGGCCAGCGGGCCGTCGGCGGGCCAGCGGAAGGCGAAGCGGGGGTCGCCGGTGCGCCCGGTGTTGAGGGCGAGCAGCGGCACGGTGGAGTGGGCGAGGGCGTCGACCGCACCCGAGCCGAGAGCGCCGGTCTCGCCGGGCCGGATCAGCAGCAGCGAGGTGTCGGTGGCGTTGGCCAGTTGGATGAAGTGCACCGCCTTCTGGGTGTCGGCCGCCGTTTGCGGGGCGCCCGACGTGGACAGGATTCCGACCGGATAACCGTGCAGCTCGGCCCAGCCGGCCAGCACGGCGTCGCCGGCGGCCGGCTTGAACTCGTCGAAGTCGCTGCCGTCGAGGATGCGGGCGAGCACCTCCCGCGGCTCGACCAGGGCGGGACGGCCCGCGCCGGCCAGGGCGAGCAGATCCTCCGCGTCGTACTTGGGGGCCGGCGGGGGGAAGACGCGCGGCGGCGGGCCGCACTTGCGCCAGTTCAGGCGGCGTACGCACTGACGGGCCAGCCGCAGGGCGTCGCGCTCGTCCTCGGCCAGCTGGTCGGCCGGCGCCGCAGCGGCACGCAGCTCCGCGCCGTTCGTGCCGCCCCGGGGCAGCATCTTGGCGTGCCCGCGCACCATGATCGTGTAGTCCGACAGCGCCGGCAGGTAGGCCGCGTCCCCGCTGGTGGGCCCGAAGACCACACCGACCGTGGGCACCCGGGCCGAGGCCAGGCGGCTCAGGTCGCGGGCGATGCCGCCGCCCGGCGGGGAGCCACCGCCGCCGGCCTCGGTGGCCGACTCGACTAGGTTGACCAGCGGCAGACGGTTGGCCGCGGCGATCCGCGCGGCCCGGCGGATCTTCTCGACCGCGTACGGGTTGACCGCCGTGCCCTCGACGGTCGGGTCGGTCGCGATGATCATGCATTCGGCCGCCTCGACCACGCCGATGCCGGTCACCACGCCGGCGCCCACGGCGAACTCGGTGCCCCAGCCACAGACGGGGGACAACTCCAGGAACGGGGCGTCCTGGTCGAGCAGCATCTCGATGCGTTCCCGGGGCAGCAGCTTGCCCCGGGCGTGGTGCCGGGTGACCGCCCGCTCGCCACCGCCGGCGCGAGCCTCCTCGATCGCCGCCTCGAGCCGTTCCAGCCGGTCGAGGGTGGTGTTGCGACCCTCCAGGTAGCCGGGGGTGCGCGTGTCGACGGTGGTGTCGAGCACGGTCACGTCGGCACCCCGATGCGCTGTTCGACCCCGATGTTCAAAGCCGCGCCCTCTCGTATCCGTTGATGCCTCTCGACCACCTCCGTAACGAGTGGTCGAGTGGGTGCGACACGGATGCAAATGCGGCTGGTTTGTCGCCTTTTCAGGGGTTTACATACGCAATGAGGGGCCGTCCACCGGACGGCCCCTTGAAGATCAGCTCAGGTCAGACGCGGGCGCGCCGCGCGAGACGCTCCGGGTCCAGGATGATCACGCTCTTGCCGTCGAGCCGCAGCCACGCGCG
Source organism: Paractinoplanes hotanensis (assembly GCF_023717965.1). NCBI lineage: Bacteria > Bacillati > Actinomycetota > Actinomycetes > Micromonosporales > Micromonosporaceae > Paractinoplanes > Paractinoplanes hotanensis. Next base: position 307,162 of record NZ_JAMQOL010000008.1, on the reverse strand, counting down.
GGAGGCGAAGTCGGCCAGGGCCTTGTTCACCGTCTCGCGGGACGCGCCGACGAGCTGCGCCAGCTCCTCCTGGGTGAGGTCGTGCGTCACCCGCAGGACGCCGCCGTCGCGCGTGCCGAACCGGCCCGCCATCTGCAGCAGGTTCTTGGCCACGCGGCCGGGCACGTCCGTGAAGATCAGGTCGGCCAGGGCGTCGTTGGTGCGCCGCAGCCGGCGGGCGAGCACCCGCAGCAGCTGCTCGGCGATCTCGGGCCGGTTGTTGAGCCACGGCCGCAGCGACGTCTTCTTGAGCCGGGCCAGCCGGGCGTCGGTCACCGCCGTCGCGGTGGCCGTGCGCGGACCGGGGTCGAACAGCGAGAGCTCGCCGACCATGTCGGACGGGCCCATGATCGATACGAGGTTCTGCCGGCCGTCGGCGGCACGGCGTCCCAGCTTGATCTTCCCGGACAGCACGATATACAGGCTGTCACCGGCCTCGCCCTCGTTGAACAGGACGTCGCCCTTGCGGACCTCGACCGTGTCCATCTCCTTGGCGAGCGCCTCGGCGGCCTCCGGGTCCACGCCCTGGAAGATCCCGCTGCGCGCCAGTACCTCATCCATCGCCGCACCTCCGAACACGCGCAACGCCTGCGCTCGATCAGTCTAGGCGCACGCGGGCAAGAATCGGGCGGGCACCCCTTGATCCAGATACCGCAGGGTAACCATCCCGACCGTGACGGGCAGTATTTTTCGTCGCCCGGTGTGGTCGACGACCAGCCTTTCGACGGTTCTTCCGCGTGGCCACCTGAAGGTATCGTCGCCGTCGATGAATTCCCACCCCTCGCATCCACGGCCGGGTATTTTTGGACGACCCGTCCTTACTGTCGCTATTGTCCTGGCGGTCCTGGCCGCGATCGGCGTCGGAAGTGTCGCTTTCGCAAACCGGGACTCCGGGAAGCCGGCCGCCTCCTGGGCCGAGCCGACCCGTTCCACCCCGGCCCCTCCCGCCTCTTCGTCATCGCGGGAGCCGGTCGAGGAGTCGGCCGCCGATGTCGGGACCGTCACACTCTCGGCAACCGGCGACATCATGATGAGCAACGCGCCCGGCCGCATGCCACCCGCCGACGGGGCGGGATTCTTCGACTCGGTCAAGAAGGCGCTCGCCTCCGACCTGGTGATGGGCAACCTCGAGCAGCCGCTCACCACCGACACCGGCACCTCCAAGTGCGGGGCGGCCGCGACCAACTGCTTCGCCTTCCGGTCCCCGCCGTCCTACGCCAAGCACCTCCGGGACGGCGGCTTCGACCTGGTCAACACGGCCAACAACCACTCCAAGGACTTCGGTACGCGGGGCGCGCGCAACACCCGCGAGGCGCTCGACGAGGCCGGCGTCAAGGCCACCGGCAACACCGACGAGATCACCGTGGCCGAGGTCAAGGGGATCAAGGTCGCGGTGGTCGGCTTCTCCTCGTACGCCGGCGCCAACAGCCTGCTCGACCTCGACCAGGCCCGGTCCGTGGTCGAGAAGGCCAAGGAGCAGGGCGACCTCGTCGTGGTGCAGGTGCACATGGGCGCCGAGGGCACCGACGAGCAGCACGTGAAGCCGGGCACCGAGACGTTCTTCGGCGAGAACCGGGGCGACCCGATGAAGTTCAGCCGCGCGGTGATCGACGCCGGGGCCGACCTGGTGGTCGGGCACGGTCCGCACGTGCTCCGGGGCATGGAGTTCTACAAGGGCAAACTCATCGCGTACAGCCTGGGGAACTTCGCCGGGGGCGGGCGCACCCTGTCGCGGACGGGCGTGCTGAAGTACGGCGGAGTCCTGCACGTCACGTTGAGCAAGGACGGCTCGTACGTGGGTGGGAAGTTGCTTTCGACGTACATGAACTCCAACGGGTTGCCGACCCGCGACGAATCCGCCGAGCGGGGGCGCAAGCTCGTGGCCCAGCTGACCAAGGCCGACTTCCCCGAGACGGGTCCGACGTTCGGCGCGGACGGCTCGATCAAGCCGTAGTCACGGCCGGATTCCTTGTCGTAGGGGCGACGTACTCTAAAGCGGTGACTCAGGTGGTGCGGTCGGTCAAGCGGTTCGCGGCAGAGACGCCCATCGGGCGCAAACGGCGGGCCCGCAAGATGGCCCGCGTGCTGGCCGACACGCATCCCGACGCGCATTGCGAGCTCGATTTCACCACTCCGCTCGAGCTGGCCGTGGCGACGATCCTGTCCGCGCAGACCACCGATGTGCGGGTCAACACGGTCACCCCCGAGCTGTTCAAGCGCTACCAGTCCGCCGCCGACTACGCCGCGGCCGACCGCACGGCGCTCGAGACGCTGCTCAAGCCGACCGGCTTCTTCCGGGCCAAGACCGACTCGCTGATCAAGCTGGGGCAGGCGCTGCTCGAACGGCACGACGGCGTCCTGCCGGCGACGCTCGACGAGCTGGTCGCGCTGCCCGGCATCGGCCGCAAGACGGCCAATGTCATCCTCGGCAACGCGTTCGGCGTCCCCGGCATCACGGTCGACACCCACTTCCGGCGCCTCACCAACCGCTTCGGCTGGGTTTCCGAGGACGACCCCGTCAAGATCGAATTCCTGGTCGCCGACCTGATCGAGAAGCGCGACTGGACCATGTTGTCGCACCGGGTGATCTTCCACGGCCGGCGGGTGTGCCACGCGCGCAAGCCGGCCTGCGGGGCGTGCACGCTGGCCACCATGTGCCCGTCCTACGGCACCGGGCCCACCGAGGCGGCCGCCGCGGCCAAGCTGCTCAAGGGGCCCCGGGCCCGTGAGCTGGCCGCTGCCGCCGGGGTCGACCCGGCGCTCGTGCCGGCGGCCGCGGTCGCCGCGCCGGAGGCCCCGTGAGCCAGGCCGCAAACCCCCGGTCCACGCGCTCACCGGTTGTGTCGCTGCGACGTGGTCCTGGGCTTTCCCGGCTGCTGGCGGCGCCGCTTGTTCTTCTGCTGGCGGCTGCGGTCGCGGCCTGTGGCGACGACGAGCCGACCGTGGCCTCGCCGTTCGTGGGTTGCGACGCCCTCAGCGCGCCACCGCCGTCGGCCGCCCCCATCTCAGGAGCATCCACCGCTACCGACCTGCCCGATCTGAAGCTCCCCTGTTTCACCGGCGACGACGAGATCTCGCTACGGACGCTGCGCGGGCCTGCGGTGATCAACATCTGGGCGTCGTGGTGTCAGCCCTGCCGCACCGAGTTGCCGGTCATGCAGAGCCTGGCCGACAAGGCCGCGGGGCGGCTCACCGTGCTCGGCGTCGACTCCGGCGACCAGCGCGACAAGGGCGCCGACTTCGCCACCGACAAGGGCGTGCGCATGCCGACGCTGTTCGACGAGAAGGGCGCCCTGCTGAACAACCTCGGCCGCATCAACCTGCCGGTCACCGTCTTCCTCGACTCGGCCGGTCGTTCCTATGTGCACCCGCTGCCGCTGGACGCCCGGGGATTGTCCGAGCAGGTCCGCAAGCACACCGGTGTGACGGTGACCCCATGAGGCGGCCGGCGCGGCGCATCGGTGGCCTCGCCGCGGGTGGCGACCGACCGTGGGCGGCGGCGTGGTGAGCGAGGGCAAGGTGCTCGAGCGGCCCGTCGGGTTGCCGTCGTGGTTCGAGCCGCTGCTGAGCCGGGTGGGTGGCAGCCGTACAAGCGACTTCACGCCGCTCCGGCCGCCGCCCAGCGGTGGCCGGCCCAGCGCTGTGCTCGTGCTGCTCGGCGAGAGCGAGCCCGATGCCGGCCACCCCGGCGGGCCCGACCTGCTGGTGCTCCAGCGGGCCGCGACCATGCGCAACCACGCCGGCCAGCCCGCGTTCCCCGGCGGCGGCACCGACCCCGGGGACGCCGACGCCGTGGCCACCGCCCTGCGCGAGGCCAACGAAGAGGTGGGGCTCGACCCGTCGAGTGCCGAGGCGCTGGCGCTGCTGCCCGACCTCTACATTCCGGTCAGCTCGTTCGTGGTCACTCCCGTGCTGGCCTGGTGGCGGCGCCCGCACCCGGTGAGCCCGCGGCAGCCGGCCGAGGTCGCGCACGTGGCCCGGCTGCCGATCAGTGAACTGGTCGACCCGCGCAACCGTATCCGGGTACGGCATCCCAGCGGCTGGGTCAGCCCGGCCTTCCAGGTTCGGGGGATGCTGGTCTGGGGCTTCACGGCAGGGGTGATCTCGACGGTGCTCGACATGGGCGGCTGGGCGCAGCCGTGGGAGCCGGGACCCCTGGCCGAACTGCCGGAAGCGAGCGCCCCGGTGCCCGCCACACGCGGCGGAGCGCCCGACGAGGTCCTGCCATGAACCGATGGTGGCCCGCGACTTCTACTGTGGGTGAGTGTCCGTGGTCGATGGCATCCTGATCCTGCTCATGCTGATCTTCGCGATCAGCGGCTACCGCCAGGGCTTCGTCATCGGCGCGCTGTCGTTCGGCGGCTTCTTCAGCGGAGTGCTGATCGGTCTCCAGCTCGGTCCGCTGATCGCCGACCGCTTCACCGACCCGACCGCGCGGCTGGTCGTCTCCCTGGTCACCATCTTCGCGGTCGCCGTGCTCGGGCAGACACTGGCCGGCTGGCTCGGCACCCACCTGCGCCGCGCCATCCAGAGCCCGCCGCTGCAGCGCCTCGACGACGCCGGCGGCGCGGCCGTCTCGCTGGTCGCGGTGCTGCTGGTCGCCTGGCTGATCGCGGTGCCGCTCGGCTCGACCCCGTTCCCCGGTCTCAACTCCGCGGTGCGCAACAGCGCCATCCTGGGCGGCATCAACAGCCTGATGCCCGAGCAGGCACAGGCGTTGTCGTCGGCGCTGGGCGACACCCTCGACACGAGTGGCTTCCCGGCCGTCTTCGGCGGCCTGACCCCCACCAAGGCCAAGGACGTGGCGGCGCCCGACCCGAAGCTCAAGGGCTCCCAGATCGTCGCCCGCTCGAAGCGCTCGGTGCTCAAGGTCCTGGGCACGGCGCCCAGCTGCTCGCGCCGCATCGAAGGCACCGGCTTCGTGTACGCCGACGAGCGCGTGATGACGAACGCGCACGTGGTCGCCGGCACCCGCGAGACAACGGTCGAGGTGAGCGGCCGCCGCGTCGACGCCACGGTGGTCGTCTACGACCCCGACCGCGACCTGGCGGTGCTCTACGTGCCCGGCCTGACCGCGCCGGTCATGCCCTTCGTGGCCAAGCAGGCCGCCACGGGCGCGAGCGCGATAGTCCTGGGCTACCCCCAGGACGGCCCGTACGACGCCCAGTCCGCCCGCGTCCGCGACGTAGGCAAGATCACCGGCCCCGACATCTACGACTCGGGCGACGTGACCCGCGAGATCATCACGATCCGGTCCCTGGTCCGCAGCGGCAACTCGGGCGGTCCGCTCATCACCACCAACGGCCAGGTGCTGGGCGTCATCTTCGCCGCGGCCGCCGACGACAAGAACACGGGCTTCGCCCTGACCGCCAACGAGGCCGCCCCGGTGGCCCAGGCCGGCGAGTCCCGCACCAGAGGCGTCCGCACCGGCGACTGCGCCTGATCAGCGTCCCGGCTGCGCTCGGCCGCCTTCCGCTCCAGCGTTGCGTACGGGTCGGTTGCCGTCGGCGTGTTCGAGGCGTTTGCGCGGACGGGGACGAAACGCGGCTCGGGCTGCGCATCGTCCGGGTCACCGAGTCTGGAGCCAGCACCGTGGCGCCTCAGCGTGCTGACGGGGACGGCGAGTTGGTTGGTGGCGGCGGATCCCCGGACCGGCTGATGGCGCGGAACTGTCAGGTGGTGCCGGCGAAGCGGCGGAATGTCAGGACCGCGGCGGCGACGGAGAGCAGGAACAGCGCCGCGGTGGCCCACCAGGCCTTGTGGGAGGACGCCGGTGGGGCGGCAAAGGGGGCTGCGCCCGTGCCGGGGTCGGACTCGGGGGCGGCGGGGAGCAACTCCTGCGTTTCGCCGTCGGGGGCGGACAGCGCCTGGCCCGGAGCGGGGGCGCTGCCGAAGCGGGCAATGCCGGGCGACGGGGACGTGTCGAGCGGGTTCTCGAAGACCGGGGGGATCGAGGCGGTCAGGGCGGCGACCGGATCGACCAGGCCGAAGCCGAAGAGGGGATCGCGGCCGGCGGCGCCCTTGTCCTTCGCCGTACGGATGATGCGGTTGATGACCTCGCCGGCCGGCATGTCGGGCCAGCGGGAACGGATCAGGGCGGCGGTGGCCGAGACCATCGGGGCGGCGAAGCTGGTGCCCTGGACCTTCCAGTAGTCGCCGCCGGCGTTCGCGCCGACCAACTGGGTGGCAGGGGCGGTGACCACAGTCTCTTTGCCGGTGATCGAGCCGGACCACAGGGTGGTGCCGTCGCGTTCCATGCCGGCCACGGCGAGCACGCCGGGCTCACGAGCGGGGTACCACACCCCGCTGGACGACGACGCGCTCGCGTTGCCGGTGCAGGCGATGACCACCACGTCTTTGGCGAACGCGTAGTCGAGCGCTGCGGCCAGGGCCGCGCTGCTGCCGTTGCCGCCCAGCGAGAGGTTGATGACCTTGGCGCCGTGGTCGACCGCCCAGCGGACGCCCTGGGCGACGATCAGGGCGTCGTTGTAGCGGTTGTCCTCGTCGAGGACGCGTACCGGAAGGATCTTGGCTTTGGGGGCGATGCCCACCACGCCGGCCGTGTCGTCGTCGCGGCCCGCGATGATGCCGGAGACGGTGGTGCCGTGGCCGACCAGGTCGGTGTCGCCGTCGCCCTTGTCGTCGACCAGGTCGAGGCCGGGAAGCACCTGACCCTGCAGGTCGGGATGGTCGGCGTCGACCCCGGAGTCGATGACCGCGACCGTGACGCCGGAACCGCTGGAGTAGGTCCAGGCCTCGGCGACGTTGAGCGTGCCCAGGTGCCATTCGTCGGCGCGTACCGAATCGCCTTGCAGCGGGGTGGGCTCGGCGAAAGCCGGGGCGGCGGGCAGAGCCAGCGCGAACAGGCCGGCAGTGGCGGCCGCCGCGAGACGGCGTGCGCTCACCAACGGGCACCACGCCATCGCGGCGCGGCCGGCCGGTCACTCACCCGTTCAGCGCTCACGGTTCGCATCGCCATTCTGGATCCTGGATGGTCGATGCAGATTACTCCCAAACGGGCCCCGGCGGCTGCTGTCTGTCTATGCCTATCGCACTCGCTGTCTGTTAAATCCTGGCGCACGTCAGTACGGCGCCAGGTGTGCCAACTGAATCAGCCGCACGCCCTCACGCCGCGTGAGCAAGCGGCCCCGGCCGGGCGGCAGCAGCGCCGGGCGGAGGTTGCCGATCAGCGGTCCCTCGTCGGGCGGCCCGGACATCACCAGGCCGGGCGCGGACAGTTCGCGCAGCCGCTGGATGACCGGTTCGTAGAGCGACCGCCCGGCGCCGCCGGCCCGCCGGGTCAGGATCAGGTGCAGGCCGACGTCGCGGGCCTGCGGCAGGTATTCGAGCAGGGGGGTGAGCGGGTTGGTCGGACCGGCCACGACCAGGTCGTAGTCGTCGACCAGCACGAACAGTTCGGGCCCGGTCCACCAGGAGCGCTCGCGCAGTTGCTGGGCCGTCACGTCGGGGCCGGGCAGGCGGCGTTCCATGTAGCCGGCGACCGACTGCATGAGCTCCAGCGTCTTCTGCGCCTGGATCCCGTACCCGATGCGGTGTTCCGATTCCGGCAGGTCCATCAGGGACCGCCGGTAGTCGACCAGGATGATCCGCGCTTCCTCGGGCGTGAAGCGCTGCGTGACCGTGGTGGCCAGGGCGCGCAGGAACGTCGACTTGCCGCACTCGGCGTCGCCGAAGAGCAGGAAGTGCGGGTCCGAGGCGAAGTCGATCTCGACGGGCTGCAGGTCTGCCTCGCTGATGCCGATCGGCAGGCGCAGGCCGCCGCTGCGGTGAAGGTCCATTTCCGCGTACGGGACCAGGGCCGGAAGAAGCCGGACGCGCGGCGCCGGCGCCCCGTGCCAGTTGGCCGCGACCTCTTTCACCAGGTCGGTCGTGTCGGCCAGGGTGCTCAGTTCGGGTCGCACGGTCAGCAGGTGCAGGAACTTGTTCTTGTCGGCCGGGTGATCGATGATGCCACGGCCGGACTGCTCGGGCACGGTCATCGCGGCGCGGCGGTTGACCGTGGAGTCGCTGGGGTCGCCCAGCCGCAGCTCGAGCCGTGAGGCGAACATGTCGCGGATCGCCGGGCGGAAGTCCATCCACCGCGAGGTCGCGACGACGACGTGGATCCCGTACGAGAGACCACGGGTGGCGATGTCGGTGATGACCGGTTCGAGTTCTTCGTACTCTTTGCGCAGCGTGGCCCAGCCGTCGATCACCAGGAACACGTCGCCGAACGGGTCGGTGTCGGTGCCCGGGTTGGCGGGGTTGGCCCGGCGGCGGCGGTAGGACGACATCGAGTCGATGCCCATCGCCCCGAAGCGTGCCTCGCGCTCGGACAGCAGCGTGGAGATCTCGCCGACCGTACGCCGGACGCCCACCGCGTCGAGCCGGCCCGACACCCCGCCGACGTGCGGCAGGTCGCGCAGCGTGCCGAGCGCGCCACCGCCGAAGTCGAGGCAGTAGACCTGCACCTCGGCCGGGGTGTGGGTGAGGGCGAGACCGCAGATCATCGAGCGCAGCGCCGTCGACTTGCCGCTCAGCGTCGAGCCGACGACCGCGACGTGCCCGGCCGCGCCCGACAGTTGCAGCCACATGACGTCGCGGATCTGCTCGCGCGGCTTGTCGACCAGCGCGATCGGCACCTGGAGGGCGCCGTGCAGCTCGGGGTTGGCGAAGGCGAGCCCGCGGACCGGGTCGGCCACCACCGGGCCCAGCAGTTCGTCGAGGGCAGCCGAGACGGTCAGCGGCGGTAGCCAGACCTGGTGGGCCGGCGGCCCCTGTCCGCTGAGGCGGTCGACCATCACGTCGAGGACGGTCTGGCCGTTCTGGGTCTCCACGGGCTGTGGCTCGACCGGCTTGACGGGCTCGGGCGCCGGGACGTACCTCGTCGAATACGGCAGCACCAGGGGTTCCGCCCCGGCCCCACCGGCGGCGGCGCGCGTGCCGGCCTTGCGCACCGGCCCCGAGACGTACGCCGCCTTGAAGCGCAGCAGCGGCTCGGTGCCGAACTTGAGGTAACCGTGCCCGGGGGACCGCGGCAGCTCGTAGGCGTCCGGGACGCCCAGCACGGCCCGCGATTCGAGCGCCGAGAAGGTCCGCAGACCGACCCGGTAGGACAGGTGCGTGTCCAGGCCGCGGAGGCGACCCTCCTCGAGGCGCTGGCTGGCCAGCAGCAGATGGACGCCGAGCGACCGGCCCAGCCGTCCGATCTGGACGAACAGGTCGATGAAGTCGGGCTTGGCCGACAACAGCTCGGAGAACTCGTCACAGATGACCAGCAGCGACGGCAGCGGGGGCAGAGCCGCGCCCCCGGCACGGGCCTTCTCGTAGTCGCGCAGGCTGGCGTAGTTGCCCGCCTTGCGCAGCACCTCCTGCCGGCGGATCATCTCGCCGTCGATCGCGTCGACCATGCGGTCGACCAGCGGCAGCTCGTCGGCCAGGTTGGTGATGACCGCGGCGGTGTGCGGCAGCCGGTCGAGCGAGGCGAAGGTCGCGCCGCCCTTGAAGTCGATCAGGACGAAGTTCAGCGACTCCGACGAGTGTGTGGTGGCCAGGGCCAGCACCAGGGTGCGCAGCAGTTCCGACTTGCCGGAGCCGGTGGCCCCGATGAGCAGCCCGTGCGGGCCCATGCCGTCCTGGGCCGACTCCTTCAGGTCGAGCTCGATCGGCGCGCCGTCGGCGCCGACCCCGATCGGCACCCGCAGCTTGTCGCGGTTGGGCCGGGGCATCCAGGCCTGGGCCACGCTGAACGTGTCGGGCTCGCCGATGCCGAGCAGGTCGGCCAGGCCCATCTCGGCCGCCAGCGGTGTGTCGGCCGACTTCGACATCGCGGCCAGCCGCAGCGGGGACAGCCGCCGGGCGACCGCCTCGGCCTGCTCGACGCTGAGCCTGTCGGGCGTGCCGACCTCGGCCTCGTGGTCCATCGAGTAGGTGTTGAGCACCCGGCGGCCGCCGTGCTGGGCGACCTCGAGCACCAGCAGGGACCGGTCGAGCAGACGCGGCGGCTGCTCGTCGAGGTCGAGGACGGTGACGCCGTCGATGCCGTCGTCGAGCTGGGTCGCGCCGCGCAGGTCGGCCCCGTCGAGCACGATCACCACGTGCGGCGTGCTGTGCCCGCCGGAGCCGAAGCGCGGCCGGTTGCCGATCACGTCCTCGAGCAGCTTCTCGAGTTCCGGGCCGGTGCTGGCGACGAGTCGCACGTGACCGAGGGCGTCGGTGCGGGACGGGTGCAGATTGTGCGGCAGCCACTTGGCCCACTCCCATGAGGAGCGTCGCTCGGGGCCGGCGCAGATCGCGACGATCAGGTCGTCGGGCGCGTGGAACGTGGCCAGCTGGGTGACCACCGCGCGGGACAGGGCCTGCGCGTCGGGCTCGGGGCCGCGCAGGAACACGCGGCCGAAACCGCGCAGGGACGCCGCCACGGGCAGGTCGGGAACCACCGAGTACGCGTCGAGGAAGCGCCGCAGGGCGCCGGCGGTCATCGGCTCGAGCTCGTCGAGCGGCCGGGTCACCGGTGGCAGCAGCGGAGTGGCCAGCGTCTGCGGGCCCACCGCGAGCCGGACGACGCCGAAGTCGGGGTCGCTGGTGCGGCGTTCCCACACCCGGTGGCTGCCGGCGGTCGACCACAGCGTGGTCGGGTCGGGGTGGCGGTAGAGCAGGCCGACGCGCTGCTTGCGGGCCGTCTCGCGGACGCGTTTGCGCAGCCCGGACAGGTGCCGCAGATACTCACGGCGGGCCGCCATCATCTCGGCCTTCTTGGGCGAGCCGTTCGAACCGAAGCTGGTCGCCATCATCGCGATCGACGAGACGCCGAACAGGCCACCGATCACATAGGAGTACGCCCCGCCGCGACCCTGCCCCATCATCATCGCCATGGCCACCGAGCCGCCCAGCATCGGCAGCGCCATCATCGCCTGCTGCCAGCGGCCACCCGTGGCCTGCGGGATCTCGGGCGGCGGCTCGACAGCGATCTCCCCGGTCGGAATCTCCGGCGCGGGTCGCCGGGCCGACCGTTTGATCACCACCGTGCTCATGCCGCGTTTTATCCCTTTCGTCGACAAGGGTGTGATGGTCACTCCCTGTGCGCCGGTCCGTCGCCGGACGTCGCGTTGGGCCCATGGTAGGTAAAGTCTGCTCGCGTCCGCAGCCTCGTCACCTTCGATCTCATATGCGGCACGCAACGGGGAGGGCGATCCATGAGCATCGGTCTGGCGCGGGTGACCATCAGCGCGCCGCAGCGCCGCATCGACGTGGCCCTGCCCGAGCACGTGCCGCTGGCCGAACTGCTGCCCGAGGTGCTGCGTCACGCCGGCGAGGGGCTGGCCGACGACGGCGAGAAACACGGCGGGTGGGTGCTACGGCGCACCGACGGCGTCGCGCTGGCCACCGCGCAGGGTCTTTTCCCGCAGGGTGTACGCGACGGGGAGATCCTGCATCTGGTGCCGGCCCACGACGAGTGGCCCGAACTCGAGTACGACGATGTGGTCGAGGCCATCGCGGAGGGCGCCCGCCGTCGCGGCAGCGCCTGGACGCCCGCCTCGACCCGCACGGCCACCCTGGTCGGGGCGGGCGTGCTGCTCGCCCTCGGCCTGTTCGCGGTGCTCGCCGCCGGTCCGGCCTGGAACGGCGCGGCCTTCGCCGGCCTCGGACTCGCGGTGCTGCTCGCGCTGGCCGGGGTGACGGCTTCCCGGGCGTACGGCGATGCCCGCGCCGGGGCCGCGCTGGGCGCCTACGCGATGCCGTTCGGCTTCGCCGGCGGCGCGGTTCTGGTCGCCACCGACGACCGGGTCGGCGTCGTCGGTCTGCTGCCCTGGCTCGGTGGCTCCGAGCTGCTGGCCGGTTCGGTCGCGCTGCTGCTGGTCGCGGCGCTCGGCGCTATCGGGGTGGCGGCTCAGCAGCGGCTCTTCACGGCGGGCGCGGTGGCCGGTCTGTTCGGCGCGCTCACGGCGCTGGTCAGCATGGTGACCACGGCCGCGGGCTCGGCCGCCGTGCTGATCTCGATCCTGGTCTGCGGCATCGGCGCGTTGCCCCTGCTGGCGATCCGCTTCGGCAAGATGCCCACGCCGCCGGTCACCCTGCCCACCGGAGCCGAGGCGGCCGAGGGCTTCACCACGGCGAGCACATCGAGCGCGCTCGACGCGGCCCGCGAGCGTCCCGACCGGGCGACCGTCTTCGCCGCCGTGACCCGCACCGAAGAACTGCTGGCCGGCATGCTGCTGGGTCACGCTGTGCTGGCCGTGGGCGCGTTCGCCGTCCTGGCTGTGGCCGGCACCCTCTCGGCCCGCATCCTGATCGCCGTCTCGGCGGCGGCGCTGCTGCTGCGCTCGCGGCTGTTCATCACGCTGCGCCAGCGGGTGCCGCTGGTCGTGGGCGGCCTGGCCGGGGTGGCCGCGCTCGGCGCCGACCTGCTGCGCGGGTCGGACGCGACGATGCGGCTCGGCGTGACCTCGGCCGCGCTCGTCCTGGCGCTGATCACGGTCGTGGCCGGTGCGACCTATTCGCGCAAGCCGCCCTCGCCCTACCTGGGCCGGGCCGCCGACCTGTTCGACACGCTCGTGGTGGTCTCGGTCATCCCGGTGGCCTGCGCGGTCGTCGGCCTCTACGACGCTGTGGGCAGCATCAGCCTGGCCTGAGCCCCGGAAACCTGAGCCCCCGGAAAAGCAGCACGCGGGCGGCTCGAAGCCGCCCGCGTACGGGAGCCGCGCGACGTCGGCGGGCGACGGCGGGGCGCGGCGGGTGTTACGTCAGTGGTCGACGCCCTCGGCCTCGGCGACCTCCTGGCGCTTGAACGACGCCCGGATCTCCTCCTCGGCCTCGACGCGGCCGGTCCAGGTCGCGCCCTCGACCGATTTGCCGGGCTCGAGGTCCTTGTAGACGGTGAAGAAGTGCTGGATCTCCATCCGGTCGAACTCGCCGAGGTGGTGGATGTCGCGCAGGTGCTCCTGACGCGGGTCCTCGAACGGGACGCAGAGGACCTTGTCGTCGCGACCCTTCTCGTCGGTCATCCGGTACATGCCGATGGCCCGGGCGCGGACCAGGCAGCCGGGGAAGGTCGGCTCCTGGATGAGCACGAGCGCGTCGAGCGGGTCGCCGTCCTGGCCCAGGGTGCCCTCGATGAAGCCGTAGTCGGCCGGGTACTGCGTCGAGGTGAACAGCGTCCGGTCGAGCCGGATGCGACCCGTCTTGTGGTCGACCTCGTACTTGTTGCGGTGACCCTTGGGGATCTCAACCACTACGTCGAAATCCATCTTGTGCTCCCTTGTTCGCCCGCTGGAGAGAAACCGGGCCGGGCGAGAAACACTGCGGCCGGTCTGGCGGCCGACAGGATCCGCGCGCGACGGTGTGCCGGATGTCGCTAGTCTCCCCTAAGTCTTACGCCGCGCTCTAGGAGGGGCTCGTGGGGAGGCAAGATTCACACGATGGTCCCGGATACGACGGCGTGTCCGAGTCGCATCGCGGCTCTGGAAACGGTAACCCGAGCGAAGGTGCGCCGGGTGTCGCTTCGCCGCAAACCGGCACGACCGCCGACCTCAGCGGGCACGCCGGGGCGCAGGGGTCCCGGCAATCATCCGAACCGGCCGGAACGGGCGGTCGGGCGACCGTGCCGCCGTCGGCCGTTCGGCCTCAGGTGATGCCTGGACGGGCACAGATTCCGGCTGCGTCCGACCCCCAATCGGGGCAATCGCCGCGCGGCGGTGCGAACGGGGCGGAAAATCGGCTGATGCAGCCGCAGCCGCCGGCCGGGGACGCCGACCGAACCGTCGGCGAGAAGACGCGCGACCTGGGCCCGCCGCCGCCCGCCCGGGCCTCCGGCGGCGGCATCCTGCACGACGGCACACCTCAGTCTTCGCAGTCGCCGCGTTCGGAGGAGCGGGCTCAAGGTGCGTGGGCGACCGCGCCTGGATCGCCGGCCGCCGGGGGCACCTATGGGCGCGCCTCGGTGCCGCTGAACACCGTGCGCCCCACGTCGCCCGGTCCGGCCGGGTCTCCGCCCGCGACGCCGCCATCCGGCCCGCCCACAACGCCACCTGCCTTCCCACCGCCGGCAGCGCCAGCTGTGGCGTCGTCGGCGCTGCCACCCGCGGGACGTCCGGCGGCGGGTGAGGGACCGCCGCCGGGTGACAGTGGTGTGATGCCCGCACGGGTGGGTGGCCGAAAATCCCGTACGAAATGGGTCTTCGCCTTGGCCCTTGTCGTTGTTCTCGGCGCGGCAGCCGGCGTAGCAGTGGTCAAACCCGGCCCCGTCGACGAGTGGCTGTCGTCCGCCGAGCCGAGCAGCAGGCCGACGCCCGCCCCCACCACGCCGGATCCATCGCCCACGCCGGTCCTCGTCGCGGCGAGCGGCGGCGGCACCCCTCTCACCGCGAGCTCCGTGACCAAGGCGATCGACCCGCTGGTGAAATCGGCCGCGATGGGCACAAAGGTGCACGCCGCGGTCCTCGACGTGGCGACGGGCGACGTTCTCTACGCACGCAACGCGGACGCGATGACCACTCCCGCCTCGACGACGAAGCTGCTGACCGCGGCCGCGGTGCTCGACGCGCGCGGACCCTCGCACCGGCTGACCACGCGGGTGGTGGCCGGCGTCCAGCCGGGCGAGGTCGTGCTCATCGGCGGCGGTGACCCGACGCTGGCGACTACGAAGAACAAGCTCTTCCCCGGGGCGGCGCGGCTCGATCTGCTCGCGGCCCAGGTCAAGAAGTCGCTGGGCGGCGCCGAGCCGACCCGTCTGCTGTACGACACGTCGCTGTTCAGCGGGCCGGAGACGGCCAAGGGCTGGGACCCCAGCGACATCTCGTTCGGGCAGGTCTCGCGCATCCAGGCGCTGATGGTCAACGCCGGGCGGATCCGGCCGATCCACAACGAGTTCGGCGGTGATCCGCGATCGCCGGATCCGGCCGGCGCGGCGGCGAAGGCGTTCGCCAAGATGCTGGGCGTGCCTTCCTCGGCCGTACGCAAGGGCAAGGCACCCACCAAGGCGGCCGGCCCGTCCTCGGCCCCGGCGACGGTCGACGTGACGCCGGGGCAGGAACTGGGCGCTGTCCAGTCGCCACCGATGGTGCAGCTCACCGACTGGATGCTCGAGCAGAGTGACAACACCGCGGCAGAGGCCCTGGGTCGGCAGGTCGCGATCGCCGACGGCAAGCCGGGCACGTTCGACGACACCACCGAGGCGATCGCCGGACGGATGCGCGACCTGGGGCTGCCGGCCGACGAGGCGAACCTGTACGACGCGAGCGGGCTGTCCCGCAACAACGGGATCAGCCCGACGATGCTGACCCGGCTGCTGTCGCTGGCGGCCTCAGGGGAGCAGCCGGCGCTGTCGTCGATCTTCGGTGGGCTGCCGGTGGCGGGCTGGTCGGGCACGATGCTCAAGCGCTTCGTGTCGCCCAAGCCCAATCAGGGTGGGCAGGGGGTCGTACGGGCCAAGACCGGCACGCTGAGCGGGGTCAACACGATGGCCGGGACGCTGACGACGGCCGACGGCCGGCTGCTGGTCTTCGCGATCATGGCGAGTGGGTCGGCGAACGCCGTCACCGGGCGGGCGGCACTGGACGCGGTGGCCGCCAAGCTGGTGTCGTGCGGCTGCCCCTGAGCAGGGCGGCTGATCTCAGGGTTCCACCCGAGGGTGGGGTGGATTTCCGCGGGTACGGTGGGGTGATGGCGCAGTTCGTTGATTGGGATCTGGCCGCCGCGACCGCCGGCGCGCTGTCGAAATCGGGCCCCTCGGTCTCCTACGAGGACGCGATGGCGGTGGTGTCCGAGCTGCGCGATCTCACCGACGAGGCGGCCGGGCACGTCGCCGCCTACACGGGGCTGACCTCACAGGTCGAGGTGCCACCGGTCCGCGTGGTCGACCGCAAGGACTGGGCCGCCGTCAACATCGAGGGCCTCAAACAGGTGATCATCCCGCTGGTCACCCGGCTCTCCGGCGACAAGCAGCCGGGCGGGCTGGCCGACGCGATCGGCTCCCGGGTCACCGGGGTGCAGGCCGGCACGATCCTGGCCTATCTCTCCGGCCGCGTGCTGGGGCAATACGAGGTCTTCTCCAGCAATCCGGGCCAGCTGCTGCTGAACGCGCCCAACATCGTCGAGGTCGAGCGCAAGCTCGGCGCCGACTCGCGCGACTTCCGGCTGTGGGTCTGCCTCCACGAGGTCACCCACCGCACCCAGTTCACCGCCGTCCCGTGGATGCGGGGCTACTTCCTGGGCGAGGTGCAGGCGTTTGTCGACGCGTCGCAGAGCACCGAGCACATCCTCGAGCGGCTGCGCCGCGGCGTGGCGACCCTGTCCGACGCGCTGCGCGACCCCGATTCCCGTTCCTCGGTGCTCGACATCGTGCAGACGCCGGGGCAGAAGGCCGTGCTCGACCGCCTGACCGCGTTGATGACCCTGCTCGAGGGCCACGCCGAGTTCGTGATGGACGGGGTCGGTCCCGAGGTCATCCCCAGCGTCGAGTCGATCCGGTCCAAGTTCAACCGCCGCCGCGAGAGCGGCAACCCGCTCGAGAAGGCGATGCGGCGGCTGCTCGGCATCGAGGTCAAGATGCGCCAGTACGCCGAGGGCCGCAAGTTCGTGCACGGCGTGGTCGAACGGGTCGGCATGCCCGGGTTCAACAAGATCTTCGACTCCCCCCTGACGCTGCCGCGGCTCGACGAGCTGGGCGACCCCGACGCGTGGGTGGCCCGCGTGCACGGCCCGCAGCCGGCGATCGGCGGGTAGTGGCCCGCATCCCGCCCGCTGTCGCCGCGGTGCGGCTGGCCGTGCGGCGGGCGCTGCCCGCCGAGGGCCTCGTGCTGGTGGCGTGCTCGGGTGGGGCGGATTCGCTGGCCCTCGCGGCGGCGGCCCGGTTCGTGGGAGCCTCGGTGGGGCTGGTGACGGTCGATCACGCTCTGCAGGCGGGGTCCGCCACGCGGGCAACCGAGCTGGCCACCTGGGCGGCGGCGGCCGGGTTCGACCCGGTGATCGTCGAGACGGTGTCCGTCGAGGGTCGACCGGGCGGGCCGGAGGCGGCGGCGCGGGCGGCCCGCTACGAGGCTCTGGGCTCGGCGGCCGAGCGGACCGGGGCGATTGCCGTGCTGCTCGGGCACACGCGTGACGACCAGGCCGAGACGGTGCTGCTGGCGCTGGCCCGAGGCGCGGGTCCGCGTGGGCTTTCCGGAATGCCCGCGCGCAAAGGGATCTTCTGGCGGCCGTTGCTCGACGTCGCCCGGGCCGACACGCGCAAGGCCTGCGCGGCGCTGGGGCTGGCGCCCTGGGAAGATCCGCACAACAGCGATCCGGCCTACGCCCGCTCGCGGGTGCGCGCCGACGCCCTGCCGGCGCTGGTAGAGGCCCTGGGGCCGGCCGTGGTGGCCAACCTCGCCCGCTCGGCCGAGTTGATCGCCGCCGACAACGAAGAGCTGGACCGCCTCGCCGCCGCTGCCTTCTCCGTGAACGTCGCTGACTTGTCCGTCATGAGCAGGGCGATCCGGCGGCGGGTGTTGCACTCGTGGGCGTTGCAGCTCGGGGCGCCCGGTGGAGCGTTGTCGCATCGGCACGTGGCGGCGCTGGACGCTCTCGTCACGGAATGGCACGGGCAGGGGCCCGTTCATCTGCCGGGCGGCATCGAGGTCGCGCGCGACCGGGGAATACTCGTTCGAGTGCCCTGACGGGCTGTGAGAGTTGTCACTCCGCGTAGGCGCCCAGCGGGTGCCATGGGCGGAACTGCCCGATTCCCTGTGGTTCCGGCCGTCGTGATCGCTGACCCGTTCGACGAGACGCAACCTTGATGCGGCAGTCTTGGGCCATGGCTGAGGGCACCTGGTACGCCGCCGACATCGACCACGTGATCATCTCTGAGGAGCAGATCCGGGAAAAGATCGCCGAACTGGCGAAGCAGGTCGCTGCCGACCACGCCGAGGCGGAGGACGGCATTCTGCTGGTCTGCGTGCTCAAGGGCGCTGTCATGTTCATGGCCGACTTCGCCCGTGCGCTGGGCAACTCCGGACCGTCCACCGAGATGGAGTTCATGGCCGTCTCGTCGTACGGGCAGGGCACCACGTCGTCGGGCGTCGTGCGCATTCTCAAGGACCTCGACCGCGACATCACCGGCCGGCACGTGGTCGTCGTCGAGGACATCGTCGACTCCGGCCTCACGCTGTCGTGGCTGATGAAATACCTTCAGTCGCGCTCCGCGGCCAGCGTCGAGGTGGTCGCGCTGTTCCGCAAGCCCGACGCCGTGAAGGTGCAGGTGCCGGTCAAGTACGTCGGCTTCGACATCCCCAACGAGTTCGTCGTCGGCTACGGCTTGGACTTCGCCGAGCGCTACCGTGAGCTGCCGTACGTCGGGGTGTTGAAGCCCGAGGTGTACGCCCGTAGCTGAACCATTTCTCAGCCCCTTCTCAGAATTCAGTCCTTATGGGCGGTTTTGCCAGCAAAGCTGACTGAACGGGCGGCGGCCGGGAAGTGTCCGGGCAACGGGCTCACGGGTTCGCAACCGGCACCCACGGTGTACCGTCGAGTGACCGATGGCGCAGCGTCACAGGCGCCGGAGGGACCGGGAAGATTTCACCGCCACGGTTCGACGGCAGTGCGGATCAGGCCCGGGGCCGCCGGTGAGCGGCACGTTGAGGTGACCAGGACGCCGATCAGGAGGGTCCGGGCGCTTGGCGCCCGACAACAGTATGGAACGTACGCGTTTCTTCCGCCGCCCGGTGGTCTGGATCATTCTGGTGATCATCGGCGTGATTGCGCTGAGCTCCTTTTTCACCAGTGGTCCGAGCTACCAGCGCGTAGATACCTCGGTAGCGCTCGAGCGCCTTAACCAGCCCGGCATCAAGAAGGTCGTCCAGAAGGACAAGGAGCAGACGCTCCAGATCGACCTCGCGGCGCCGGAACGGTTCGAAGGCAAATCGACCGACAAGATCGAGACCCAGTACCCGTACGAGGTCACGCGCGAGATCTGGGCCGAGGTCCAAGAGGCCAAGACGGCCGGCCGGATCACGGGCACGATCAACGCCACGGTCTCGGGCGACAACATTCTCTTCAGCCTGCTGATCAATCTGCTGCCGATCGCCATTCTGGTGATCCTGCTGCTGCTGTTCATGTCGCAGATGCAGGGCGGCGGCTCCCGGGTGCTCAACTTCGGCAAGTCCAAGGCGAAGATGATCACCAAGGACACTCCGAAGACGACGTTCGCCGACGTGGCGGGCTCGGAAGAGGCCGTCCAGGAGCTGCACGAGATCAAGGACTTCCTGCAGAACCCGGCGAAGTACCAGGCTCTCGGCGCCAAGATCCCGAAGGGTGTGCTGCTCTTCGGGCCGCCCGGAACGGGCAAGACGCTGCTGGCCCGGGCCGTCGCCGGCGAGGCCGGGGTGCCGTTCTACTCGATCTCGGGTTCCGACTTCGTCGAGATGTTCGTCGGTGTCGGCGCCAGCCGCGTCCGCGACCTGTTCGAGCAGGCCAAGTCGAACGCCCCGGCGATCGTCTTCGTCGACGAGATCGACGCCGTCGGCCGCCACCGCGGCGCCGGCATGGGCGGCGGTCACGACGAGCGCGAGCAGACGCTCAACCAACTGCTCGTCGAGATGGACGGCTTCGACACCAAGGGCGGGGTCATCCTGATCGCGGCCACCAACCGGCCCGACATCCTCGACCCGGCGCTGCTGCGCCCCGGCCGATTCGACCGCCAGATCCCGGTCGACAACCCCGACATGGAGGGCCGCAAGGCGATCCTGCGGGTGCACGCCAAGGGCAAGCCGTTCACGCCCGACGTCGACCTCGACTCGGTGGCCCGCCGCACGCCGGGCTTCTCCGGCGCCGACCTGGCCAACGTGATCAACGAGGCCGCGCTGCTCACTGCTCGTAACGAGAAGCGGGCGATCTCGAACTACTTCCTCGAGGAGTCGATCGACCGGGTCATCGCGGGCCCCGAGCGCCGCACCCGGGCGATGAGCGACAACGAGAAGAAGATCACCGCGTACCACGAGGGTGGGCACGCGCTGGTCGCCTACGCGCTGCCGCACTCGGCCCCCGTGCACAAGGTGACGATCCTGCCGCGTGGCCGCTCGCTGGGTCACACGCTGGTGCTGCCGACGGAAGACAAGTACACCCAGACCCGCGCCGAGATGATCGACACCCTGGCCTACGCGCTGGGTGGCCGGGCCGCCGAGGAACTCGTCTTCCACGAGCCCACCACCGGCGCCGGCAACGACATCGAGAAGGCGTCCGGTCTGGCCCGGGCGATGGTCACCCAGTACGGCATGAGCTTCAAGCTCGGTGCGGTCAAGTACGGCACCAGCGGCGACGAGCCGTTCATGGGTCGCAACATGGGCCACGAGCGGGACTACTCGGACTCGGTCGCGGCCGACATCGACGCCGAGGTGCGCGCGCTCATCGAGCTGGCGCACGACGAGGCGTGGGAGATCCTGGTCGAATACCGGGACGTGCTCGACAGCATGGTTCTCGAGCTGATGGAGAAGGAAACCATCACCCGGGAAGACATGGACCGCATCTGCGCCCGCGTGGTCAAGCGCCCGCCGATGTCGCCGTTCAACGGCTTCGGCAAGCGCCTGCCCTCCGAGGCCCCGCCCGTGCTCACCCCCGCCGAGCGGGAGAAGCTGCGGACGCAGGCCGAGGCGGACGGGCAGATCGCCGTCGGGCCCAACTCGAACGGAAGCAGCCCGGAAGGCGCCAACTGATCAGCGACGACGACGAACTGGACTATCTCGCCGCCCGTCTGGTCGACGGCAAGCTCACCGGGTCTCCGGTCGAGCAGGCCGTCGACCTCGGGCGGATCGAAAAGGCAGTTCGAGAGATCCTCATCGCGATCGGGGAAGATCCCGATCGCGACGGGCTCGAGCGCACCCCGGCCCGGGTCGCCCGGGCCTATGCGGAACTCTTCGCCGGCCTGCGGGTCGACCCGGCCGATGTGCTGCGAACCAGCTTCGAGGCCGACCACGAGGAGATGGTGCTCGTCCGCGACATCGAAGTGATGAGCATGTGCGAGCACCACCTGCTGCCCTTCAAGGGCGTGGCGCACATCGGCTACATCCCCGGCCCGAACGGCCGGATCACCGGACTCTCCAAGCTGGCCCGTCTGGTCGAGGTCTTCGCCCGGCGCCCCCAGGTGCAGGAGCGGCTGACCTCCCAGATAGCCGATCTGCTCATGCAGAAGCTGGACGCCCGCGGCGCGATCGTGGTTCTCGAGTGCGAGCACCTCTGCATGGAGATGCGGGGCATCCGCAAGGTCGGCGCCCGCACGGTCACCTCGGCTGTCCGCGGCGCCTACCAGACCGACGCCAAGGTCCGCGCCGAGGCGATGGCCCTGATCAACGCCCGCTGACCGTCTCAGGCGCGCACCAGCCGGTTGGCCAGCGTCGACATCGTGTACGTGCCGATGCCCAGCACCACCTCGAGCGCGTTGCGGGTGGTGAATCCGGCCGCCAGGAACGCGGCCAATTCGTCGTCGGGCACCTCCCCGGCCGTCTCCAGCACTCGCAGGGTGAAGGTCCACAGTGCCGCCAGCCGTTCGTCGGCCGGCGGCGTCTTCGCGCGCAGGCCGGTGATGAGCGCGGCGTCGGCGCCGAGCCCCCGCAGCCGCCCGGTATGCAGGCCGAGGCAGACCCGGCAGTCGTTGCGGGCCGCGATCACCATCACCACCACCTCGCGGGCCAGCGGGTCGAGGGTGCTGTGCTCGAAGAGGTCACTGGCCTGCAGAAACCCGCCGAGCATCTCGGGTGACTCGGCCAGCCGGGCGACCGGGCCGGGCAGGTGGCCGAGGTGCTCGACCGTCTGTTCCATGAGCGGCCGCGAGCCGGCCGGCGCCGATGCGAGGGTGTGCTGAGCGAACATCGTTCCTCCGGTAAAGTAGTCAACGTGGTTGTCGAAACAGTAAACCAGGTTGTCGAGTTTGCCAAGCGCGGGGGAACACATGACTGAGGCCGACCCGCCCGGCTACGAGTTGCCGCTGCTGCTGTTCGCGGGCTTCCGCTCCCTCATCGACGAGCTGCACACCGAGCTCGCGGCGCTCGGCCACACCGAGGTGCGCCCGGCGCACGGCTTCGCGCTGCAGGCGATCGGCCCGTACGGCGCCTCGGCCACCGAGATCGGCCGTCGCCTGGGCGTCTCCAAGCAGGCCGCCGGCAAGACGGTCGACCGCCTGGCGGCCCTGGGCTACGTCGAACGAGCCGACGACCCCTCCGACGCCCGCCGCAAGCTCGTCCGCCTGACCCCCCGCGGCCTCGACATGCTGACCCGCTCCGCCGAGATCTTCGACCGCCTGCGCGCCAACTGGGTCCACCAGCTCGGCGCCGACCGCGTCACCCAGCTGGAGTCGTCCCTACGCACGGTCGTGCCCGCGACCGCCTTCCCCGTCGACGTGCCGGGCTGGTTCGGCTAGGTGCTGTCCCGTTAATGAGTGTTCTTGGCGCTTGGGCGTCGCGATACTGACCGGATGATCGAGAAGTTCAACCCTGCCACCGTTCATGAGCCACCGGGCTACTCGCACGTCACCGTCTCGTCGGCGGGGCGGCTGGCCCATCTGGCTGGGCAGTGCCCGCTTGATCGGAGCGGGAAGGTCGTGGGTGAGCCCGGGGACTTCGACGCGCAGACGGATCAGGTGATTGCCAACTGCCTGGCCGTGCTCGAGGCGGCGGGGGCCGGGCCGGGTGACGTCGTGCGGTCGGTGATCTATGTGGTCAGTTCGGAGACGGCCGTGCTGGCCTCGGTGTGGGACCGGCTCAACGCCTCGCCGCTGGCGCCGGCCTTCAGCACCGCGTCGACGCTGCTCGGGGTGGCTGCGCTGGGTTTCGGCGGGCAGCTGGTCGAGGTCGACCTGACGGCCGCGCTCAGTTGAGGAACGACGTCAGGCCGACGCCCATGCAGGTGAGCAGCACGGGGGTCAGGCAGGCGACGGCGCCGACTATGGGGGTGCGGTCGACCCCCTCGGGATCGCCGCCGTAGACGAAGCCGATCGTGATCCAGCCCAGGCCGAAGGCCAGAACCGGCATGCTCAGGCCGCACAGCAGGGCGTACGTCGGCACCGAGCCGGGGGACGCGACCAGGTAGAGCACGATCTGCACGATCAGGACGACCGCGGCGAACGGGCCGTAGATCAACAGGTTCCGCGCCCACGGGCGCCACTGGCGTGCGGGCGCCGTCTCGGTGAGCAGCGCGTCGCCGGCCTCGGCGGTGCGGCGCGCCTGTTGCAGGGCGGCCAGCGCGGCAGCTGGGCCGCCGGCGACGGCCTGAGCGGCCACGTCACGGTCGGCCGACGTCGGCGTCAGCTCCGGCGGGGGTACGGCCAGATCTCGGGTCAGACGGGCTTCCTGGGCGGCCAACCGGGGCCGTACGACGGAAAGCTCCTGCCTCGCGGCCGTGACCGCGGCCTGGTGTTCGGTGGCGGCGGCACTCGCCGCGCGGCGGACCGCGTCGAGTTGTTGCGCGGCGGCCAGATAGTCAGCCCACGGACCCGGCGCCGGGGGCGTCGGCTGGGCCGGGATCGCGCCGGTGGCCTGCTGCTGGTCGGTCACGGCAGATCACCCTGGTCGTCGGTGACGCCGGGGTCGAGGAACGGCACGACGGTGAGCGTGCGCTCGTCGCGGCGGTCGTGCAGCAGCGCTCTGTTCGGCCGGGGGTGCCAGGCGACCGGCCGTCCGATCATCGCCGCCACCTCGGCCGGCGGGACGTTCAGGAACAGCAGGCCGGACACGTCGTCCCGTCCCGCGCTGTCGGCGAACCGATGCGGATCGCGCCACCAGGAAAGCAGGTGAGCGCCGCCGGTCGGGCCGTCCCGCAGCAGCTCGGGCAGGCCGGCCAGGGTGCCCGGGGCGGCCGCGTCCATGCCGAAGACCACCCGGTAGCCGGGACGGCCGGGGTCGAGCTCGCCGGCCAGACCGGCCGCGTCGACCAGCGTCACCTCCTGGCGGTGACCGATCTCGGCGGCCAGGGCCTCGGCGAGTCGGTCACCCTCGGCGACCAGCGAGGCGATGACGAACCGGGCCGTACGAGGCTGGTGGAACGCGGCCACGCTGCGAGCCGCCGCGTCGAGCACCTCGGACGCCGACGCCTGCGACCCGAAGATCGCCAGATGCCGCCCCGGGGCGCCGTCGAGCGGGAACGCCGCGGTGGTGAGACCGACGTCGAGCAGCCGGCCGACCAGGGCCGTGGGAACGGCGCCGCGACCAGCCAGGGCGGCCCGGTAGGTCGGGTCGTCGGCGAGGTGCTGATGCGCGTACCCGGCGAAGACCCGGGGTGGCTGCGATTCGGGGTCGCGGGCACCCCAGAGCCGGTGTCGCAGGTCGCTGAGCAGCTCGTCGTCGGTGTGCGGGTCGGGGAAGCGGATGATGCGCTCGTGCCCGCGGGTGGCGCCGCGCGGCCCGCCCAGCCCGCCGGCCGTGTTGACGACCGCGGTGCCCAGCGGCAGGCCGGCCGCCGAGTCGTTCGCCGGTTCGAGCACGTCGCCGCCGCCCGGCAGCGCGATGCGCACCGGGAACTGGCCGAAGAACGAGTCGCGCTTGGCGTAGTGCGCCTCCAGCCCGGCGACGTTCTGACTGGCCAGGATGAGGTGGATGCCGCACGAGCGGCCGGTGCGGGCCAGCGACTCGAGCAGCGTCGTCGCCTCGGTCGCCACCGGGTCGTTGCCGGCCAGCAGCACCGGGAACTCGTCGATCACGCACAGGATGCGCGGCAGCGGGCGTTTCAGACCGTCCTCGGCCGCCGCGGCGCGTAGCTCCGGCAGCCGGGAGACACCCGCCCGCTCGTACGCCGTGTTGCGGCGCGACATCTCGGCGTTCAGCTCACGCAGCACAGCCAGCCCGTACTCGCGGTCGGCCTCGACCCCCACCGCGCGGGCCTGTGGCAGCCAGGTGCGGTCGCGCCGGGTCGGCACGAACTCGGCGAAGGTCACGCCCTCCTTGAAGTCGAGCAGATAGAGCGCCAGCTCAGCCGGGCTGTAGCGGGCGCACAGGCCGTAGAGCACGTTGACCAGGAAGGCCGTCTTACCGGCACCGGCCCGGCCGCCGACCATCCAATGTGGTGTGAGGTCGTTGAAGCGCAACGCCAGCGGCGTCTCGCCGTCGTGACCGACGACCGCGCTCAACCCCTCGCCGGCGTCACCCGCCCACAGCGGTTCGCCCGGCTCGGGCAGCAGATCGGCCAGCGTGACCCGGGTGGCCGTGACCGAGTGTGCGGCCAGCTCACGGCACACGGCGTCGACCAGGTGGGGCGGCGGGTCGTCGTCGAGGAAGACAGGGGCGTTGAGCCAGGAGACATCCGCGGTGGACCCGTACGTGGCGCCGGGCGGGTCGCCGATCACCGCGTACGGGTTGCGCACCGACACCATCGTCGTGCGAGGCAGCGGCGCCTGGGTTGTCTCGGCCGTCAACGGCGGCGGCGGCCAGCCCGCCACGATCAGATGCAGGCCGGAATCGGGGCCCTGCTGGGCCAGCGCGGCGATCCGGCGCAACTCTTCGCCCTCGGTCAGCTCGGGCAGGCTCGCGATGACCACCAGCATCATGCGGTCCCGCCGGGTGCGCCGAGGGGCGGCGCCGCGGCCGGGGCGCAGCCACTTCTCGGCCTCGGCGAGCACCTCGCGCAGCCCCTGGCGGTCGGTGGCCGGCGGCGACAGAAGGCCCGCGTCCTGCAGGCCCGCGAAGGGCGCGAAGACCGCACCGCCGCCGGTGCCGTCGACCGCACGAACCAGCAGCGACCCGGCCGGCGCGGCGGCGAGCAGACGCAACAGGATCGACCGCAGCAGCCCGAAGACGCGCGAGTCGGTGGCGGTGGCGTCGATCGTCAGGTGGCCCGTGCCGAGCAGCGGGATCACAGCCGGGAAACGTGCGTCGTCGAGCGGCTGGGCGACCCCGAGGCGTACGAACTGGGGCGGGTACACGCCGCCCAGCGGGGTGTTCGCCGACTGCGCGTCGAGCGGCGAGCCCAGCCAACCGGGCGCGAGCGCACCAGCGGCGGCCCGCAACTCCTCGGCCAGGCGATGCTGTTCGAGCGGGTCGCTGCCGGCAGCCTCGGCGTCGAGCGCGGACGACGCCGCATCGGTCAGCGCAGCCGCCTGCCGGTGCAAAGCGGCAGCCTGCTGGACCCGCAAAGCCGAATCCACCACCGCTCTCACCTCCCGTGTGCGGGTAAAACTTATCCCAGACGGGCCGGGGCATCGCGTTCCCGGTGCCTGGTTCGGTGTCCGCGTCGTGCGGATCGTCCCGCTCCAGGTGTGGTTGGGGTGACACGTGTGCGGAGGCACTACTGTCGTATGTGTGCAGCCGCAGGAGCCCGTGACCGGACCGACGCCCCCGCCGTTGGGCCCCGGGACACCGCCTGCCGAGCCGGCGCGGAAGCCCCGGAACCGCCGGTTGCGGTTGTGGCTGGCGCTGGGGGCGGGCGTGCTGACGCTGCTCTGCCTGGGCGGCGTCGGGATCGCCGTGCTGCTCTACGACGAGGAAACAAAGATCGACCGGGCCGAGCCGGACCAGGTGACATCCAGTTTCCTGCGGACATACCTCGTGAATCGAAGTGACGACGAGGCCGCGCTCTACATCTGCGCAAGCGGCGCCAAGCTTGAGGAGATTGCCGCACTGCGCGCTGAAAACATCAATCGAGAAGCGCAGTTCGGAACATCGGTTTCCGTAGTTTGGGAGTCATTGACCGTGGCGCCGGCAACGGGCGGCGTGACGTCGGTGAGTGTTGATCTTGTAATAACGGGATCGAAGGGCGGCGTGCAGACCAGCAGTCGCACTGAGCCGTGGTCGTTCCAGCTGATAGATCAAGACGGATGGCGCGTCTGCGGAGCGACGAAAGAACCCTGACGTCATTCGACCCAGAGAAGGTGCACTGCAACCTCGAGGGTGCGTGGTGCATGGCCACTCCAACCCCAGCGGTACCAGTCAAGCTCCGTCGCCAGGCGCGCGCAGATGCTGCCTTCATTGTTGGTGTGGATCTCCGTGACAGCCCGCAGATCGCGCTCTTCAGTACCGTCCTCGCGCAGGCGGACTACGCGACGCCCCGACAACGAATGCGCGTCCAGCGCAGGTTGCGGGGCGCGGCGAGGAGGCTCATCGAGCGATACGAGCCGCGACGTCACTCCGTCGGTGGGAAGCGGGATGCCAGCCACTCCATACTCCTCGACCCAGACTCGTTCCACCGGCACGAGCGGGGCGAAGATCTCGGTCTGCTCGGCTTCGGCGCGGTACCACTCACCCTCGGACATCACCGGCACGTAGGTGCGACTGCCTTGGACGACCTTCTCGTCGGCGCGGAGGTCCGACCGCCACCCGTGACCGGGAAGCCCGATGAGGACGCGTCTCCCGCGGAGCTGCCCGGTCATCGTCGCGGGAGTAGGCACCAGCGGCCGGGGCGGGTCGAGCTGCCAATCCGGGTGCCCGGCAAACGGATCAGGCTGCGACTCGCCTGTCATCCCTCGTCCCCCAGCGGTGTGCCCTGCTCGCGCATGAACCGGACGGGGTCGATGGCTCCGGCGCTGGACCGGTCGTTGTTCATGTGAACCTCGAAGTGCAGGTGCGGACCCGAGGAGTTGCCGCTGCTGCCGACCCGGCCGATCAGCTCACCGGCCGCGACCTCCTGGCCCTCGACGACGAGCGGCTTCACGATCAGATGGCAATACCTCGTCATCACGTCCCCGGCGTGCTGGATTTCCACCATCCAACCGCATCCACCCTTACCCGGGTAGCCGTCGGCGTTGCAGGTGCGCCGCCCGTTGTGGTCCTCGTCGCACTTCACCATGGAGACGATGCCGCTGGCGGCGGCCGTGATCGGGGACTGCTTGCCGGCGATCAGGTCGACGCCCTGGTGCGTCGGGCGGGAGGCCGTACGGAACCCGGAGCCCACGAGCGCGCCGACCGGCCGAGTCCAGCCCGACGCCGCGATCTGCCTGCCCGAGGCGCAGACCATCGCGACCGAGTCGCCGGCCGCGTTGGCCGCACCGTCGGCGAGCTGGTTCACGATCCGGGTGGCGAGAGGCTCGTGCTTCGCGTACGCGTCCGGGTAGGCGCTGATCTGCACGCGCTGAGCCGCCCGCGTCAGCGGCATCTTCTCCCAGCCCTGGACGGTCTTGAGCTTGTTGTAGAACTTCGTGGCCGCGTAGACCGGGTCGCGCACCTGCTTCGTCGAACCCCAGCCGGAACTGGGCCGCTGCTGGAACAGGCCCAGTGAGTCGTGGTCGTTCTCGGCGCCGAGGTTGCCCAGGTTGGTCAGCCGCGACTCCTGCATCGACGTGGCAACCGCGATGACCCAGGCCCGGGGCGGCATCTTGAGCTGGGCGCCCACATTGATGATGACGGCCGCGTTACGGACCTGCTCGGCGCCGTAGGGCCGGATCCGGGGCAATTTGGTGTCCGGGTCGACCGGGCCGCCCTTGCCGCATCCGAGCGAGGACGCGTTCAGATTGTCCTGGCCCTCGTCGGTGAGTCCGCCGACAAAAAGAGCGGTGATGCCACCGCCGCAACACAACAGAGCCAGCGTCGCCACCAGGGCGACAAGCAGAACTATCTTGCGCGGCCGGGGGATGTTCATGACGACCAGTCGATCCCGTCGACCCGCCAGTGCCCGTCGGGGGCGATCAGGCGAAGGTTCAGCTTGCCGGTGTCCATCGTGACGACGGCGTTGACCACGGTTGCGCTCACCGGCACCAGGCTGGGACGCCCGATCACCCGCTCGGCCGGCACGCCAGCCGGGTCGACCCCGTCCAGCTCGTCGGCGAGCTTGGTGGTCGAGTTGGGCAGCAGCTGCGCCCGCCAGGCCTTGGGCGTGACGTTCTGATGGTCGGCCCAGGCCGAGGCGAAGGCGTAGGCGACCGCCTCCGGCTTTGCCCGTCCCGGGGTGGTGGACGGGCTCGGCGGCGGATCCGTCTCGATGATGCTGTCGTCATCCTTCGGGTCGGCACTCACCACCGGGCCCGGCGACGCGGTGCCGAGCGAGGGCCGGGAGTCGTCACCGTCAGAGAACACCCGGGCCAGACCGACGATCGCCAGCACGATGACGCCGAGGACGATGGCTACGCCCCAGCGGGACCGGAAGATTCTGTTCAGGCCGAGTTCGAGGGAACGGGGCATGCGATCACTTGGCCTCGGAACGGATACGGGGAGTGGCCGGTTCGGCCGTGGTACTACCGGTCTCGGGCCGGTAAATCGCGTACGAGGAGGGTTGCTCGGCCACGTCCGGTTCGGTCCAGCCGGTGGCCCCGCGCGATCGATTCGCCCGGCCTGGGTTCGGCGAAGTGTTTGCAGCGGGTGCGGCAGTCGCTGGTGTGCCGGCATCGTCGCGTACCGACTCGTTGCCGTCGGGTCTGGTCGGACGCGACTCCCCGGCGGAGGTACCCGACGTCACAGGCGACAAAGTGCTCCGATTCGCCGAGTGCGCCGGATCCTCCAGGCGTGCTTCGGGACGCAGGTTGCCCTGATCGACGAACACCGTGCGGCTGCCCTTGCCGATCACATGGCCGCGATCCTCGCTGTCGGCTCCCTCAATCTTGGAGGCCTCTCGCATGTCTCGGAAGAAATTCCTGTGCCAGGAACCGGTGGCGATCGTGCGAGCGTTGTCCTTGCCGCCGAGCTGAGTGATGCGCCGATAGGGGCGAAGGAGGAGCCAGCCCACCACGCCGCACAGCCACACCAGGACCACTTGCAACCAGCCGGGAAGGCTGGCCGTGTTCATGATCAGATCGACGGCAAACAGGTAAATGGCCGCGCCTGTGCCAAAGATGGCGATGTTGAAGACGGCAGCGACTACCGCGTTCCCCAACCGCTTGATTCCTGAGTTCGCCGGGCGTAGAAGCCCGACAGTTCCCAGGATCGGCGCCGCGATGACTGCCCACCGGAACACCAGGAAGCCGAGCAGAACCAAGATCGACGCTGTCAGGTCGAACATGGCGAACATGACCGCAGCGAGGACAGCAATAAACCCTGCGCCGATACGATCCATGCCGTTCACGCCCTGCAGGTACTGATAAGCCTCAGGGTCTTCCTGCTTGATCTGTTCGGCGATCTTTTCCCACTGGGCATTCTTGGCGGTGATCGTCGCATCGCGGTCACTGGGATTTGTCCGAAGGCGCTCGGCGTCGCGCCACGAGAAAGATCGTGCATCATAGAGCGCCCTGCCGTACTTCTGAGCGGTCGGGCTGTCGGCCGAGCCGAGCAGACCACGAAGCCAGTTTCGGTAGAGCATTGTTTCAGTCGACGTGTCGCTGGCCCGCACTGCTGGAGGCCTGTTGTCCTCGCAAGCTCCCGGCGTCGGATCGTCGCACTGACTCGCCGGCGTGTTCTGTGCCCTTGGGCCGACCGCGTCGTGAATGACGCTCAGCGTACTGATCAGACTTTGATCTGCGATCGTTGCAGATCTGACCGGCCAGGTGGCAATTGCGGTGACGATGACCATCACCAGAATTGCCCATCCAGCGGTCGTGGTGGCCGCTCCCATCTCCGCCTGCCGTGAGCGCCAAAGCAGGTAGAGGCCGACAATGCCCAGAGTGATCACGCCGAAGACGCTGAAGACTTTCTCGTAGACCGCCTTGGTTGCCTGATCGACGAGCGGATCGGCCCAACCCCACAGTGATGCGGGATCCCAGGCTCGCTCGCGCAAGGCGTTGGACGCCCCGATGACAGCGGTCGCGATCATGAATTCGCCGTTGGCAATCGTCGTTTCGAACTTGTAGTCCGGATCGACGAGAGTGGAGGCGCATCCGCTATCGAGGTCGTAGGTGGTGTAGCTGTATCCGGCGTACCCGTATTGGCTGTAGAGGCCCTGCGGCCCGTTCTGAGTGGACGACGCCGGGCGCTCGGCGAACCAGCCGGCCAGCCCCGAATCCGGTGTGCTCGGCGTAGGCGGCGTCAAACAGGTGGCCCGGCTCTCCCCGACATCGGCGAGCCGCCCGGCACACCCCTTGAAGTCCTGCTGCCATTCCTCGACGCTGCAAGCCCCGCCAGGCGCTCGCGACGGCAGCCCGGCCGGCGCGGCCGAAGCCGCAGGCGCAGCCACCGCCCAGGCGATCGACGCCACCATCATGACGGCCATCGTCGCCAGCAGCGCCAACCCCCGCCGCACCATCTCAAACCTCCAGGTCGGACGGCAACATCGGGACCGAGGGCGCCGCCTTGGCGGCCGTCGGCGTCGTGTCGAGGTGCTCCAGCAGACCTTCAACGTACGACACGTCGACACGTACCTTCTGCACGCGACCGTCGACGTCCCGCATCACGAACTCGCGGAAACCGAGCCGTGACGACGACGAAGTGTCCACCTGGGACAGCGAGGCCAGCGTGGCCTCGTATCCGTCGTGCACCGGCACCCGCAGCAGGCGTAGCGCCTCGGAGGCGATCTCCTGGTCTTCCGCGATGCGGCCCACGAAGACCGTCGACACGAGGTTCTGCACGTCGAGGCCGAGGATGTCGCGCGGGTTCTGCGAGGCGACCAGGGCGGCGAGGTTCCACTTGCGAGAGTCGCGGGCCAGGCGTACGAGGAAGGAGCGCCCCGACCGCCAGCCCTCCATGAAGTGGGCCTCGTCGAGGCCGACCATCTTGCGCGACGACATCGAGCCGCCGTAGCAGCGCCGGACCGCGAGCCGGTGGGCCGTGTGCAGCATCGGCAGGGCCAGCGATTCCTCCGCCGACCAGTATTCGCGCTCGATCTTCAGGTCGGGCAACCGCAGGCCGGCCATCGTGATGACCGTCAGGGCCGCGTCGGCGCCGAGCAGGTGTTGCGGGGGCGAGCCGAAGAACAGCAGCGCCAGCGGCATCTCAGCCGTGTCGAGGAGAAGGTTGGCCAGTTCCTTGCCCTCGTCGTCGAGGCCCTGCAGGGTGCGTACGACGTCGTCCAGGGTGGATGTCTCCTCGGCCGGCACCTGGCGCACAGCGTGCCGCAGCAGCGTCGCCGTGGACGCTTCCTTGGCCACCTGCGGCGGCACCAGCATCGAGCAGATGTCCTGCACCAGCATGCGGCGCTCGGCGCGGGCATTGGAGACCGCGATCTCGAACTCCCGGTCGCCGCCCGGCCCGGTCGCGAACTCCGACCGGATCGGGGTGGGAATCAGCGCGTACGGGGCCAGCGTGCCCTGTTCCGAGCCGGTGAGATTGAGGACGCGGGAGTAGGGCCGCAGTTCCGGCATCTGGCACAGCCGGGCGAGGGGACCCGACGGGTCGAGCAGGGTGACCTGCACGCCCCGGCGCGCGTTCAGGTAGCCGAGGGCGCCCATCAGCGTCGACTTTCCACCGCCGGGCTCGGCCACGAAGACGCCGAGGCCGGAACGTTCGCGCACCTCCATCGGGAAGTGCAGGTCGAGGAAGACCGGCCGGCGGCACGTGCCCGACGTGCGCCCGATCAGGTCGCCCCGGCGGTCGCCGACGGTCGACGCCGCCTGGGGGAGGGCCGCGGCCAGCAGTTTGACCGGCATGCGGCGCACGTAGCCGGTGTTGGCGATGGGCTCACCCGGGATGAACTCGCGGGCCAGCTGGTCCTGGTTCTTGGGGTGTTGCAGCGAGATGCGCAGCTCACGCGAGTAGAGCTGGATCAGGCGGCGGGCCCGTTCCAGGCATTCCTCGCGGGTGGCGCCGCCGACCGCGATCCGGTGCCAGCCGTGCGCGCGGGCCGACTCGACCGGCAGGCCGGTGGTCATCTCGTCGCCGATCACGAGCGCCCGCTTGGCCAGACGTTCCAGTTCGGGCGGCGCGTCGATGCCGTGCTCGGCGTAGTCGAGCTGCTGCGAACGGATCATCCGGAGTCGGTGCTCCAGATTCTTGAACGAGCTGCCCGAGCCGAGGATGTCGAGCCGGGACGACAGCTCCATGGGCCAGGGCAGCCGCTCGTGGAAGTGCATCCACGGCTCGTGCTTCTCGGGGATCTCGAGCGGCTCCATCCGGCCGACGGAGAGCACGGCGACGTGCCGTTCCTCCCCGGTCATCCGGTTGACGAGCTTCACGGTGGAACCGTACGGGGTGCGGTATCGCTCCACCTGCTCGGTCAGGGCCAGCAGGTCGCCGGTGTCCCACTGCCCGTTCGTGACCGGCGACAGCGGCCCGGGCGGGGCCATGCAGAGCGCCACCGAACGGAACAGCAGCCATTCCAGCTCCTGCGGGGTGACCCGGCGCCCGCGCATGCCGAACGCGTTGAGCACCTCGTCGAACTGCTCGACCGCGCGGTTGAGCTTGCGCCGCTCGCCGTCCGAGGTGCCGCGCCCGAAGATCCGCAGGACCCGTTCCGAGAACGTGTCGCCCAGCGAACGCCGCGCGAACGTGACACCCAGGTAGGTCTGCCCCTCGGCGTGGTTGACCGAGAGCAGGTGCCGCTGGGCCGCCACGAGGTGGTCGGACCACGAGGTGCCGCCGCGCACGTCGGGCAGCGGCTTCGCGGTGAAGGAGTCGACCGTGCGGGCCCACTCGTCGGCCGGGAACGGCCGGTTGGTGCGGCGCAGGTGCAGCCGGAAGCCGGCCAGGCCCGCGTACTGCTCGGAGATCGCGCTGAGCAGGGCCTCGCGCTCCGCGTCGGGCCGGAACGCCCAGCGTACCTCGGGCAGGTAGTACCAGGCCGTGACCGTGCTCTGGGTGAAGGTCAGGTGGCCGGCGATCTCGCTGATCTCCAGCTCCATGACCGGGTCACGGTCGTTGAACTTCAGCTTGTGCGGCCGCAGCGCCAACGCCTTGTCCTGGCGGACCGGGAGGTTCCTGGGCTCCTTCTTGCGCTTGGCCGGGGACTTCTCTTTGCGCTTCGCCGGAGCCCGGTCGGTGGCCGGCACAGGCAGGGGCGCCTCGGCCGGCGGGGCCTGCGGGGCGTACGCCTCCACCGGCCCGGCCTGCTGCGGCGCGACCTCGTCGCGGCGCATCGGAGCTGCGCCGCCCACGGTCTGCCACAGCGGCGGCGTCGACACCGGCGCGGCCGGGGCGGGGCCGGCGTCCGCGGACGAGGGCGTGGGCGGCCAGTTGTCGAAGTCGGGCCAATCCTCGAAGTCGGCATCGGCGGTGGCGCCGACGGACTCCTGGAAGTAGTCGGCCTTGGGCCCGATCGGGGCCCGGCTGAACGGCGCGCCCGGTTCGGACGTGCCCCAGGGGCCGTCCGGCTCGTCGGGGACCGGCCCGGCGAGCTCCGGTTCGGACGGGCGCGGGGCCGGCGTCGGCATCGTGAACGGCGGCGACGAAACGGACTGTTCGGCAACCGGCGGCGCAGAGACCGGCGGCGCAGAGACCGGCCGCTCGGCGACCGGTGGCAGGGTGACGGGCGGCTCGGCCGGTGGCAGGGCTACAGGCGGCTCGGCGACCGGGGCCGGCGCCGGGGCCGCGGACACCGGCCGTGGCTCGACCGGCTCCGGTCGTACGGGCTCGGGGGTGGGAAAGGTCTTCGGCGCCGGCGGAGTGGCGCGGTCGTCGAAGTCGAACCCGAAGTCGAAGTCGAGCTCCGGATCGGCCGGCGCGTCGGCGGCTGGGGGGCGAGCCGTCACCGGTGCAGGCGGCGCGGCGCCGCCGAAAAGGTCGAGGAACGGCGAATCGATGTCGAGCGTGGTGTCCACCCCCGCACCCCGCGGGCGCAGCGGCTGCGGGGACTGGAAGACGCCGACCGCGCCGTGTCCCGGCGCGGCCACGAACTCGTCGGCCGGCTCGTCAGCGGAATCTGACGACGAGTAGTGGTTCGAACGCACTCCGTTACTCTGCCTGCCCTGCGTGTCGGCATCCGCGCGGGGATGACCGTGCGGAACGGGTCCGGTCATGCGCCGTCCCCGTGGGAGCATGCGAATGAACTGGTCATACCAACTCCTCCCGAACCCGGATGCGAGTGGCGACAAGTCTCGGGTCGCGTCGCTCGACCGCCGGCTCGCGCGTGCGGCGCCAGTCGGTGAGTGCGGTCCGGATGACGACCCGGGCCGGACGGTCGGGGTCGACATGGCGGAACACGTACGACGTGGTGACCATGGCGAGCGCGATCTCCCAAGCCGGGAATGGATCGAACTCGAAGGTCAGCAGGTAGTGCAGGAACATGAACAACGGCACCAGCACCACGAACATGCCGTACTGCGCGTACGGCAGGTGGATGGGCAGGGTGTAGCCCGGCGGGCCCAGATAAACGAGGCGCGCCCGGTAGATGTCGTCGTCGGTCCGCAGCCGCATCTCAGTTGAAGATCAGCTTGATCAGGGCGTCGCCGACGAAGAACAGCGTCGCGGCGCCGGCGATGAAGGCCAGGCCCACGATGGCGATGGCCGAACTGGTCAGCACCTTCGAGATCTCACCGCGGCTGGCTCGTCCGATAAAGATCACGCCCAGTACGGCCAGCAGGATGGGTGCGATGTTGCTGGCGAAGAAGGTGACGATGCCTTCGGTGTTGATGCCTTTGGGTTCGGGCGCGGCGAGCGTGGCCTGCTGAAGCATGGCTGCCGCCTGCGTGGCGAGCTCAGTGGCGATCATCGGTAAACCTCCCCGTGCCCGGCTAGGGGGTTCCGGGCACGCTGCAGTTGTGAAGCTTCACGGCATCGCCCATATCGTGCAACTTCCCACCCTGCGCGTCGAGTGAGCCGTTCGGGCACAGCCATGCTCGTCTGCTCTCTTCGGTTCCTGCAAATGATGCCTAGTTCCGAAGAGTACGGCCCGCCGTTCTTGGCTACAAGCGCCCGAAACGTTACGCAAGGTGATGGCGTGCGTGAAATTGAGTTACGGGTCATCGTACGCACGTGCGACAACCCCGCCCGCCGTACCCTCGGTCCGTGACGACGGAGCCGACGGATGCGCTGGTCGCGGGGCGCGCAGTGATGCAGATGGATCACCCGGTCGTGATGGGCATCCTGAACGTCACGCCCGATTCCTTCTCGGACGGCGGGAAATACACGGACGTGGAAGCCGCCGTCCGGCACGGGATCGAGTTGCACCGGGCGGGCGCGGACATCGTGGACGTGGGTGGCGAGTCAACCCGTCCCGGGGCTCAGCGGGTCGACGCCGGGACCGAGATCGCACGGGTCGTCCCCGTCATCGAGCGGCTGGCCCGGGCCGGTGTGCCGCTGAGCATCGACACCACCCGGGCCGAGGTCGCGCGGGCCGCCCTCGAAGCCGGCGCCGCCGTGATCAACGACGTGTCGGGCGGGCTGGCCGACCGGGGCATGGCCAGGGTCGCGGCCGAGGCCGGCTGCCCCTGGATCCTGATGCACTGGCGCGGGCACTCCCGCCGCATGACCGAGCTCGCGGTGTACTCCGACGTCGTTTCCGAGGTACGCGCCGAGCTGCTCGAACGCGTCGGCGAGGCCCTCTCCGCCGGCGTCGACCCGGCGCAGGTCATCCTCGATCCCGGCCTCGGTTTCGCCAAGACCGCCGAGCACAACTGGGCCCTGAGCGCCCACCTCGACGTCCTCGTCGGCCTGGGCTACCCGGTGCTCTTCGGGGCCAGCCGCAAGACGTATCTGGGCCGGTTGCTGGCCGGTCCGGACGGCACGCCGCGCCCGGTCGAGGAGCGCGAGGCCGCGACCCTTGCCACGTCGGTGCTGGCGGTGGCGGCCGGCGCCTGGGGCGTACGGGTCCACGACGTGACCGCCACGGCCGACGCGCTAGCCGTGTGGCGCGCGACCGGGTCGCCGCGGCTGCGCACCGTGTCCGCGAGTGAGAAGGAGTGAACGGGGTGGAGGGACGGATCACGCTGACCGGGCTGCGGGTGCGGGGCCGGCACGGCGTCTTCGATTTCGAGCGCGAGCAGGGGCAGGACTTCGTCGTCGACGTGCGCCTCGACCTCGACCTCGACCTCGCACCGGCCGCGGCCAGCGACGACGTCGGTGACACGGTCCACTACGGGGAGCTCGCCGGGCGCCTGGCCGAGATCGTCGGCGGCGAGCCGGTCAATCTCATCGAGACGCTGGCCGACCGGCTGCTCGCCGCCTGCCTGGACGACCCGCGGGTGTCCGCGGCCGAGGTCACCGTCCACAAGCCGCAGGCCCCGATCCCGCTCGAGTTCGCCGACGTCGCGGTCACCCTGCGCCGGAGCCGTGCGTGACCCGGGCGTTGCTCTCGCTCGGCAGCAACCTGGGCGACCGCGAGCAGCACCTGCGCCGGGCGGTCAGCCGGCTCGGCCCGGGTGTCGTGTCGCGCTCCGGCATCTACGAGACGCCGCCGTGGGGGGACGCCGACCAGCCCTCGTACCTCAATGCGGTCGTGCTCGTCGCCGACCCGGAAGCGGAGCCGCGCGACTGGCTCGAGCGTGCCCGGGCGGCCGAAGCCGAGGCGGAACGCGTACGCGATCCGGAGCGCCGGTTCGGCCCGCGCACCCTCGACGTCGACGTGATCGCGGTCTGGGACGCCGGCGGTCGGCCGGTGCTCAGCGACGACCCCGAGCTGACGCTGCCGCATCCCCGTGCCCACTTGCGTGCCTTCGTGCTGCGGCCCTGGCTCGACATCGAACCGGCGGCCGAGCTGCCCGGCCACGGGCCGGTCGCCGCGCTGCTGGCGGCGCCCGGCCCGGCGGACGACGTCGCCGGTCTGACCCCACGGCCCGATCTGACACTAGAGTTGTCGGTGTGAGCAGCAATCCGCAGGCGCCCAAGTCGGACCCGTCGATGCGCCCGACCAGTATCTCGGTGCTGGTCGTCGCGGGTCTGACCGCCGCTGCCGTGGGCTGGCTGCTGCTCAGCTTCACGTATTCGACCCTGCCCGACCTGCCGTGGTCGCCGGTGATCGTGCTGGCCGTGCTGGCCGTCGCCGAGGGCCTGCTCGCGCAGAACACGGCGGCCCGCATCCAGCGCAAGCCGGGCACGCCCCGGGTCGACCCACTGGCGGTCGCCCGCTACGTCGCGCTGGCCAAGGCGTCCGCCCTGGTCGGCGCGATCTCGGCCGGGTTCTCGGCCGGCCTGCTGGCCTACCTGGCCATGGAGCCCACGCAGGCCGCGCACGACGATCTGCCGGTTGCCGTCGGCAGCGCGCTCTCGGCCGCGGCGCTGGTCGGCGCGGCCCTCTGGCTCGAGCGGTCGTGCCGCATCCCCGAGCAGCCCGACTCCGAGGACGAGAACGATCTGGGTCGACCCACCGGCCTACTCTGAGGCCACGAACGAGATCCGGGTCCGCCCCGGGATCTCGGCCTTGAACTGAGACCGACTCGTATCCGTATGCTCTGGACGCGGGGCACGCGCCCGGCGGATTCCGGCGTGCGTCTCTTTCACCGCACGGGGGGCGCACACGAGGAGGCGCGACGATGGCGTACGACGACTCGACCTACCGCCGGCAGACCGACGAACCCACGCCGACCGACCCGGCCGCCTATCGGGCCAACACGCTGGCCGCGGCCGAGCAGCGGCGGCGGGCCGAGGAACTCGACGGCGTCGGTGAGACCACGGCCGACGTGCTGCGCCGCGCCGAGACCGACGAGGACGGCCGCGACCGCCTCGGCATCCACCTCGGCTGGGAGGTCGTGCTGCTGGTCGCCGCGGCAGCGATCGGTTTCCTGCTCTGGCGCCTCGATCCGGAGAGCCTGCGCCGCCCCGGCCTCGACGACCTGCTCGTCACCGGCGCCGCGATCGGCCTGCTGACCCTCGGTGCGGGCCTGAGCCTGCGGGCCGGCGTGCCCAACCTGGCGCTCGGCCCGATCGCGCTGGCCGCCTCCCTCCAGTACGCCGAGCAGGGCGACCAGGGTCTGGTCAAGGCCATGGTTCCGGCGCTGGTCCTCGCGGCCGCGGGCGCGATCGTGCTCGCCGTGGTGATCCTGGTGCTGCACGTGCCCGGCTGGGCGGCCACGCTCGCGGCCGCTCTCGGCGTGATCGTCTTCGACCAGCTGCGCGTCGCCCCGGTCGCCGTGCAGGGCACCTACGACCCGACCGGCCAGGCCTTCTTCCTGTTCGGCGGGTTCGCCCTGCTCGCCGTGTTCGGCGGCGCCCTGGGCACCGTCACACCCATCCGGCGCTGGCTGGGCCGCCTGCGTCCGGCCGGCGACCCGGCCCGTCGCCGGGGCGCGGCCGTCGCCTTCCCGGTGATCGGCGCCCTGCTGCTGTCCTCGCTCTTCGCGGTCGCGGCGGGAACGCTCCTGGCCACCCAGTCCGGCGGGCCGATCGTCCCGGCCACCGGTCTCGAGTGGAGCGGCATCGCCCTCGGCCTGGCCATGCTGGCCGGCACCAGCGCGTACGGGCGGCGGGGCGGCATCTTCGGCACGCTGTTCGCGGTGGCGGCCCTGACGCTCTTCCTCGACTACGCCGAGCGGCGCACCTTCGACATCTCGCTGTTCGCGATCGCGGCCTGTGTCTTCGCGGGCGGCCTGGTCGTCACCCGGCTCGTCGAGACGTACGGGCGGCCCCTGCCGGTCGCCGGCCAGGCCGACTGGAACGCGGCCGCTCCCGCGACGGGCGCCAACTGGCAACCCGACCTCCCGGAGACCTGGTCGACCGCCACCACGACCCCGCGCGGCGACCGCTGGGACTCCGGTCCGTGGGGTACGGGCACTGGCCAATGACCGCCCGTCCGCTCGGCTTATGCTCTTGGTCATGACCTCTCCGAGCTTCGCCGAGCTGGACGCCCTGCCCACCGAGGAGCTGCGCGAGCGCGCCTTCCACCGGGCGCGGGAGCGGCGCGACGTCGGCTTCTTCTGGTCGGTCTTCAAGCACCTGCCCGACGCCGACGAGGCGGCCCAGCTCGACGGCGCGCCCAACTCGATCGGCCCCACGGTCGACGAGGCGGTGGCTCTCTGGCGTGAGCTCGAGGGCCACGGGTACGGCGAGAACGAGCCCCTGCTGCGGGCCGCGTTCATCGATTACCTGCAGAAGCACTGACGCTCCGGGCGGCATCCACCGCTGTCGTTTGAACTGAGCGCCGCTCTGGGAAATAGCGGCGCATGGCTCTCGGTAACCGCTACAAATCTGCGCCTGGTGCGGGCACGCTGGCCGCGCTCATATTGGTTCTCGTCTTCGGCAGCCCCTGGTATGCCGAGTGGGCGATCGACAACACCGACCCGGAAACGGCCGGCGGCTGGTTCCTCAACCTGCTCGCCTGGCCGCGCTGGTCCTTCGACTCCGACGACTCCCTGCGCGCGATCATCGTCGGCGACCTCAAAGCGATCCTGCTGGTCGTGCTGACCGCGCTCTTCCTGTTCCTGCTGCCCGGATCGCAACTGGCCCGGGCCCGCGGCACGATCAGCCAGTTCTTCGCCGGCTGGGGTGCCTACGTCTTCGCCGCCGGGTTCGCCGCCCTGCTGACGACGCTGTTCCTGGCCAACCCGTCGCTGGTGGAAGCCTTCCGGGCGGCCGGCAACGGCGCCTCGTACGGGCTCTTCGTCGGCTGGATCATCGGCCTCGCCACGCTGGGTGGTTACCGCGGCACTAGATAGGCCGCTCAGGTTGCCGGACGGGTCTCGCGGCTGTGCTCCTCGAACAGCCCGGCCTGCGAGACCGTTCCGATCGGCTTCCCGTCC
The DNA here is from genome assembly GCF_023717965.1 of Paractinoplanes hotanensis. Lineage (NCBI taxonomy): Bacteria > Bacillati > Actinomycetota > Actinomycetes > Micromonosporales > Micromonosporaceae > Paractinoplanes > Paractinoplanes hotanensis. The sequence continues at coordinate 266,778 of NZ_JAMQOL010000008.1, read as the reverse complement.
TCGACCACGAGCACCTCGCCGACGTCGCCGGCCAGCATCGCCGCCGGCGCGTCGTAGAGCGTGCCGCCGGCGTCGCGCCCGGCTTCATCGCCGAGCGGACCGGAGTGACGGCGAGACGGCGGATGCCCCGGTCGGCGCCCACGAAGTCGGCCACCTCGGGGGATTCCGGCCGGCTCAGCAGCTCGGCCGGGGGTGCGTACTGCCGCAGGACGCCGCCGTTGCCGAGAACCAAGCGATCGTCCCCCAAGTCGTCCAAGGCTGCCGCCGAAGAGTTCGCAACTGCGAACAGTTTGACGGCCGACCTCGCCAAGGACCCGTCCTCGCCCGAGCTGCAGACCACGATCACCAACCTCATCGCGCTCGGCGAGAAGCGTGGCCTGGTCTTCGGCAAGCCGTCCGCCGCGCAGGACCAGAACGCGTTCGCGGTGACCACCGCGTTCGCCGACAAGAACGGTCTGCGAACTCTCTCCGACCTGGCCGCGAAGTGCTCCGGTGCGGCCACCGTGCTGGGCGGCCCGGCGGAATGCCCGCAGCGTCCCAAGTGCCGGCAGGGACTGGTCGACACGTACGACTTCAAGGCCGGCAAGTTCAGCAGCCTGGACGCGGGTGGCCCGCTCACGCTGACCGCCCTCAAGACCGGCACGGTCAGCGTCGGCCTGAGGTTCAGCTCCGACCCGGCTCTGGCCAGCAGCTAGGGCTTATTGTCGGAGATCGCCGGGTTTCAGGTCATCTGAAGCCCGGCGCTCGAACAGTTGCTCGATCGGGGAGTCTGGGTAATATCGGCGGCCATGCCGGAACTGGACTCCGTGGCGGGTAACGCGCGACTGCTCCGCGGCCTCAATTGGGCGGGCGTTCTGCTCGCTCCCTTGGCCGCGGCTGTGGTGCTGCTCGGCCAGAGCTCCAACGCCGTGCGGTTCGCCGTGCTCGTCATCGCAGTCGCTGTCGTGCTGGTCGGCGCGTCCGCTCTGGTGCGCAGCGACCCGGTGCTGGGCCGCATGGACGTCGAGGACGCTGTGGCCGACCAGGTCGCACAGCTGCGCCGTGAACTACGGGCCGAGTTCGGCGCGGGCGGCCCCGGGACGGCCGGTGTTGTGCACGGTGGCGGCCACGGCGCGGTTCCTCACGGCGGTGGCCTCCACGGCGGAGCTGCGGTTGGCGGCGCAGGCGGGAGTCTCCACGGCGGGGCTGCGGTCGGTGGCCCGGGCGGGAGTCTCCACGGCGCTGGCAAGCAACGCGCCTCTGCTGTCGTCGCGCCGCCGCCGGCCGATGAGGAGGCGGGATTCTTCGCCGACATGCCACCGGTGTATCCGGAGGACGACCCGTTCGTGAGCCCCTCCGGCTTCCCGGGCCGCGGCAACTTCCCGGCTTCCGCCGACTACCAGGGCTCGTCCGACTATCCGGACCAGGCCGATTACCCGGGCGGCTCCGACTACTCAGGTGAGTCCGACTATTCAGGCGGGTCTGATTACCCGGGCGGGTCCGACTACCAAGGCGGCTCCGACTACCAAGGCGGCTCGGACTACCCGGTCAGGTCGGACTACCAGGACGAGTCCGACTTCTCCCGCCCGTCCGACGACTTCTCGATGCAGCCCGCCGCCCCACCGCCGATGCAGTCTGCTGGTCCGCCGGCGAGGCGACCCGCCGGCCCGCCGCCGAGGCGGCCTGCGGGTCCGCCGCCGATGGGTTCTACCGGTCCGCCTGCGATGGGCTCTGCAGGCCCGCCGCCGACGGGATCGGCCGGTCCGCCGCCCATGGGGACGGCGCGTCCGCCCGTTCCCGCTGGTGGCCGCGGCGGGATCCCGGCTGCATCGGCCGCGGTCCGCCCCCCGGCTCGCACCGGCCCGGGCATGACCACCGGCGGCCGTCCGATCGGCCCCGGCGGCCGTGAACCCGGCACTTCGACCGGAGGCCGGCCTGCCGCCGCGGCCGCAGTACCGCCGCCCCCGCAGGTTCCCCGCCAGCGCGGAGCAGCCTCCGTGCCGCCGCCCGCGCCCCCGCGAGCCTCGGCCGCCGTCCGTCCGGGCGGTCCCACCGTCTTCGGCGGTCAGCCGGAGTCACTCGCCGACGACTTCGGCGCCAGCAACGGTTACGCCGGCCAGGCGTCCGGCGTCTACGGCACCCCGCCCGGCGGCAATACCTACGGCGCCGCGAACACCCACGGCACCTCGAACGACGACTTCGACTCCGACGAGTACAACGGCTACGGCGCCCCTCAGTACGGCGCCGACCAGAGCGATTACGGCTACGGCGAGGCGGGCGGCTACGGCGAGGGCGGCTACGAACCCTCGCACGAGCCGGACGCCGCGACCGGCGACCCGAACTACAAGGCCCGCCGCCACCGCCCGTCGGCCAACGACACCAACGTCGGCTCGCTCAGCGACTTCGCCCAGTACGGCGGCTACACCCCCGACCAGGGCAACTACGGACGCCGCTAGACAACGCCAGGCAAACTGACCCGGCGACCCGGCGACCCGGCGACCCGGCGACCCGGCGACCCGGCGACCCGGCGACCCGGCGACCTACTTGTCGACGTCGCCGACCACGAAGAACATCGACCCCAGGATGGCGATCAGGTCGGGCACCAGGCAGCCCGGAATGAGCGTCGACAGCGCCTGCACGTTGGCGTAGGACGCGGTTCGCAGCTTCATGCGCCACGGCGTCTTCTCGCCGCGCGACACCAGGTAGTAGCCGTTGACGCCGAGCGGGTTCTCCGTCCAGGCGTACGTGTGCCCCTCGGGGGCCTTCACGACCTTGGGCAGCCGCACGTTGACCGGCCCGGAGAGCTGATCGACCCGGGCCAGGCACTCCTCGGCGAGATCGAGCGACACGAACGTCTGCTCGAGCAGCACCTCGAACCGCGAGTGGCAGTCGCCGGCGCTCCGGGTCACCACGGGCACGTCCAGTTCGTCGTACGCCAGGTAGGGCTCGTCGCGACGCAGGTCGAAGTCGAGCCCGCTGGCCCGCGCGACCGGCCCCGATGCCCCGAACGCGGCCGCCTGCTCGGCCGTGAGCACACCGACCCCCACCGTGCGAGCCAGGAAGATCTCGTTGCGCCGGATCAGGTGGTCGAGGTCGGGCAGTCGCGTGCGGACCGTCCGGATCGCCTCGCGCGCCCGGCCCGTCCACCCGGCCGGCACCTCTTCCTTGAGGCCGCCGACCCGGTTGAACATGTAGTGCATCCGGCCGCCGGAGACCTCTTCCATCGCCGCCTGGAGGGTCTCGCGCTCGCGGAACGCGTAGAACATCGGCGTGATCGCGCCGATCTCGAGCGGGTACGAGCCGAGGAACATCAGGTGGTTGAGCACCCGGTTGAGTTCGGCCAGCGCCATCCGCAGCCAGGTCGCCCGCACGGGCACCTCGATGCCCATGAGCCGTTCGACGGCCAGCGCGACGCCCAGTTCGTTGCTGAAGGCGGACAGCCAGTCGTGCCGGTTGGCCAGCATGAGGATCTGCCGGTAGTCGCGCACCTCGAACAGCTTCTCGGCGCCGCGGTGCATGTAGCCGACGATCGGCTCGCAGTTGACCACCCGCTCACCGTCGAGCGTGAGCTTGAGCCGCAGCACGCCGTGCGTCGAGGGGTGCTGCGGGCCGATGTTGAGCACCATGTCGGCGGTCTCGAGCCCGGCGCCGGTCCCGACCGTCATCTCCTTCAGACGGTCTTCAGTCCGGTTTTGGGTGGCGGGCGGGGCGGTTGGCTGGGCATCCGTCACAACAGCATGCTCCCACGCTCGCCGAGCCCGATGTTGTGCAGCAGCCACCAGTGGCCGCCCAGCCCCGACCGCTCGATCAGCTCGGCCTCCGCGCCGGCCGCGGCCAGCGCGCGCACGTATCCCGCCGGGTCGCTGCGTGCGAGGTCGAGCGGGGGCCGCCCGCCGTCGACTCCGAGCGCTTTCAGCGCCTCACGCTGGCGAACCAACACGTACGGCGTCCCCGCCGCGCCCGCCACTGCGTCCATCGCCACGTGCGCCGTCACATCGCAGGACCCGTCCGGCACCGGCGCCACCGACCGGCCGGACCGGAACCCGGTCAGCGTGCCCATCGGCGGCCGTTCCGCACGCCGATGCCCGTAGTCGATCGCCAGCGCGCAGCCCCGCCGCACCTGCCCGACAGCGTCGGCCCAGGCGGCGTCGCGCGGCCACCCGATCTCGGCCCGCCCCGCCTGCGGCCACCACCGCCGCAGCCAGAACAGGTCGGCCGGATCGACCAGCCCACCCAGCGACTCCACCCCGGTCGCCGGCTCGACCAGCACTTTGCGCAGTCGCCCCTCGTCGTCGAGGTCGGCGATGTCGAGCGGCACATTGTCGAGCCACTCGGTAGCGATCAAGAGTCCGACGAGATGATCCGGAATGTCCGCCCGCCACTCGATGCCGTCTGGAAGATCCGGTGGCCGCGGCGCAAGCTCGACGGCGGTGAGTCGCACCCGCTCGGGCAGCAGAGGCCGCAGCTGAGCCAGCAGCTCCCCACGCCCCGCACCCACATCAACCAGGTCGAACACCTTGGGTCGGCCCAAGGCGGCGTCGATCCGCTCGATCAGCCGCAGCAACGCTCCGGCGAACAGAGGGGAGGCGTGCACGCTGGTCCGAAAGTGATCGGTCGGCCCGTCGTCGGCACGCACGAAGAAGCCCCCGGGCCCGTAGAGCCCGGCTTCCATCGCCGTCAGCCACCCAGCTTTCACACTCGCCACCCTAGGCGCTCCACCCGGAACCGGAAGGTCCTGTGGACAACGCTTCCCGCATCGGTCATGCCTGTGGACAACTCGGCCGCTGGGCCTTGACGAGGCGTAGGTTCACCCCCCGTTGCCCCTTGGCGGGCGGGGGCTGGGGATGGCGCGATCGGAGCCAGCCGCATTGATCTTGTGGATCGGTCGGGCTGGTCCGAGTTGAGCGGTGATGGTCTTGTTCACACGGTCTTGTCACCGATGTGTTACGGCGGCGCATACTTGCCCCGACCGGTACCCCGTACTTGAGGACTGGATCTTGATATGAGCGCATCGTCGCCCCTGACTGTCGGCGTTGTGGGGGCAGGCCGGGTGGGTGCCGTTCTCGGCGCCGCCCTGAATGCCGCCGGCCACCACGTGGTCGCCGCCGCTGCCGTTTCCACCGCCTCCCGCAGCCGGGCCGCCCGCCTGCTGCCCGGCGCCGCGATCCTGCCCGCCGACGAGGTCGCGCGCGCCGCGGACGACCTCCTTCTGCTCGCCGTGCCCGACGACGCGCTCGCCGGCGTCGTCTCCGGCCTGGCCGCCACTGGTGCGCTGCGCCCGGGCCAGGTCGTGGCGCACACCTCGGGCGCGCACGGGCTCGCGGTGCTGGGCGACCGGCGCGGCATGGCCCTGCACCCCGCGATGACCTTCACCGGCACCGCCCTCGACCTCGAGCGCCTGCCCGGCATCGCCTGGGGCGTCACCACGGCCGACCGGGTCTTCGCGGCCCGGCTCGTGGCCGATCTGGGCGGCGTCCCCGAGTGGGTTGCCGAGGACGCCCGCCCGGTTTATCACGCGGCCCTCGCCCACGGGGCGAACCACCTGGTCACGCTGATCAACGAGGCCGCCGACCTGCTGCGCGCCGCGGGCATCGAGGAGCCGTCCCGCATCCTGTCGCCGCTGCTGCACGCCGCGCTCGACAACGCGCTGCGGCTGGGCGACGCCGCGCTGACCGGTCCCGTCTCGCGGGGCGACGCCGGCACCGTCGGCAAGCACCTCGATGGCATGCCGGCCGAAGCCGTGCCCGCGTACCTGGCCCTGGCCCGCCGCACCGCCGACCGGGCCATCGCCTCCGGGCGCCTGCGACCGCAGGATGCTGCGCTGCTGCTCGACGTCCTGTCCCGCGCTGCGGTGGGGAGCCCGTCATGACGTACGTGATCCACACCCGCGACGAATTGGCCGGCGTGACGAAAAGGGCCGTCACGAGGGCCGTCGTGATGACCATGGGCGCCCTGCACGAGGGCCACCGTCAGCTCATGCGCGAGGCCCGCCGGCGCGGTGACGAGGTGATCGTCACGATCTTCGTGAACCCGCTCCAGTTCGGCCCGAACGAGGATTTCGACAAGTACCCGCGGACGCTGGAGGCCGACATCGAGGCGTGCCGGGCCGAGGGCGTCGACGTGGTCTTCGCGCCCGCCCGCGACGAGGTCTACCCGGGCGGCCCGCCGTCGATCACGATGAACGCCGGTCCGCTGGGCGAGATCCTCGAGGGCGCCAGCCGCCCGGGCCACTTCGCCGGGATGCTCACGGTCGTCCACAAGCTGCTCATGCTGACCCGCCCCGACCTGGCGTTCTTCGGCGAGAAGGACTTCCAGCAGCTCGCGCTGATCCGCCGGATGGCGGTCGATCTCGAGCTCGGCGTCGAGATCGTGGGGGTGCCGACCGTACGCGAACCGGACGGCCTGGCCATGTCGAGCCGCAACCGCTACCTGTCGCCGGACGAGCGGCAGGCCGCCCTCGCACTGAGCCGGGCGCTGCGCGAAGGCGCCACCCACACCGAGGCCGAGGCCGCGCTGACCGCCGCCCGCAAGATCCTGGCCGACGAGCCCGGCGTGCGGGTCGACTACCTGGCGCTCACCGGCGCCGACCTCGGAGCTCCCGCGGCCGGTCCGGCCCGCCTGCTGGTGGCGGCCCGCGTCGGCGCCACCCGCCTGATCGACAACGTTCCGCTGACTCTGGAGAAGGCCGCCTGATGGTCCGCACCATGCTCAAATCCAAGATCCACCGGGCGACCGTGACCCAGGCCGACCTGCAGTACGTCGGGTCGGTGACGATCGACCTCGACCTGCTCGAGGCGGCCGACCTGCTCCCGGGCGAACAGGTCGCGATCGTCGACGTGACCAACGGGGCCCGTCTCGAGACCTATGTTATCCCGGGCGAGCGGGGCAGCGGCGTGATCGGCATCAACGGCGCCGCCGCCCATCTCGTGCACCCCGGTGACCTGGTCATTCTCATTTCGTACGCCCAGCTCGAGGACGCCGAGGCACGTGCCTACCAGCCGCGGGTCGTGCACGTGGACGCCGGCAACCGGATCATCGAGCTCGGGGCCGATCCGGCCGCGGCCGCCGAGGGCATGGCGGGTGGCCTGACCCGGGGCGACCTGAGCGCCACCGGGGTGGCGATTTCCTGAACGCCGCCGATCCGGTTTCGATCGCCATATGATCTGAAAACGGACATCGCGGCGCGAGGGAAGGTGTGGTTCATGCGACACCGGCTCGGGCTCGCTGCCGTCCTGGGCCTGGTGCTGCTCGCGGCCGGCTGCGGCAAGCCCGGCGGTGTCGACGGCGACCTGACCAACGGCTGGGGCGCGATGGCCCCCGCGTCCGGCTTCGAGCCGAACACCGGTGCCTGCCACAACGCCAACTTCAGCCCGGTCGGCCCGCGCGGCACCTACGAAGAGGTCGACTGCGCGGCGAAACACCGGACCGAGACGGTGTATGTCGGCACGTACGAATCGCCCGCGGCCGACGCTGACGTCCCACCCGCGGACGGCTCGGCCGGGGCCAAGGCCGCGTACTCGGTCTGCGACCAGAAGACGACGACTTTCGCCGGCGGCCCGTGGCGCAACGCCCGGCTGTGGATCGGCGTGACCCGCCCGACCGAGGCGGCCTGGAACGGCGGCGCCCGCTGGTACCGCTGCGAGGTGATCGAGCTCAACTCGGTCGAGGACGACGGCGGGCTGGTGCAGCGCGAGGGCAGCCTGCGCAACGTGCTCGCCGCCGGCACCTCGGACCTGCTGCTCACCTGCTACGCGATCCAGCTCGACGGCAACGGCGCCATCGCCACCATGCCCGCGGTGAGCTGCGCGGCCAAACACAACGGCGAGTTCGTCGGCGTCTGGTACGCCAAGGACCTCGACTATCCGAAGGACGACGCGACCTGGGCCAAGTTCCACGACGGCTGCCGCGAGCTGATCGCGGATTACGTGGGTGTGCCCAAGGACGCCGACCTGCAGTACCGCACGGGCGTGGTGTCGCTGCCGGGCGGCGCCGACGTCTGGGCGCTGGGCGACCGCGGCGTGCGCTGTTACCTCTGGCTCGACGGCGTGGAGCTCACGTCGACGGTCAAGGGCAAGGGCGTCAAGAGCCTGCCCGTGCAGTACAAGTAACGGTGACCACGAATGTCCACCCCGGCGCCGAAGTGCCGTACCGGCGGAGTGTACTGAGCGGATGTTTGTCGCCGACCTTCCGGAACTGCCCAGTCGGCTCGCCGCGCCCGAACCGGGCTGGAGCGAGACCACCGACGTGCTGGTGGTGGGTTCCGGCGTGGCCGGCCTGACCGCCGCGCTGCATCTGCGCGAGCAGGGCCTGCACGTCACCGTCGTCACCAAGGTCAACATCGACGACGGGTCGACCCGGTGGGCCCAGGGCGGCATCGCCGCGGTGCTCGACCCGCTCGACACCCCGGCCGCCCACGCCAACGACACCGAGATCGCCGGCGTCGGGCTGTGCGACCCGGCGGCTGTGCGCGTTCTCGTCGAGGAGGGGCCGGCCCGCGTACGAGAGCTGATCCGGCTCGGCGCGGCCTTCGACCGCCACGCCGACGGTTCCCTGATGCTGACCCGCGAGGGCGGGCACCGCGCCGACCGCATCGTGCACGCGGGCGGCGACGCGACCGGGGCGGAGGTGCAGCGTGCCCTGCACGAGGCTGTGCACCGCGACCCCTGGATCCGCCTGGTCGAGCACGCGCTCGTCCTCGACCTGCTGCGCGCGGCCGACGGCCGGGCCTGCGGGCTCACCCTGCACGTGCTCGGTGAGGGCTCGGAGGACGGCGTCGGCGCCATCCTGGCCCGCGCGGTCGTGCTGGCCACCGGCGGCATGGGCCAGATCTACTCCTCCACCACCAACCCGTCGGTCTCCACCGGCGACGGCGTCGCTCTCGCGCTGCGGGCCGGCGCGCTGGTCAGCGACGTCGAGTTCGTGCAGTTCCACCCCACCTCGTTCGTCACCGCGAGCGTCAACTCGGTGCAGCGTCCGCTGATCTCCGAGGCGCTGCGCGGCGAGGGCGCCCACCTGGTCGACGAGACGGGCGCGCGGTTCATGGTCGGTCAGCACGAGCTGGCCGAGCTGGCCCCGCGCGACGTGGTGGCCAAGGGAATCCACCGGGTGCTGCGGGCGACCGGGGCCGACCACGTCTATCTCGACGCCCGTCACCTGGGCCGCCCGTTCCTCGAACAGCGCTTCCCGACGATCGTCGCGTCCACCCGTGCCGCCGGCGTCGACCCGGCGTCCGAGCTGATCCCGGTCGCGCCGGCGGCCCACTACGCGTCCGGCGGCGTCCGCACCGACCTCGCCGGCCGCACGAGCATCCCCGGCCTCTACGCCTGCGGCGAGGTCGCCTGCACCGGCGTGCACGGCGCCAACCGCCTGGCCAGCAACTCCCTGCTCGAGGGCCTGGTCTTCGCGAAGCGGATCGCCGACGACATCGCCCGCGAGCTGCCCCCGCAGGCCGATCCCGCGCCGGCCGGGCCCCGCAAGGACTGGGTGGTCGCCCCCGCCGCCCGCCCCGAGCTCCAGCGCACGATGACCCGCGGCGCGGGCGTGCTGCGCTCGGCCGACTCGCTGTCGGCCACCGCCAAGGAGCTGACCCGCCTGGCCGAGCAGCGCGACACCCCGCGCAACGCCGCCTGGGAGGCGACGAACCTGCTGACGGTGGCGACGGTGCTGGTCGCGGCCGCGCGCACCCGCCGCGAGACCCGCGGGTGCCACTGGCGTGAGGATTTTCCCGGGGCTGAGGACGAGTGGCGCGGCCACCTGCTGCACACCCTCGACCGCCAGGCCCGCTTGACACAGTCCTTCGAAGAGATGGCCTGACCACAGGGGGAACGATGAACGAGTTGGACGTCGCCGAGGTCGAACTGATCGTGCGCACCGCGCTCGCGGAAGACCTGGGCTCGCCGCCGCACGACGTGACCAGCGAGGCCACCATTCCCGCCGACCAGGTCGACACGGCCGAGCTGGTGGCCAGGGCCGACGGCGTGGTCGCCGGCCTACCGGTGGCCGCGGTGGCCTTCAACGACACCTCCGGCGGCGCCGACGTCTTCGAGCAGCGGGTGGCCGAGGGCGACCGGGTCACCCGCGGCGACGTGCTGGCCGTCGTCACCGGCCCCACCCGGGCTCTGCTCACGGCCGAGCGCACGGCGCTCAACCTGCTCAGCCGCATGTCCGGTGTGGCCACACACACCCGCCGCTGGGCCGACGCGCTGGCGGGCACCAAGGCCACCGTCCTCGACACCCGCAAGACCACGCCGGGCCTGCGCTACCTCGAGAAGTACGCGGTGCGGATCGGCGGCGGCACCAACAAGCGCATGGGCCTGTACGACGTCGCCATGATCAAGGACAACCACAAGCTGGCCGCGGGCAGCATCACCGCCGCCTACCGCCTGGTCCGCGAGCGGTTCCCCGAGGTGCCGGTGCAGGTCGAGGTCACGACGCTGGCCGAGGCCTGCGAGGCGGTCGAGGCCGGCGCGACGTTCCTGCTCTGCGACAACATGACGCCCGACCGCCTGCGCGAGGTGGTGGCCGAGGTGGGCGACCGCTCCGAGCTCGAGGCCACCGGCAACCTACGCTTGGAGACGGTCGCCGAGTACGCGGCCACGGGCGTCAACTATCTCTCGGTGGGCGGCCTGACCCACTCGTCGCCCATCCTCGATATCGCCATGGACCTGCGCCCGCGTTAGGGGCGCAACGGGGCGCGGCGGCGACCGGTCGGGACGACCTGGAACCATGGACGAAACCCCCTCTGGAGGATTTCCGTGCTCCTCTGCATCGACATCGGTAACACCAACACCGTGCTCGCCACGTTCGACGGTGACAAACTGGTCCACAACTGGCGGATCAAGACCGACGCCCGATCGACCGCCGACGAGCTGGGCCTGATGTTCCGCGGCCTGCTGGCCGGCGACGCGGTCGAGATCACCGGCGTCGCCGCCTGCTCGACCGTGCCGGCGGCGCTGCGGAGCCTGCGCACCATGCTGGGCCGCTACTACGGCGAGCTGCCCAACGTGATCGTCGAGCCGGGCGTCAAGACCGGCGTGCAGCTGGCGATCGACAACCCCAAAGAGGTGGGCGCCGACCGGGTGGTCAACACCCTGGCCGCGCACGCCCTCTACGGCGGGCCGTCGATCGTCGTCGACTTCGGCACGACCACCAACTTCGACGTCATCAGCGAGAAGGGCGAGTTCCTGGGCGGCGCGTTCGCCCCGGGCATCGAGATCTCCTTCGACGCCCTGGCCGCCCGGGCCGCCCAGCTGCGCAAGGTCGAACCGGCCAAGCCGCGGTCGGTGATCGGCAAGAACACCGTCGAGTGCCTGCAGTCCGGCATGTACTTCGGCTTCGCCGGTCAGGTGGACGGCATCGTCAGCCGCATGATCGACGAGATCGGCCCGGTCAAGGCCGTCATCGCCACCGGCGGCCTGGCGTGGCTGGTCAAGGACGAGTGCCGGACGATCACCGCCCACGAGCCGATGATCACGCTGATCGGGCTGCGGATGGTATATGAGCGGAACGTTTAAGTAGGCCTGAGTAGGCTCTTGGGGCATAATCCACTCGTACAGAGAGTCGTGCCGTGACCGAGCAGAATGTTGCCGTCCCTGATCCCGCCGAGGACCTTCCCGAGCAGATGCGGGTCCGCCGGTCGAAGCGGGACCGGATGCTCGCCGAAGGGGTGTCCCCCTATCCGGTGTCCGTCCCTCGGACGGCGACGCTGAAGCAGGTCCGCGAGCAGTACGCCGACCTGCCCGTCGACGCGGCCACCGGCGACCAGGTGTCGATCACCGGCCGGGTCATCTTCGTGCGCAACGGCGGCAAGCTGTGCTTCGCCACCCTCCGCGACGGTGACGGCACCGAGATCCAGGCCATGCTCTCGCTGGCCAAGGTGGGCGAGGAGCGCCTGACCGACTGGAAGCAGCTGGCCGATCTGGGCGACCTGATCTCGGTCACCGGCGAGGTGATCACCAGCCGCCGCGGCGAGCTCTCCGTCCTGGCCGACTCGTGGGCGATGAGCGCCAAGGCCCTGCGGCCGCTTCCGGTGGCCCACAAGCCGCTTTCCGAAGAGACGCGGGTTCGCCAGCGCTATGTCGATCTGATCGTCCGGCCCCAGGCCCGCGACATGGTTCGCACGCGTGCCACGGCCGTGCGCAGCCTCCGCGAGTCGCTGTTCCGCCGCAATTATCTCGAGGTGGAAACGCCAATGTTGCAGTTGCTGCACGGCGGCGCCACGGCCCGGCCCTTTGTGACACACAGCAACGCCCTCGACACCGATCTCTATCTGCGGATCGCGCCGGAACTGTTTTTGAAGCGGGCCGTCGTCGGCGGCATCGATCGCGTCTTCGAGATCAACCGCAACTTCCGCAATGAGGGCATGGACTCGACGCACTCGCCGGAGTTCGCGATGCTCGAGGCCTACCAGGCGTACGCGGACTACAACGTCATGCAGCAGCAGACGCGCGAGTGGATTCAGGAAGCCGCGTTCGCGGTCGCCGGGTCACACATCGTGACGCACTTCGACGGCGCCGAGTTGGATCTGAGCGGCGAGTGGGCATCGGTGACTCTCTATGGATCTCTCTCCGTGGCGCTCGGCGAGGAAGTCACCCCGTCCACCGATATCTCGCAACTGCTGCGTTATGCCGAAAAGCACGACCTTTCCGTCGATCCGAAGTGGGGCCCGGGCAAGCTCGTCGAGGAGCTGTTCGAGCACCTCGTGCAGCACACACTCCAGGCGCCGACGTTCGTGCGGGACTATCCCGAGGAGACCGCGCCGCTGACCCGCGCACACCGGGAAACTCCAGGTCTCACCGAGAAGTGGGACCTCTACGTCTCCGGTTTCGAACTGGCCACCGCCTATTCCGAGCTGGTCGACCCGGTCGTGCAGCGCGACCGGCTGCTGGCCCAGTCGTTGCTGGCGGCCGGGGGCGATCCCGAGGCGATGCAGCTCGACGAGGATTTCCTGCGGGCCATGGAGTACGGAATGCCGCCCACCGGTGGCATGGGAATGGGAATCGATCGCCTCTTGATGGCGCTCACCGGCCTGGGCATTCGGGAAACGATCCTCTTCCCGCTCGTCCGCCCCGAGTAAGCATCCGGAGATAGCATGACGGGATAGCTCCCGGTCAACGTGCGAGGGCGCCGGAACGGGCCCGTGCCGGAAATGTTCTGACCGCCATTGACGGACGATGCCGCTGTGGCGTTATTGTCTGTGCGTCGCATTGGGGAGAACCTGTGTTCGGGAGGATAACGGCGCGTGGCCAAGCAGATCATTCACAAGCTGGTCGATGACATCGACGGAGGCGACGCCGACGAGACGGTGAAGTTCGCCCTCGACGGCATTCAGTACGAGATCGACCTCTCGGAGAAGAACGCCGCCAAATTGCGGGAGCTCTTCGACCCGTACGTGGACGCCGGATCCAAGGTCGCCCGCGGCGGTGTGGTCGTGGGTGGCCGGGCCGCCCGCGGCCGGGGCGGCGCGACCGCCGACCGGGAGCAGAACAAGGCGATCCGGGAGTGGGCAAAGAAGGCCGGCAAGGACATCTCCGACCGGGGTCGTATCCCACAGGAGATCGTGGACGAGTTCCACGCCAAGGGCCCGGGGCGCAACTGACCCACGAACTTCCAGCCCCCGGACAGATGCAGCAGGGCCCGTCGCACCTCGTGCGGCGGGCCTGTTGCTTTTCGCTCGCTCTTCGGTCGTCCGCCGTAGGGTTATCCACAGGCGGGGACGACGTTGTCCACAGCCTGTGGATGGTCGTTCCCGCGATTTCGCTGTCCGCGTAGCCGTTCCACTGGGGGAACAGCGGCTGAGCGTGCGAAGTTGGCTAAATCAACGTTGCGGAAGGTTTCGAGGGGCCACGAGGGCCCAGCAAGACCGCCCGGCGGCGATAGAGTTGTCAGTACGGGTATCACCGATGCCCGTGCGCTGGCCCCGCCAGTTCACATGGCGCACGGCACGTGAGGAGCACGAGGGCATGTTCGAGCGGTTCACCGACCGAGCGCGACGGGTTGTCGTCCTGGCCCAAGAAGAGGCCCGGATGCTCAACCACAACTACATCGGGACCGAGCACATCCTGCTCGGCCTGATCCACGAGGGCGAGGGCGTCGCCGCCAAGGCCCTCGAGAGCCTGGGCATCTCCCTCGAGGGGGTGCGGCAGCAGGTCGAGGAAATCATCGGCCAGGGTCAGCAGGCGCCGAGCGGGCACATCCCGTTCACGCCCCGCGCCAAGAAGGTTCTCGAGCTGTCGCTGCGGGAAGCGCTGCAGCTCGGCCACAACTACATCGGCACCGAGCACATCCTGCTCGGCCTGATCCGCGAGGGCGAGGGCGTCGCCGCCCAGGTCCTCGTGAAGCTGGGCGCCGACCTCAACCGGGTCCGTCAGCAGGTCATCCAGCTGCTCTCCGGCTACCAGGGCAAGGAGCCGGCTGCGGCCGGCGCGGCGGCGGGCGAGGCCGCGCCGTCGACGTCCCTGGTGCTCGACCAGTTCGGGCGCAACCTGACCCAGGCCGCCCGCGAGGGCAAGCTCGACCCGGTCATCGGGCGCGAGAAGGAAATCGAGCGGGTCATGCAGGTGCTGTCCCGCCGCACCAAGAACAACCCGGTGCTCATCGGCGAGCCCGGTGTCGGCAAGACCGCGGTCGTCGAGGGCCTGTCCCAGTCGATCGTCAAGGGCGAGGTGCCCGAGACGCTCAAGGACAAGCAGCTCTACACGCTCGACCTCGGCGCGCTGGTCGCCGGTTCCCGCTACCGCGGTGACTTCGAGGAGCGCCTGAAGAAGGTCCTCAAGGAGATCCGCACCCGGGGCGACATCATCCTGTTCATCGACGAGATCCACACCCTGGTGGGTGCGGGCGCCGCCGAGGGCGCGATCGACGCCGCGAGCATCCTCAAGCCGATGCTGGCCCGCGGCGAGCTGCAGACCATCGGCGCCACCACCCTCGACGAGTACCGCAAGCACCTGGAGAAGGACGCCGCTCTCGAGCGCCGCTTCCAGCCCATCCAGGTCGGCGAGCCGTCGCTGGCGCACACCATCGAGATCCTCAAGGGCCTGCGCGACCGCTACGAGGCCCACCACCGCATCAGCATCACCGACGCGGCCCTGGTCGCGGCGGCGACGCTGGCCGACCGCTACATCTCCGACCGCTTCCTGCCGGACAAGGCGATCGACCTGATCGACGAGGCCGGCGCCCGGATGCGAATCCGCCGGATGACCGCGCCGCCGGACCTCCGCGACTTCGACGAGCGCATCGCCCAGGTGCGCCGCGACAAGGAGTCCGCGATCGACGCGCAGGACTTCGAGCGGGCCGCGCAGCTGCGCGACAAGGAGAAGCAGCTGCTGGGTCAGAAGGCGCAGCGCGAGAAGGAGTGGAAGGCCGGCGACCTCGACGTCGTGTCCGAGGTCGACGACGAGCAGATCGCCGAGGTCCTGGGCAACTGGACCGGCATCCCGGTCTACAAGCTGACCGAGGAGGAGACGTCCCGGCTGCTCCGCATGGAAGATGAGCTGCACAAGCGGGTCATCGGCCAGGAGGACGCGGTCAAGGCCGTCTCCAAGGCGATCCGGCGCACCCGGGCCGGCCTGAAGGACCCGAAGCGCCCGTCCGGCTCGTTCATCTTCGCCGGCCCGTCCGGTGTCGGTAAGACCGAGCTCTCCAAGGCGCTGGCCGAATTCCTCTTCGGCTCGGAAGACGCTCTGATCCAGCTCGACATGTCCGAGTTCCACGACCGCTACACGGTGTCCCGTCTCGTCGGCGCCCCTCCCGGTTACGTCGGTTACGACGAGGGTGGCCAGCTGACCGAGAAGGTGCGTCGCAAGCCGTTCTCCGTGGTCCTCTTCGATGAGATCGAGAAGGCCCACCCGGACGTCTTCAATACGCTCCTGCAGATCCTCGAGGACGGCCGCCTGACCGACGGTCAGGGCCGCATCGTGGACTTCAAGAACACGGTCATCATCCTGACCACCAACCTCGGCACGCGGGACGTGGCCAAGGCGGTCTCCCTGGGCTTCCAGGCCTCGGAGGACGTCGAGAGCAACTACGACCGGATGAAGGTCAAGGTCAACGACGAGCTGAAGCAGCACTTCCGCCCGGAGTTCCTCAACCGCATCGACGACACGATCGTCTTCCACCAGCTCCGCCAGGAAGAGATCCTCCAGATCGTCGACATCTTCACCGCTCGCATCGAGGGTCAGCTCAAGAACAAGGACATGGGTCTCGAGCTGACCGACAACGCCAAGAAGTACCTGGCCAAGAAGGGCTTCGACCCGGTGCTGGGCGCGCGGCCGCTGCGTCGCACGATCCAGCGCGACCTGGAAGACACCCTCTCCGAGCAGATCCTCTTCAACGAGCTGCGCCCCGGCCAGATCGTGGTCGTGGACTGCGAGGGCGACCCGGAGAACATCGAGAAGTCCAAGCTGGTCTTCAAGGGCGCCGACCGGGGAATCGCGGTTCCCGACGCGGTTCCGGCCGACCTCGGGGCTACGACCACCGAGGAGTAGGCACCACGTAGTTCACGACAACGGCCCGGCTGCGACGCAGCCGGGCCGTTGCGCGTCCCGGGGCGACATCCGGGAAGGAGCCCGCGCACGCGTCGGGGGGAACGCGTACGCGGGCGGATGCCGTCAGCTCAGCCGCAGAACTGTTCCGGCCGAGCCGACGGAGACGGTGGAGCCGGCGATCCGCAGGTAGCCGCCCTCGACACGCAGCTTGAACCCGGCGCGGACGACCTCCCGCCGAACCGCGAGCGGGGTGGTTCCCAGGCGCAGGCCGGGCCCGATGAACTGTGCCGGTTGGTCGACCGAGCGCAGCACCTCGGTCCCGTCGGCCTGCGCCTCGAAGCGGAACTGGGTGGCTGCCAGGTCGCGGGGCGCGCGCTGCACCACGATCGTGCCGCCGGCCGAATGCCGCACGTAGTCGTCCGGCCGGTCGGCCGGCGTGATCCGCACGATCGGGCCGCCGTCGCCCACGGGCACGCCGAACAGCGGTGTGCCGTCCGGATGCCAGTAGAGCCGTTGCACCCGGGCGTGCCGGTTCGGGTCGTAGAGCGGGTCGCCGGTGATGTCCCGGTAGTCGCGGGCGTGATAGACGAGCACGTCGGTGCGCCCGTCCTCGGCCACCGTGAAAGAGTTGTGCCCCGGCCCGAATCTCTCGGTCGAAGCGTTGGTCACGAAGATCGGGTCCGGCGTCTTCACCCACGACTCCCGCCGCAGCAGGTCGGCGTCCGCGTCCGCGGTGAGCAGGCCCATGCAGTAGCGGGCGTCAGTGGCGCTGGCCGAGAAGGTCAGGAACACCCGCCCGTTGCGGATCAGCACGGCCGGCCCCTCGTTCACCCGGAAGCCCTGGATCTCCCAGTCGCGGGTGGGCGTGGTGATCCTGGTCGGCTTGCTCGCGAGCGACCACGGCGTGCCCATCCGGGCGATGTAGAGGCTGGTGTTGACGGCGATCTCCGGCTCGCTCTGTGCCCACACCAGGTAGCGGCGGCCCCGGTGCGCGAAGGTGGTCGCGTCCAGCGTGAAGCCGTCCCACTCGGTCATCAGCTGGGCCTTGAGCTGCCAGCCACTGGCGTCCAACGGGTCGGCCAACGGCGATTCCAGCACGTACGTGCGGATGCGGAACACGTCGTCGGAGTCACCGGCAGCGAAGTAGACGTACCAGCGGCCGTCGACGCGGTGCAGTTCCGGCGCCCAGACGTGCCCGGCCATCTTGCCGCTGGCCGGGCGCCGCCAGATGACACTCTCGGCCGCGCCGGACAGGCCGGCCAGGGTGGACGCTCCGCGCAGGGCGATCCGGTCGTATTCGGGGACCGAGCCGGTGAAGTAGTACCTGCCGTCGGTGCGAGGCGTGATGAAGGGATCGGCTCGCTGAGTGACCAGGGGCTGGACGGTGGGAACGCCGTAGATCTCGGCGTCGGAGCGCGGCTGAGCGGCCGTAGCCGGCGACGATGACGCCAGGCCGAGCCCGGCCAGTCCGGTCCCGGCGGCCGCCCCGAGGAGCGTACGTCGCCTCAGGTGGAAAGACATGCGGTGGCTCCCTATCGGGTCTTGAGGCGGAGGAAGGTGACCGAGCCGGCCGGGAACTCGCGGGTGAAGGACGAGCCCAGGCCGCGGACGGTGGTGGTCACGGGCTGGATCGGCTCGGCCGAGCGGGTGTTCTGCTCGCCCGGGTCGCCGGCCAGCACGGTCATGCGACCCGTCGGTGCGACCTTGAGGCGGCCGAGGTCGACCCTGGTGAGCGCCGGCGTGGTGGAGGCGTTGACGACCTTGACGATCACTTCGCCGGTACGAAGGTCGCGGGTGACGACCTGAGCGAACGGCTCGGTGACCTGGTTGTCGTCGAAGCTGCCCCACACCTGACCGTCGCGGATCAGGGTCACCTTCGTGCCCCGGACCTCGATCCTCAGGTCGTACGTCTGGCCGGTGTTGACCGTGTCGGGCCGGGTGAACAGCTGTTCCTTGGCGGCGGCGGACCCGGTGGCCTTCTCGATCGCGCCCTGCGTGTTGTTCCAGCCGCCGAGGTTCCACCAGTACCAGGTGCCCGAGTCCTTGATCCCGAACGGAATGAGGAAGCCCTCGTCGCCGGCGGTCTTGGTGGCCTTCACGCTGATGTCGTAGTCGGTGGCCGTGATGTTCGCGGCCGCGGCGACCATCGTGTTCTCGGCCGTCGCGTCGGTCTGGGCGTACGCGCCGTCGGCGACCGTCCACGTCCCGCGGTTCTCGATCGGGCTCCAGCCGTCGGCGTTGCCGTCGTCG
The DNA here is from genome assembly GCF_023717965.1 of Paractinoplanes hotanensis. Lineage (NCBI taxonomy): Bacteria > Bacillati > Actinomycetota > Actinomycetes > Micromonosporales > Micromonosporaceae > Paractinoplanes > Paractinoplanes hotanensis. The sequence continues at coordinate 248,065 of NZ_JAMQOL010000008.1, read as the reverse complement.
AAGTTGTCCTCGAGCAGCACCGTGCCGTCCGGAGCGGTCACCTTCAGGTCGTCGTAGCGGGCGGCCGTACGCCAGGTCGAGAGCCCGACCCGGCCGGTGACCGGCTGCGGCTGCACAACCCGGCCACCCGACACCGAGGAGGGCACCACGCGGTCGCCGACATTGGTCATGAACAGCTTCTGCATCTGGTAGCTGGTCGAGCCCCAGGACTCGTCGTTGTCGAACCAGATCAGGTCCGGCCGCCACTGCACGTTGTCGATGTTGGCGAGCAGCGGCGCGTACGAGGCCATCCGGACCACGTCGGCGTTGCGTTCGAGCCCGGTCATGTAGGCCGCCTCGGACAACGAGTTGAAGAACTTGGCGTCCTGCGAGGCGTACTCACCGAGGAAGACCTTCGGCCCGTTCCGGTCGTACGAGTCGTAGCGCTCGTTGTTCTGCAGGAACCAGTTCGGGCTGTTGTAGTAGTGCTCGTCGACCATCTCGGTGCCGGCGGCCCGGTTCTTGGCCCACAGGTTGTCGAAGGTGACGCCCATGTCGTCCGGCCCCGAGTTGCTGATCACCGTGACGCCCGGGTGCTTCGCCTTGATCGCGTCGCGGAACTGGAGGAAGTTGGCGAAGTACTCCTCGGGCAGGTTCTCCTCGTTGCCGACCGCCACCATGGTCAGGCCGAACGGCTTCGGGTGACCCATCTGGGCCCGCACCCGGCCCCAGGTCGAGGTGGCCGGGCCGTTCGCGAACTCGATCAGGTCGAGGGTGTCCTGGATGTGCCGCCGCAACAGTGCCGGGTCGTCGGTCGCGCGGTTCTGCCCGCAGCCGGTGACCAGCGCCGGCACGACCGGCAGCGGAGCCGCCCCGATGTCCTCACTGAACTGGAAATACTCGAAGTACCCGAGGCCGTAGCTCTGGTTGTAGCCCCAGAAGTTCGCGTTGGTGCCGCGTGTCTCGACCGGACCGACGGTGTCCTTCCACTGGTACGAACGGGCCCGCGGGAAGTTCGAGGCGGCGTCGTACGCGTAGTGGCTGCCCGTGTTGACCAGGCATCCGCCGGGGAACCGGACGAAGCCCGGACGCAGCGCCGCCACCTTCTCGGCCAGGTCCCGGCGCAGCCCATGGCCCTTGTACGTGTCACGCGGGAACAGCGACACCATGTCGAGCCGCGTCGTGCCGGCGCCGGTGGTGCTCACCGACAGCCGGCCGCTGTCGCTGGTGGCCGTGGCGCGCAGCGACCCCGCGTACCGGACCCAGGTGTCGCCCTTGACGTTGATCTTGATCGGGGTGGCCAGCGCGGCGCCGCCGGTCGTCGCCAGGGTGATGGTCAGCGGGGTGCCGGCGGTGTCGCTGCGCGCCCAGACCGAGAAGTCGTAGCGTTCGCCCTTCTCGAGCGCGATGCCACTGTTGTACCCGGCGTTGGTGATGCTGCCCGGGCCGGTCAGCCGCAGGTAGGTGCGGTTGCGCTCGTTGAGGCGGGCGTCGTCGTCGACGGTGGCGGCGGTGCCGGTTGCCGCCCAGCCGGTGAGGCCGGTGTACGACTGGTTGTCCGCGCTCTGGAACTCGAAGGAGCGGTTGCGGACCAGTTCGGCGTAGAGCCCGCCGTCGGCCGCGTAGTTGATGTCCTCGAAGAACACGCCGTACATCTCGTCGCTGATCGCGGGTCCGGTCGCGCCGGAGTCGACGGTGATCGTGTAGTCGGGATCGGCGGCGGCGACGGCCGGTGGGGCGACCGCGAGGGGCAGGGCGGCCACGGCAGCGACGATGCCGGCCGTGCGGGCTCGGAAGCGGGACACCGGGATCCTCCCGTTGTTCGCGCGCACAACGCCGCAACCCAGTGCTCAGGCGGTGAATCCATAGCTGCACTTAGAGGGCGCTGCATGCGTGATAAGCATCTATGTGAGCGTTCACTCTAGACGCAAGCCTTCGGAAAGTCAGCTGCCGGCTACAGAGATTGCGGCGGTACGCGCGGCGCGTCCCCGGCGAGTACGAAGACCTCCGTGTCGAGCGGCTCGACGAGCCCGTCCTCGACCAGGCCGGCCAGCGCCCGGGCCCGCTGCACGTCGTCGTTCCACACCAGATCGAGGCGCTGCCGGGGCACCGGGCCGGTGGCGTGCCGCAGCACCTCGAGCAGCAGGCCGCGTACCTGCCGGTCGGTTCCCGCGTACCGCTGCGGCTTGCGACTCGGTCCTTCGAGCGCAGGGGAACCGTTGAGCCGCCACGCGCAGACCTGCTCGAACGGGCACTCGGGGCAGAGGGGGGAGCGGGCCACGCAGACCAGGGCGCCCAGTTCCATGAACGCGATGCTGGCCCGGGCGGCCCGGGCCGGTTCCTCGGGCAACAGGTCGGCCATCGCGACCAGGTCGGCCGCGGTGGTGGACGGGCCCGCGTCAGGCTTGCCCTCGACGGCCCGGGACACCACGCGGCGGACGTTCGTGTCGACCACGGGGTGGCGCTGGCCGTACGCGAAAGTGGCCACCGCCCGCCCGGTGTAGGTGCCCACGCCGGGCAGCGCCAGCAGTTGTTCCAGATCGGAGGGAACCTGGCCGCCGTGCCGCTCGACCATCGCCACGGCGCAGGCGTGCAACCGCATCGCCCGGCGGGGATAACCGAGCCGTCCCCACATGCGGATAGCTTCCGAAGGCGGGTCGGCGGCCAGGTCGGCGGGGGTGGGCCAGCGGGTCATCCAGGAGCGCCAGGCGGGCTCCACGCGGACGACCGGCGTCTGCTGGAGCATCACCTCGCTCACCAGGACACCCCAAGGGGTGGTGTCGGGCTGTCGCCAGGGCAGATCCCGGGCGTTCTGGTCGAACCACGTGATGGCGTCATCGGCAAGAGTCATGGCAGGTCTTACTGTAGGCAGGTGCATGAGCTCGCCATCACCGTCATCGGTCCCGACCGGACCGGCATCGTCGCCGACGTGTCCGAGGCGCTGGCCGGCGTCGGGGCCAACCTGACCGATTCCACCATGACCCGCCTGCGCGGCCACTTCACGATGACCCTGATCTGCACGGGTCCGTCCGTCGACGAGGCGAGCGCCGCGCTGTCCTCCCTGGGCGACGTCGTCACCTCGGTACGGTCGGTTGCTCCCGAGTCCGACAAGCCGGGCGGCGGAGACCCGTACGTGGTGAGCGTGCACGGCGCCGACCGGCTCGGCATCGTCGCCGCGGTGACCCGCGTGGTCGCCGCCGCGGGCGGAAACATCACCGATCTGAGCACCCGGCTGACCGGAGCGCTCTACGTGCTCATCGCCGAGGCCGACCTGCCCGCCGGCTCGGCCGACGAACTGGCCGAGCAGCTCGCGGTGGCCGCGGCCGAGCTGGGCGTCGAGGTGACCCTGCGCCGCGCCGAGTCGGAGATCCTGTGACCGCGCCCGTGGCGTGGGACGGGCCGGAGGGCAAGGTCCTCCCGGTCGTCACCGCCCCGGCGACGGTTTTGAGTACGGTCGGCGACGAGGTCGACCCGGCCGACCCGGCGGTCGTGCGGCTCGCCGCCGACCTGGTCGCCACCATGCGGGTCTCGCCCGGCTGCGTCGGCCTGGCCGCACCGCAGGTCGGCGTGGACGCCCAGATCTTCGCCGTCGACGTCACCGGCCACCCCAAGGCGGCCACCACGCACGGCGCGTTCGTCCTCTGCAACGCCAAGATCATTGAGGCCAGCCGCTGGAAGGCCGGACGCGAGGGCTGCCTGTCCGTTCCCGACCTGACCGGCGACGTGAAGCGGGCCGGGCGGATCGTGGTGTCGGCGACGCTGCCCGGCAGTGGCGAAGCAGTCGAAATCACCACCGACGCCTTCGAGGCCCGCGCCCTGCAACACGAGATCGATCACTGCGCCGGAAAGTTGTTCCTCGATCGTGTCGCCGGGGCGCACGCGATCTACCAGCGCAAGGTCTACCTCTAGACATTTTTGCGAGTCGTTGTCGCATACGCCCCGGCGCGTCGCGGCGTTCCGCGCGGGCGCGCGGGTTTAACGTGTTGCCCATCATGCGAGCGACGGTTGGTCCCCTTCCATCCGCCGTCTATTGGCGGCGTCGTGCGGTCGTGCTGGGCGCAGTGCTGCTCGGCATCATCGTGCTGTTCGTTTCCTGCACCGGTGGCGACGACGACTCGAAGAAGAGCCAGAGCCCGACGTCGGCTTCGACGCAGCTACCCAGCTCCGAACCGAAATTGCCCGAACCGTCGTTCGTTCCTGGAGTGCCCGGCGACAACGGCCCTTCGTTGCCCGCGCCCGGCGACCTGCAGACCCAGCCCCCCGGTGACGACGACCCGTCGCAGCCCACGCTGCCCCCGACCGGCGGCACCGGCACCGGAACAGGCACCGGCGAGAACAACAACGTCAACATCCCCGCCGACGGCTCCTGCGCCGACGGCGAGCTCGCCGTGACCCCGATTCCGGCCTCCACGAACCTCAAGCGCGGCGCGCCGGTCCAGATAGAACTAAAAATCAAGAACGTCAGCCAGCGTGCCTGCGCCCGCGATGTCGGGGCCGACCCGCAAGAGCTCTACATCGACCAGGGCGCCCACAAGTACTGGTCGTCCGACACGTGCAGCACCGCCAAGGGCGGTGACGTGCGCCAGCTGCCGGCCGGGCAGGAACTCACGTACAAGGTCACCTGGAACGGTCGTCAGTCGAGCACCTGCGCCGGCGGCTCGCCCGCCGGCCCCAACCCGCCGCCCGGCCAGTTCGAGCTGCGCGCCCGTCTCGGCACCCTGGTCAGCAAGCCGGTCCCGCTGACCATTACGCAGTAAGTGGTCGCCGCTCTCGAGCTCTACCTGGACGTCGACGCCACCCGCCGGGTACGCACCCTGTGGCGCGCCCTCGAGGCCGAGGGCATCCCGACGCTGGCCTCGCTCCTGCAGGAGAAGCATCGCCCGCACGTATCGCTGGCTGCCGCCCGCAGCCTGGCCCCGGCGGCGGTGGCCAAGGCCTTGAGCGGCCTGCCGGTCGGCCGTGGTTTGACGCTCGACCTCGACTTCGTGGGCCAGTTCGTGGGGCGGGTGCTGTGGCTGGGCGTCACGCCGACGGCCGCGCTGCTCGACCACCATCGGGAGGTGCACGAGCGCCTGGAAGCGGCCGGGGTCGAAGTGTGGGATCTCTACCGGCCGGGGCGCTGGGTGCCCCACTGTACGGTATCGATGCGGGTGCCCAACCCCCAGATGGGTCACGCGATCCGTCGCTGTCTGGAGATGCTCCCGCTGCGAGCGACAGTCACCGGCGCCTCGGTCACCGATCACGCGAACGCCATTGACGAGCCGCTGACCTGAGCGCGGCCGATCACACGAACGGCATCGATGGGCCGCTGACCTGAGCGCGGCCGATCACGCGCACGGCATCGATGGGCCGCTGACCTGAGCGCCGCCGATCACGCGCACGGCATCGACGAGCCGCCGAGCTCCTGAGCGCCGCCGGTCAGCGGAAGCCGATGACGGACAGCAGGGCGTAGCCGACCGCGGTCAGCGGAAGGGCGAAGACCAGCCCCAGCGCGCGACGGCGCCACGAGCCGCCGACCCAGAGGGTGATCAGCACCCCCAGGGTGACCAGGACGGCTACGGCCTCCAGCTGATCGGTCGTGTCGTAGGAGGGGTCGCCGATCCGCCCGGCCTTGATCACCGCCTCGGCGAACAGGACGGCCGCAGGCATGCCCACAGCCACGGCCTGCAGTCGGCCGGGCGTACGGGCGATCACGCCGGCGGCGCCGAAGACCGCGCCGGCCACCACGCCGAAGCCCATCCAAGCGAGCGAACTGGCGTTGAACAGGTTGGACCAGTCGTCGTTCTGGATCAGCGCCGCGGCCAGGTAATAGCTGGGGACGGCCACGATCAGGCAGACGATCGCCCCGGCCGTGCCGACGGGCAGCGACCACCGGAAACCCCACGTGAGCAGGAACGCCGCCACCGCCCAGACGGCCATCGAGTTGCCGAGGTCCCCGAACGGCCACGGCACATACTTGATCCAGACGAAGTCGAGCACCCCCAGCAACAGACCTGCCAGGGGCGCCGCCAGCACGACGTTCCGGTTGCTCACCATGGCAGTCGATCTTAAGAGTCCTCCGCCCGGCGCACATCGAACCTCGGACAGGCCCCAACCCGCGGGTGATCAGCCCAAAGACAGATTCGGCCCGTGCCGCATCCGGACGTTGTCAGTGGTCGGGGGCGCCCGGGGAGCAAACCTTCAGCGGGTGCGCCGGAGCAGACCTGCGGGCCTCGGCCACCCACCGCCGGAGGTTCGCGCCCGACTGCTCGACCCGATGATCGGTGGTGTCCAGAATGGGCACCACCCACCGGGGATCGCCGGCCCGCCAGCTGGACCACCGCTCCCACCGCATCCCCGGCCAGCCACCCTCGGTGAGCACAACCGGCGCATGACGCGGGTCGGCGGCGTGTCCACGATGCCAGCGGGCCCACCCCACGAAGGCCTTCTTGGCCAGATCAGACCACCTGCCGGCATCGCGCTGCTCCAGCCGCCGCAGCCGCTCGTCGTCGGCCACGTCGAGCACGCACGTCACGATGCCGTCGAGTTCGACCGCCGAGGGACTGGCCAACACCTCACCGAGCGGAGACTGCCCCAGCAACAGCATGTCGAGCCCGTCCCGCTGATAGCCGACCGCGCGCCGCACCCAACCTTCCAGGCTGCGCTGCCGCCATGTCGTATCGGCCCCCGAAGGCACCCCGATCTCGTCGAAGTCGTGCACCACGAGCCCCGCCACCGAGGCGCACCCCCGAGCGGCAATGGTCTTCCCCGAACAACTGGACCCCGCAACCGACAGCAACACTCCACCACTGTGTTCCCGCCGCAGCCGGAGCGCGACCGAGTTCGCCCGGTCACGTCGAAGGGCCGCGGACGGTGCCAGGTCGAGGCCGGCAACGCCACACCCTCAAAGAGCGAACGAAGCCGAGCAGGCCGCACCCGCAAAAGCCAAAGAACCCGAGTGGACGCACCCGCAAGGCGAAGGGTCAGACGTAGCGCTCGAGGATGGACGCCTCGGCCAGGCGGGACAGGCCCTCGCGTACGCCCCGGGCCCGCGCGTCGCCGACGCCCTCGACGGCCTGCAGGTCTTCGACCGTGGCGCCCAGCAGCCGTTGCAGGCTGCCGAAGTGGTCGACCAGGCGGTCGACGATCTGGGTGGGCAGCCGCGGCACCTTGGCCAGCAGTCGGAAGCCGCGGGGGGAGACCGCCGCGTCCAGCGAATCGCTGGCGCCGGGGTAGCCGATCGCCTTCGCCACGGCCACGAGGTCGATCATCTCGGTGGCGGTGAGCAGGTCGAGTTCGACCAGGGCCTCGTCGAGCGTGCGGGCCTTGCGGCCGGTGGGCAGGTAGTCGCGGATGACCAGGGTGCGGTCGGAGTCGACGCCGGCCATCAGCTCGTCGAGCTGGAGCGCCAGCAGGCGGCCGTCGGTGCCCAGCTCGACCACGTAGCCCGAGATCTCGTCGGCGATGCGGCGGACCATCTCCAGCCGCTGGACGACGGCGACCGCGTCACGCACCGTGACCAGGTCTTCGATCTCGAGCGCCGAGAGCGTGCCCGAGACCTCGTCGAGGCGCAGCTTGTAGCGTTCGAGGGTGGCCAGGGCCTGGTTGGCCCGGGACAGGATCGCGGCCGAGTCGTCGAGGACGTGGCGCTGACCGTTCACGTAGAGGCCGATGATGTGCATCGACTGGCTCACCGAGATGACCGGGAAGCCGGACTGCTTGGCCACCCGCTCGGCCGTGCGGTGGCGGGTGCCGGACTCTTCGGACGGGATCGCCGGGTCGGGCATGAGGTGGACCGCGGCCCGCATGATCCGGGTGCCGTCGCTCGACATGACGACCGCGCCGTCCATCTTGCACAGCTCACGCAGCCTGGTCGCCGAGAATTCGACATCGAGCGGGAAGCCGCCGGTGCAGATGCTCTCGACCACCGCGTCGTGGCCGAGCACGATCAGCGCGCCCGTGCGCCCGCGGAGGATGCGCTCGAGGCCGTCGCGCAGCGCGGTGCCGGGCGCCATCAGGGCCAGATTGGCGCGCAGCGGATCGGCGGTCACCCCGCCGCCCGTGAGACCGGGACCGGCGCCGGCGGCCGCCGGACGATGCGTCGAGCCGTTGACGCCGGGCCGCGGCGTGGGGTTGGCGGCGGAGGGCTTGGAACCATCGCGGTCGAACGGCACCTGGACATTCTACGGACTGTCATCCAGGGCAACGAGCCGTGGTTCGATGAATGCTCCGTAGCGTGATTAAAGGTCACTGTCGGTCACCGCCAGCCGCGGCCGAAGCCCGGGCCGCCGACTGCAGAGCCGAGCGTAGGTCGCTCACCTCGATGACTTCGATGCCGCGGGGCGCCTCGGGAGCGCAGCCGGGCGGAACGAGCGCCACCTTGAAGCCCAGCCGTGCCGCCTCGGCGAGCCGCCGGCCGACGGCGCCGACCCGCCGGATCTCGCCGGTCAGCCCCACCTCGCCGATCGCCACCAACTGGGGCGCCATGGCCAGGTCGAGGCCGCCGGAGGCCACCGCGAGCGCCATCGCGAGATCGGCCGACGGCTCGATCAACCGGATGCCGCCCACCGTGGCCGCGAAGACCTCACGGTTGTAGAGCTTGAGCTGTTTGGTGCGACGCTCGAGCACGGCGAGCACCATGGCCAGCCGGGCGCTGTCGAGGCCCGACACGGTACGCCGGGGTGAGCCCTGCACCTCGGCCCCGATCAGGGCCTGCACCTCGGTGACCAGGGCGCGGCGACCCTCCATGGCCACGGTCACGCAGGTGCCGGGCACGGGCTCGTTGTAGCGCGTCAGGAACAGCCCCGAGGGGTCGGGCAGGCTGGTGATGCCGTTCTCGTTCATCTCGAAGCAGCCCACCTCGTCGGCCGCGCCGTAGCGGTTCTTGACGCCGCGGACCAGGCGCAACGACGAGTGCTTGTCGCCCTCGAAGTGGAGCACGACGTCGACCAGGTGCTCGAGCACGCGCGGGCCGGCGACCTGACCGTCCTTCGTGACGTGGCCCACCAGCACGGTGGCGATGCCCCGTTCCTTGGCCACGCCTACCAGCGCGGCGGTGACGGCCCGCACCTGGGTGACGCCGCCCGAGACGCCCTCGGTGCCCGGTGCCGAGATCGTCTGCACCGAGTCGACGATGAGCAGGCCGGGCTTGACCGCGTCGAGGTGGCCCAGGACGGCGCTGAGGTCGCTCTCGGAGGCCAGGTAGAGCTTGTCGTGCAGGGCGCCGAGCCGCTCGGCGCGCAGGCGCACCTGGCTCACCGACTCTTCGCCACTGACCACCAGGGACGGTGTGCCGGCGCCGGCGGCCCACTGCTGAGCCACGTCGAGCAGCAGAGTGGACTTGCCCACACCGGGCTCACCGGCCAGCAGCACCACCGCGCCCGGCACCAGGCCGCCGCCGAGCACCCGGTCGAGCTCGCCCACGTTGGTCGGCACGGCCTTGGCCGGGGCCGCGCTGATCTGGGCGATCGGGCGCGCCGGCTCGGACGGCAGCCGCGAGCTGACCACCCGACCGGCGCCGAGCGGGGTGCTCACCGTGGACTCGATGACCGAGCCCCACTCGCCGCACTCGGGACAGCGGCCCAGCCACTTGGGCGGCTGGTGGCCGCAGGCGTCGCAGACGTAGGCGGGGCGGGCGGCCTTGGCGGCGGTGCGGGACGATGTCACCCCGCAAAGCTAGCGGGGCGGTACGACATTTACTCGTGCTCTTCCGGCTCCGCCTCGACCGGGCCGCGCGAGGCGGGCGACAGCGGGATCGCGAAGGGCGCGTTGACCTCGAGCGGCTGCGAGTAGCCGCTGATCTCGAAGATCAGGCTCAGCGAGTTGCCCGGCTTGAGCTCGTCGCTCAGGCCCGCGGCGAACAGCTTCGAGGTGTCGTCGGGCAGGAAGCTCGTGCTGCTCAGAGCCGGGATGGTGATGCGGGCCGGCTGCAAAGCCTCGGCCGCCGGGGCCGACGCCGGCGCGCTGGGCAGGCTGGGCTGCACCGACGGGTCGGGAATGCTGCTGGCCTGGGTGACGTCACCGGGCGGGATCGAGGCGGCCGGGCGGCTGCCGGACGGCTCGGGGTTGGCGCTGGGCGACGCGGCGGGAGCACCCCCGGTGAGCCCGATCCGCTGCGCCGAGACGACGCCCTCGACCTCGTTCTGCAGCGGCTTGCTGCTGATCAGGACGGTCACCGGCTCGGTGGTCTGGTTGAACAACGACACTTCGAGGGGGGCGTCACCGTTCGCCGGGTAGCCCTCGGGGCCGTTGTAGAGGACCTGGAGGTTTCGGATCAGCACGCGACCGTCGGGGCTCTGCGTGCTCAGGCCCGAGATCGGCGCGTCCAGGAGCGCGGTCTCGGCCACCTGGCCGGCCGAGCAGCCGACCAGCGCCATCATGGCGACCGTGGCGGCACCCGCGGCCTGGGCGACGCGGCGGGTTCCCAGCGAGCGCATCACGATCCTCCAAGCTGATGAAGCTCGACATCTCAAACAGGTTCAGCCTAGAGGTCGGTGATCGAGCGCGTGCGGCGACCCGTCCAATCACACCACCCGGCCGCTGGAGATGAGCAGCAGAACGTCGATGAGCGCGACCAGGATCACGGCGCGGAACATGGCGACACCGCGTCCCTTCGCGCGCATGGTGGCGTACCACCCGAGCGGAAGGACCACGACGGCGGCCGCGGCGCCCGTCCAGCCGGCCCACGACGGTGGCCCGGGCGGCCCGAAGACCAGCGTGAGTGTCGCACTGAGAAGGAGCAGGGCGGCGACCACGGCCGATCCGGTCGCGCCGAGGCGGTGCGGCAGGCCCCGTACGCCCGTCGCCGCGTCATCCGCAAGATCGGGCAGGACGTTGGCGAAGTGGGCGCCCGCGCCCAGCAGCGACCCCGCGGCGACCAGCCAGGCGGGCGGCGCCGGGTTGCCCGGCAGCGAGACCACGACGAATGCCGGCAGCAGTCCGAACGCCACCACATAAGGCACCACCGACAGCACGGTGGACTTCAGCGGCCAGTCGTAGAGCAGCGCGAACACACCGACGAGGGTGATCACGACGGTGGGCCACAGCCCGAACGGCAGCCCGAGAAGCGGGATGGCCAGGGAGGCAACCAGTCCGGCGATGCCCACCGCGCGCCGGGAGACCGCCCCCGAGGCGACCGGCTTGTCGGTACGCCCGGCGACCTGGTCGCGGTCGGCGTCGAGCCAGTCGTTGACCCAGCCCACCGCGAGCTGCGTGGCCCCCACAGCGAGGAACACGCCCAGGATCGACCACCCCCGGTGACCGACGCCGACGGCGAGCAGAGTCATCGCCACGGTGACGGCGCCGCCGGGCTCCGGGTGGGACGACTTGATCACTGCCAGCGCACGGGACATGCGAGCAGTGTGGCGGGTGTGCCGTTGTCATGCCACGCTCGATCACATGCCGTCGATGCCGCGTAACGATCCGCGTCAGTATGACGACCTGGCCGGCGAGTGGTGGCGTCGCGGCGGTCACTTCGAGCTGCTGCACTGGCTGGCGGAGGCCCGCGCCCAGCTGATCCCGCCCGCCCCTTCCGCGGGGGCGCTGCTGGTCGACGCGGGCTGCGGCGGCGGCCTGCTCGCGCCGCATGTGGCCGGCAAGGGTTACCGGCACGTCGGCGTCGACCTCCGCTCCTCGGGCCTGCGGCACGCGGCCGCCCGCGGCATGACGGCGGTGCGCGGCGACGTGACGGCGTTGCCCCTGGCCACCGGCTCGGCCGAGGTGGTGGCGGCCGGCGAGATCCTCGAGCACGTGACCGACCTGCCGGGCACCGTGGCCGAGCTGTGCCGGGTGCTCAAGCCGGGCGGGCTGCTCGTGGTCGACACCGTCAACGACAACCCGCTCAGTCGCTTCGTGACGGTCACGCTGGGCGAGCTGATCGGTCTCGCCCCGGTGGGGCTCCACGATCCGGCGTTGTTCGTCGACCCGCGCCGGCTGACCGCGGAGTGCGCTTCCCACGGCGTACGGCTGAAGGTGCGCGGCGCCCGCCCCAGCGTGCCGGGACTGATCCGCTGGCTCGGGCCACGCCCCCGGCCGGACAGCCGCCCGCTCGGCCGCATCGTCCCCACCCGCTCGACGGCCGTGCTCTACCAGGGTTCCGGTCGCAAGGCAGAGGAGTACGCATGAGCTCACCGGCCAGCCGGCTCGCGCCCCGGTTCGCGGCCCGTGCCGCGGCTCACGACCGGGACGGCAGCTTTCCCGCCGACGACTTCGCCGACCTGCGCGCCGCGGGCCTGTTCGGGCTGATGGTCCCGGCCCGGCTGGGTGGCGCCGGCGCCGGCTTCGCGGAGTACGCGGCGACGGCCTACGAGCTGGCCCGGGGCAACGGCGCCACCGCGCTCGTGTTCAACATGCACGCCTCGGTGACCGGTGCGCTGGCCGGCGTCACCGACGAGCTGGCCGACGCCCTGGGCCTGCCGCCCGAGGCGCTCCAGGCCCGCGACGACGCGCTGCGGGCCGCGGCCGAGGGCAAGTGGTACGCCGTGGCGATGAGCGAGCGGGGCGCCGGCTCCCGGTTGTCGCAGCTCACTACGTCGTACGAGGCGGTTGACGGGGGCTACCGCATCCGGGGCGCCAAGACGTTCTGCTCGGGGGCCGGGCACGCGGACGCCTACCTGGTCGCCGCGCGCAGCGCCGCCGACCCGTCCCAGGTCTCGCAGTTCCTGGTGCCGGCGGGCGAGGGTCTCCGCGTCGAGCCGACCTGGGACGCGCTCGGGATGCGCGCCACCGGCTCGCACGACCTGCACGTCGACGTCACCGTGCCGGCCGGCACGCTGCTCGGCGGGGTCGAGGGCCTGGCGCTGGTCGTGGCCCAGCTCGCCCCGCACTGGATGGTGGCCAGCTACGCCGCCGTCTACGTCGGGGTGGCCCGCGCGGCCGTGGACGCGGCGGTCGAGCACGTCAACGAGCGCAAGCTGGGCCACCTGCCGGCCATCCGGTCGCGGATCGGCCGGGCCGACGCCGCCGTCGCCGCCGCCCGGCTGGCCGTCCAGGAGGCGGCACGCCGGGTCGACGAGCAGCCCGGCGACGCCGAGACCAACCGCTGGGTGTGGCGGGCCAAGCTGCTGGCCGGCACGACCGCGGCCGAGGTGGCCGCCTCGATGCTGGAGGCGGCCGGCACGTCGGCCATGCGCCGCGGCCATCCGCTGGAGCGGCTCTACCGGGACGCGAGAGCCGGATCACTACAACCGGCGACCAGTGATGTGTGTGCGGATTGGCTGGGGGTAGACGCCCTCGGCGGAGACGCGGATTCCGAGGGTTCGGCGCCGCGCTGGTAACACCTATCGAGGCAAGGGCGGCGGGGTTCAGGCCGGGGAGGCACAAGTGAATCGCAACGCGACCATCGCAGGGCTGGGAACAGCGCTGCCGCCGCCTGCCGTGCAGGACGATCTGTGGGAAGGCTTCTTCGCGAAGCACTACACCGCCGAGAAGCGGGCGCTCGGAAAGCGCATCTTCGCCAACTCCGGGGTGCGCACCCGTCAGGCGGCGGTCAGCCCGCTGCTCGAGGACGTCTCGGAGTGGACGACCGAGCAGCGGATGCGCCGCTATCAGGTCGAGGCGGTGCCGCTCGGCAAGGAGGCGGTCGGCCGGGCGCTGACCGACGCCGGCATCCGGGCCGACGAGCTCGGACTGTTCGCGGTCTGCTCGTGCACGGGGTACGCCACCCCCGGGCTCGACATCCTGCTCGCGCGCGACCTGGGCATGTCACCGTCCGTCCAACGGCTCTTCGTGGGGCACATGGGCTGCTACGCGGCGCTGCCGGGCTTGGGCACGGCAGCCGACTTCGTGGTCGCCCGGGGCCGCCCGGCCCTGTTGCTCTGCGCCGAGCTGACCAGCCTGCACCTGCAGCCGGCGAGCACCCGCACCGATCTGCAGCAGATCGTGTCGCACGCGCTGTTCTCGGACGCCGCGGCCGCGGTCGTGGTCCTGCCGAACGGCCCCGGCTACGCCGTGCGCGACGTCGTGGCCGTCACCGACACCACCACCGCCGACCACATGACGTGGGAGGTGACCGACCTGGGCTTCCGGATGGGCCTGTCCCCGCGCGTGCCGGCGGTGCTCGAGCTGCACGTCCGCAAGCTGGTCGACGACCTGCTCGGCCGGCACGGGCTGAGCATCGCCGAGGTCGACGGCTGGGCGATCCACCCCGGCGGCCCCAAGATCCTGGATGTGGTTCAGCAACAACTCGGTCTCGATGACGGGGCCCTGGCCGCCTCGCGGGGCGTGCTTTCGGCGTACGGGAACTGCTCGTCACCCACTGTCTTGCTGGTGCTCGACGCGCTGCGCCGCCGCCCGGCCCCGCCGCGACGGGTGGTGATGCTGGCGTTCGGGCCGGGGCTCACGCTCTACGGCACGCTGCTCGAGGCCTCTACAGTCACAGCGTGACGGGTGAGCGGGCGCGGGGTGTCGTGCTCTATGCGGCGGCCGGCCTGCTGGTCGCGGCCGGAGCGGCCTGGTGGGCCGGGTCGGCGCCGCCCGGGCGCGACAACGACCAGGTCGACGAGTGGCGCGCGACCGTCGAGCAGCAGCTGCCCGACACCGAGAACCAGGCCGACGCGGCGACGTCAGTGCTGCGGGCCGGGGCCGACCAGTCCTTCGAGACGTCGGTCGCCACCGGCGAATACCTGGTGTCGATGATCTGCCGGGGCGGCCCCGAGTCTCTGGTCCGGGTCAGCCTGAGCCAGTTCGGGAGGGATTCCGGCCGGGGCCTGCGCTGTTCCGGGGAGCGCCCGCCGGACAGCTTCAAGGTCGGCCTGGGCGACGTCGTGCGCCTGAACGTCGTGGTGAGCGACAACGGCCCGGTGGTTTTCCGCTACCACGTACAGCGCGTGCTCGACTGAGCCCGTCGGCGGTCAGAGCCGGGCGAGGTCGGACCGGAAATCCTCGATCGACAGGGTGCGCGGAACCACCCGGAGGATGTTGGTGCCACGGTCGACGAGGACGGCCGCAGCCGTGGTGTCGGGGTCGGCGAGGCGCAGATGGGTGCGCAGACTGCCTGCCGGATCGTTCAGCATCCGCACAGTCTTGCCATTCGCCGGTGGCGTGGCGCCGGTCGACGGCGTGCCGGCGGCGGACGCGGAGGCGGTCAGGGTGGAGACGGCGATCACAGCGATCTCGGGGCCGACCGCGTCGATCGTGTCGGAAATGAGCGCGGCGCAGGCGCAACCGTCGGTCAGCAGGATGACAGCCGGTAGCCGCCCCCGCAGAGGCACCGTCTGCCCGTCGGCGGCCAGCAGTTCGAGCGCGGGCAAAGTCATGACCCGTTCGGGCGTGGTGGTGGCCGTGCGCTGGGCCGCGGGCTGGCGGGGCGGGCCGGGCCACGCGGAGGCGAACAGGCTGGCCACGGTGACCAGCACGGCCAGCGAGATGATCAGGACCGGAGCGCGTAGCACGGTGGCGGCGACGCGGCGCAGCCGGCGGGCCGCGGGCCGGCGCATCAGCTGCTGCCAGCGGGTGGGCGGCCCGGCCAGGCTCAGCTCGGCACGGACGGCGTCGACCTCGTCGGACAGCTCGGACAGATCGTCGGGAATGACGATCACGCCCCACTCCTCGGGCAGGTCGGGCAGGTCGTCCGGCGCACCACCATCCGACGACCATCCGCCGTTGTCGCCCGCACCAGCCATGACTCACCCTCCCCCCGGGCCGACCAGTCGTTCTTCGGTCGGGGACCTTGCGCCCAGCCTTCCATCCGGCGGGGCTTGACCGCCAGTAGTGCGCGCTTCCGGACCTTAGCGATAAGCTTGACCACACAAACGCCGTAGGTGCGAAATATCCGACTCCGACGGTAATGCCGTCACCAACTCGTCACGGTGTGTTACTGAGGCAGCTTGCGGCGCTTATGTCAAGCCGCAGAAACGCCCATCACAGGGCCTCTGAGCTGCACTAACAGTCACCGGCTGGGCGGGACATAGCTGCCTGAGCGTGTTACCCTAGACACAGCGAAAGGGGCTTCGAACCTATGGTTTTCAGTGTCGGCGAGACCGTTGTTTACCCCCACCACGGGGCCGCACTCATCGAGGCAATCGAAACAAGGGTCATCAAGGGCGAGCCGAAGCAGTATCTCGTGCTGCGCGTCGCCCAGGGCGATCTGACCGTGCGGGTGCCCGCTGAGAACGCCGAAATCGTCGGCGTGCGCGAAGTGGTTGGCGAGGAAGGCCTGGGCAAGGTCTTCGACGTCCTCCGCGCTCCGCACACCGAGGAGCCGACGAACTGGTCGCGGCGTTACAAGGCCAATCTCGAGAAGCTTGCTTCCGGCAACCCCCTCAAGGTTGCCGAGGTTGTTCGTGACCTCTGGCGTCGTGAGCGTGAGCGTGGCCTCTCGGCCGGCGAGAAGCGCATGCTCGCGAAGGCTCGCGACATCCTCGTCGGTGAGGTTGCCCTGGCGGAGAAGAGCACCAAGGACGAGGCCGAGGTTCTCCTCGACAAGGTCCTCACCGAGGCCTGATCCATCCCGCCTCGGCGCAACAACATGTGTGCGCACAGGACCGCGACGTGACCGCGAAGCTCAATGCCCGCGGTGACGTCGCGGTCTTGGTTCCGGCGGCCGGTGCCGGCCTGCGGCTCGGCCCGGGCGGGCCCAAGGCTCTGCGTCTGCTCGCCGGCGAGCCGTTGCTCGTCCACGCGGTCCGCCGCGTGGCGGCCTCGCCGTCGGTCCGCCTGATCGTGGTCGCCGCTCCCGCGGCCGAGGTCGAGGCTGTGCGTTCCCTTCTGGCGCCGGTCGCGCCGGTCACCGTGGTGGCCGGCGGGGCCGAGCGGCAGGAATCCGTGTCCCGGGCCCTGGCCGTCGTGCCGCCCGAGATCGGCATCGTGCTGGTTCACGACGCTGCGCGCGCCCTCACTCCACCCGCTGTGATCGAGGCGGTGGCGGCGGCCGTACGCGAGGGTTGTCCCGCGGTCATTCCGGTGCTGCCGGTGGTCGACACCATCAAAGAGGTCACCCCCGACGAGACCGTGCTGGGCACGGTCGACCGCTCGGTGCTGCGCAGCGTGCAGACCCCGCAGGGCTTCCGTCACAGCGTGCTGGCCGACGCCCACGCAGCCGCGGCCGACCCGCTCACCGACGACGCCGGCCTGGTCGAGAAGGCGGGCCTCCCGGTCACCTGCGTTCCCGGCTCCGAGCTGGCCCTGAAGATCACCCGTCCGCTCGACCTGATCCTGGCCGAGGCCCTGCTCCAGCTGCCTGGGTAGCCTGACCGGGTGATCAGTCAGCGGGTCGGGATCGGGACGGACGTGCACGCCTTCGAGGCGGGGCGGGCCTGCTGGGTGGCCGGGCTGCTCTGGCCCGGCGAGGTGGGGCTGGCCGGGCACTCGGACGCCGACGTGGCTGCGCACGCGGCCTGTGACGCGTTGTTCGGAGCGGCCGGGCTCGGTGACCTCGGCAGCAACTTCGGCACCTCGCGGCCGGAATGGGCGGGGGCGTCGGGTGCGGCGCTGCTGACCGAGACGGCGCGGCTCGTGCGGGCGGCGTCGTTCGAGATCGGCAACGTGTCGATCCAGGTGATCGGCAACCACCCCAAGATCGGCCGGCGACGGGCCGAGGCCCAGGACGTGCTGTCGGCGGCGGTCGGGGCGCCGGTCACGGTTTCCGGCACCACGACCGACGGGCTCGGGCTCACCGGGCGCGGCGAGGGCCTGGCGGCGACGGCTATTGCCCTGATCGCCCGGGTCTGAGCACACAGCCGCGGTCCGAGGCAAGCCCCGGACCGCGGCATTTCGTGGTACCGCCTACGCTCGAAGTGTGGCCGCGCCCCTGGAACCAGAGACCACCCCCGAGGAGTACCGCCAGCGTGCGCTTCTGCTCGCCGATCTCGGCCGGTACGACGAGGCGGCCCAGGAGGTCGCCGCCGGGCTGACGGCCGCGCCCGACGAACCCAGCCTGCTGGCCACCCTGGCCCGCATCCACCTCGCGGCCGAGCAGCCGGGCGAGGCTCTGCGGGCCGCCGACAAGGCGGTGGCGGCCGGCCCCGAGACGATCACCAACCTGGTCGTCCGGGCCATGGCGCTGACCGACAGCCGGCAGTACGGCGACGCGGCCCGGGTGGCGGGCGAGATCCTGCGCCAGTGGCCGGCCGACGCCTACGCCCAGCGGACGGGCGCCGCCCTGCTCAGCGAGTCACGCAACGGGCAGGAGGCGCTGAACGCCGCCTGGAACGCCGTCCGGGTCGCGCCCGACGAGGCCGAGGCGCACCTCGTGCTGGCCGTCGTGGCGGCGCGGCTGCGGCTCTTCGATCTGGCCCAACGGGCGTACGCGCAGGCCCTTGATCTGGACTCGGCGATCGGCGACGCCCAGCACGACATGGGAATCGTGCGGTTCGAGCGGCGGCGCTGGGCCAAGGCCCTCGAGTCGCTGGCCGACGAGGCCACGTTGCCCGCTCAGGGCGAGCCCGAGACGCAGGCGGAGCAGGCGGGCGACTATCCCGAGCCGTTCCCGCGCAAGTATCCGGCGCCCGACCGGCCCGAGCCGCAGGAGCCGAAGCGCGGTTCGAGCAGCTGGACCGGGGAGCCCGCGATCAGCCGGCCGTCGGGTCCGGTGCTCGACCCGTCCGAGCCGTCGGCCGAGGCCGTGCGGCGGGGCGTGCTCTACGGCGCCAACGCGACGCTGGTCACCGGGGTCATGGCCGGCTTCATGACGCTGACCAGCGAGGGGATCTCGCGGGTGTGGGCCGGCCTGGTCGGGGTGCTGATCGTGGTGGGTGTCCTGATCGCGCTCAAGCGGATGGTGCCCGAGCCGCTGGCGGCCGCCCTGGGTCGGCTGCGGGCGCACAACCGGCCCCTGGCGGGCGCGACCTACATCGGCTTCGTGGCGCCGCTCGTCCTCCTGGTCTATGCGCTGGTGGGTGGCGTCGTCACGCTGGTCGCGGCCCTGGTCCTGGCCGCGGTGGCCGAACTGCTGATCCTCAGCCGGCGGTAAGACCGCTGACGGAACCGATCGGCGTCCGCGGTCGGGCCAGTCCGGCCCGCAGCCTGGCCTCGACGGAGTGCGGTGTGGGCCCGAGCGCGTCGAGAGCCAGCAGGGCCGCGCCGGTGATGGGCGGAACCTCGGGGACCGAGATCTCGGCCTGCGGGGCCTGGCGGAGAGCCCCGGCCAGCACCTGGCTGTGCAATTGCGGGTGGCGGGCCCGCAGGACGCTGCCGCCCAGCACCAGAGCGTGCGGACGGTCCAGCAGGCCGAGGCGACCGGCGGCGACCCGGTGCTGCCCCAGGATCTCTTCGGCCTGCCGGGTGATCAGGGCGCCCGCCACCTCGTCACCGCTCGCGGCCACCTCGAACAGCAGATGCGACAGGTGCGGGATCTCGTCCCGGTCGATCTCGCCCACGTGCAGCGCGATGGAGACCGCCTCGACCGTGGGCCGGTCGAAGTGTGCGGCCACCGCGGCACTCAGGGCGGTGGGGCGCCCCCGGCCGTCCTCGCCCCTCGCCGCGAGGCGCAGGGTGTGATCGGCCAGGTCATGTCCGCCGCCCCAGTCGCCGGAGATCGGGCCCAGGGCGACGAACCGGGCCGTACGGCCATCGGCCGCCCGCCCCACGCAGTTGTTCCCGGCGCCGCAGACCACGGTGACCGCGTCCGGCATCGACGTGCCCGACCGCAGCAGGGCGAAACAGTCGTTGTCGACGACTGTGCGCCGGGCCCACGCCTGCGCGGACAGGGCTGTCTGGAGCTGGGCCACCTCGGCCGGAAGATCCGCGCCGGCCAGGTAGGCCGCGGCTACCTCGATCGGTTCGTCGTCCGGCAGTCCGGCCTGCCCGCGGGCGGTCTCGACGAGCTGGTCGAGGACGCTGACCGTGCCGGCCAGGCCGATGTTGTGCGGCGAGGACGTGCCGCCGCGGACCGACGCCAGCACGTCGCCGTCGGCGGCGCCGAGCACCACGTCCGTCTTGGAATTGCCCCCGTCGATGGCGAGATAGAGCGCTCTCATCGGGCCCACGCGAGATGGGCGCGGCCGCCGGCGATCAGGCGGTCGGTGAGCTGCTCGGCCTTCTCGTGCTGCCCGACCAGCGGATGGGCCAGCAGGGCGTGGTAGACCCGCTCGCGGCCGCCCCGCAGCGCCGCGTCGAGCGCCAGTTCCTCGTACCCCGAGACGTGCGCGACCAGACCGGAGAGCTCGGGTGGCAGGGGGTTGAGCGGCAGCACCGCGGGGCCGGCCGTGGTGGCGCGGGCCGAGACCTCGATGACCGCGTCGTCCGGCAGGAAGGGCAGAGTTCCTTCATTGCGTACGTTGACCGAGTGCACAGCCCGGTCGTCGAACCCGTGCAGCGACGCGATGAGCCCGACCGCCGCCTCGGAGTAGTAGGCGCCGCCCCGCTCGCCGAGGAGCGCCGGCTTCTCGACCAGCGCGACATCGCGGTACATCTCGAGCAGGGTCGCCTCGATCTCGGCCACCCGCTGCCCGCGCGTCGGAGAGTTCAGCAGCTCCCGGACGTGCCGGTCGTGGGCGTAGAAGTAGGACAGGTAGTACGAGGGAACGTTGCCCAGCGTGCGCAGCACCTGTTCGGGCAGGTCGACCTCGGCCGCGAGCTCCGGCAGGTGCGAATCGAGCAGCTCGGGCAGCCGGTTGACGCCGTCCACATAGGCCGCGCGCTCCCACGTCAGGTGGTTGAGGCCGACATGTTCGAGGGTGACCGCCGACGGCTCCACCCCCAGGTGGGCGGCGAAGCGCCGCTGGAAGCCGATCGCCACGTTGCACAGCCCGACCGCGCGGTGACCGGCGTCGAGCAGCGCCCGCGTGACGATGCCGACCGGGTTGGTGAAGTCGACGATCCACGCGCCCGGTTTGGCCCTTTCCCTGATGCGCGAAGCGACGTCGAGGACCACCGGGACCGTACGCATCGCCTTGGCCAGACCGCCCGCGCCCGTCGTCTCCTGACCGACGCAGCCGCAGTCGAGCGGGAACGTCTCGTCGCCTATCCGGGCCTGCTGGCCACCGACGCGCAACTGGACGACCGCCACGTCGGCGTCGGTCACGCCGGCGTCGAGGTCGGTGGTCCACCAGATCTTGGCGGGATGGCCGTAGTGCTCGAGGATGCGGGCGGAGAACGCGCCCACGACCTCGAGCCGGTCGGCGGCCGGATCGATCAGCACCAGTTCGGTGACCATCGAGCCGAGCCGGGCGAATCCGTCGACGAGTTCCGGGGTGTAGGTGGACCCACCCCCGACAACAGCGATTTTCAACCTTTGAATCCTGTCAGTGTAATGCCCCGGACGAAGGCACGCTGAGCGAAGAAGATGACGACGAGCGGCTGTGGCTGATCAGGGCAAAAGGGCGTGCGGGAGCCGTTTGTTCGCTGTGGCCTCTCAGGTGGGGGTTTAAGCAGGTGGGGGTTTAAGAGGAACGGATCGAGTCGATGAGGGCTTCGTGCACCGCCGTCAGACCGGCGTCGAGCGCGCCGAGCAGCACCGCGTCGTCGTCGATGGCGGTCACGGCGATCGAGCTCTCCAGCGGGGCCGCGCGGCGCACCGCGAAAGTCACCGCGGACAGCAGCGGCGCCCCGCCGGCCTGGGCGATCGGGCCGGAGAGCACCACCAGATAGGGGTCGAGCACGGCGATCACCGCGGCCAGCCCGATCACGATGCGATCGGCCAGGGCGATCAGGAAGTCGCCGCCGTTGGCCGGGTCGGTCGCTGCGGCCCGGACCACGTCGGCCGGTGTGCGCCCGGGAACGCCGCTGTCGCGGGCGAGTTCGAGGATCGCGGCGCCGCCGAAGAGGTCCTGCAGGTCGAGCTTGCGGTGCGAGGAGTCGGGGGAGTAGAGCGGCATGTAGCCGATCTCGCCGGCGCCACCACGGGCGCCGCGCATGAGGGTGCCGGCCATGTCGATGGCCAGACCGAGGCCCTCCTCGCCCAGCCAGAGCAGGGCGAAGCCGTCGGCGTCGCGGCCCACGCCTCGCTGCCGCTCGGCGATCGCGGCCAGGTTGACGTCGTTGTCGACGCCCACGTGGGTGCCGAGCGCCGCCGCCAGCTGGGGGACCAGGCCCGTACGCCCGAAGCCGGGCACGTCGACGTGCCGGATCGTCGCGGTGTGCGGGTCGTACGAGCCGGCCACGCCGAACTGCACGTGCCGGATGCGATCGGCCGGGACGCCGGCCTCGTCGCTGAGCCGGGCCACGACCTCGACCAGGGCGGTCAGCGGGTCGGTGGTGAGAAAGTCGATGGACGACTCGATACGTCCGCGGACCTCGCCGGTGAGGTCGCAGAGCGCGGCGACCACCGAGGGGGCGCCGCTCGCCCCGATGTCGCGCACCGAGACGGCGGCCGCGTAGGCCGCGTCGGGGTTCGCGTTGTAGATCTCGGCGTTCGGCCCGGGCCGCCCGCTGTTGTGGCCGACGACGTTGACCAGCCCGGCATCGGTCAACCGGCGTAACACCTCGGAGATCGTCGGCGTCGACAGCGCCGTGAGTTTGCGCAGGTCGGCCCGCGTGAGCATGCCGGGGTCCAGCAGGTGGGCCAGAGCCGCGCTCTCGTTCATGGCACGCAGCAGTTTGGACGAACCGGCCAGACGGGTCACGGCGGCTCCCGGTGCGAAGTAGCGATAGGCAAACTGGCTAACAGTTTGCCCGGACGGTAGGCGGACCGCATTCCGGTGTCAAGGGTCCGGCCGCCAGCCTAGAGCAGTCCATCGAGACCTATTGATAAACCTTTTTAACAGTTGTAGCGTCTCGACTCATCGCGCGATCCATCCCCCACGATCACCCTCTTTCGAGGAGCGCCATGATCCGCGCAAGAAGAGTCCTGTACGCCACCGTCGCCCTGGCCGTCCCCGGCGCCGCCCTGATCTATGGGCTGCTCCCCGCCAGCGCTGCGACGGCCGGTCCGATCAAGGGCCTGGGCGGCAAGTGTGTCGACGTAGCGGCCGCCAGTCCGGCCAACGGCACCGCCATCCAGCTCTACGACTGCAACAACACCGGCGCCCAGCAGTGGACCGTCGGCAACACCGACAACAGCATCCGTGCGCTCGGCAAATGCCTCGACGTCACGGCCGCCGCAACCACCAACGGCGCCAAGATCCAGCTGTACGACTGCAACGGCACCGCCGCCCAGAAATGGACCGTATCGGGCGCCACCCTGGTCAATTCGGGCAGCGGAAAGTGCCTGGACGTGACCGGCAGCAGCAGCGCCAACGGCACCCGGCTCCAGATCTGGACGTGCTCCGCCACGGCCAACCAGAGCTGGACCCTGCCCGGCGGCTCCACCCCGACCACGCCGCCGACCACCCCGTCCGGGGTCAACCTGGACAACCCCGTGAAGAAGGACGTCGCGATGCAACTCGTGTCCGCGGCCGAGAACTCGTCGCTGGACTGGCGGGCCCAGTTCCGCTACATCGAAGACATCAACGACGGGCGCGGCTACACGGCCGGCATCATCGGCTTCTGCTCCGGCACCGGCGACATGCTGGAACTCGTGCAGGCGTACACCAACGCCGTGCCCGGCAACGTGCTGGCCAAATACCTGCCCGCGCTGCGCAACGTCAACGGCACGGCCTCGCACGCCGGACTCGACCCCAACTTCACCAACGACTGGCGTACGGCAGCGAACGACAGCCGCTTCCAAGCCGCCCAGGAATCGGAACGCGACCGCGTCTACTTCAACCCCTCGGTACGAGACGGCAAGAACGACGGGGTGCGCGCCCTGGGCCAGTTCGCCTACTACGACGCAGCGGTGATGCATGGGTACGAGGGAATGCGAGCCATCCGCACGCAGGCGCTGAAGCGGGCCAAGCCCCCGTCCCAGGGCGGCGACGAAAGGGCGTGGCTCAACGTCTTCCTGGACGAACGCGTCATCGAGATGAAGAAGGAGGAGGCGCACTCGGATACGTCCCGTGTGGACACCGCGCAGCGCCGCTTCCTCAACGCCGGCAACTTCGATCTGAATACGCCGTTGGACTTCGCCGTTTATGGCGAGAATTTCCGTATCGGCTGAGTCTTTGTTCTGGGGTCGGGGGTGCCTGTGGTGGCTCCGGCCCTGCTGTTTTTCAAGACCGCGGTTTTCTTGCGGTGGGACGGCCGGGGCCGAGGGTGTTCTATCACTGCTTTGAGAGCGTTTTTACGCAGTGATAGAACACCCTCGGCCCCGGCCTTGCCGGGGGTTCACCTTGCGGTGAGTTGGGGGTTGGCGCTTCTCTGGGTGCCTGGCTGAGGTGGGGGAACCCGTGCGGCTTGGCGGTCTGGCTTCCGCGACGGGGATGAAGCCGGGAGGCTTTCCTACTCGGGCGGGCCTGGGTGGTGGGTTGCGCGTTCGCACCGTGCCGGTTGCGCTTGCCTTCGGCATGCCCTGCGGGCGATATGGGCTGGGATGGGGGTAGGGGTAGGGGTAGGAAGTATTCGAGTGCTGGGGAGGCCTGTGGTGCTCAGTGGCTACTCGGCCTCACGCCGGTGGTGGCAAATTGGTTGAGTCCTTTCCGTCTTTTCTCTCCACAGTGGGCCCTTGGCTTGGGGGTTCTCCGGGCGACGGCAGTCGCAGCTCATCGTGAGGGTGGGAAGGACGCAAGCCGCTCTTTGCTTGCGTCCTTCCCGGCTTGCGATTCGCTCCTGGCGGCCGTTGGTCGGAGAGCCCCCAAGCCCACCCAGCGTCACCATCGCCAGAGATGCTCTCCAGCGATGGCCGGGGTCTGGGGCAGCGCCCCAGGGTTCGCCCCCCCCGATCAGCCGACTGAGCGCTGGCAGGCGACGTCGAGATGTCGGTGATCAGCCGTCTAACGGTTCCAGGTCCAGGCGTACGCCGTGTCCTCGACGGCGACGGCGGCGTCGCACAGGTCGAGGGGGCGGAAGGTGTCGACCATGACGGCCAGCTCGTCGAAGGCCTCGATGCCCAGGGCCCGTTCGACCGCGCCGGGCTGGGGACCGTGCGTGAAGCCGGACGGGTGCAGCGAGATCGAACCCTGCTCGATGCCGGAGCCGCGGCGGGCCTCGTAGTTGCCGCCGGTGTAGAAGATCATTTCGTCCGAGTCGACGTTGTGGTGGTTGTACGGCACCGGGATGGCCAGCGGGTGGTAGTCGACCTTGCGGGGCACGAACGAGCAGATCACGAAGTTGGGGCCCTCGAACGTCTGGTGGACCGGCGGCGGCTGGTGCACGCGCCCGGTGATGGGCTCGAAGTCGTGGATCGAGAACGCCCACGGGTAGAGGCAACCGTCCCAGCCGACCACGTCGAACGGGTGCTGCGCGTAGACGTGCTTCGTCCAGCCCGCGCGGTGTTTCACCAGCACTTCGACGTCGGTCTCGTCGACCAGGAGCGGCGTGCCGGGGGCGCGCAGGTCGCGTTCGCAGAACGGCGCGTGCTCGAGGAACTGGCCGCGCACCGACAGGTAGCGCTTCGGCGGTCCGATGTGGCCGGTCGCCTCGATGGTGAGGAGACGAGCCGGTCCGTCCTGCGGGACGATCCGGTGGACGACCGAGGTCGGGATGATCACGTAGTCGCCGGGGCCGGCCTCGAGCGCGCCGAAGCTGGTCTCGACGATCACCCGCCCCTCCTCGACGTACAGGCACTCGTCGCCGACGGCGTCGCGGTAGAGCGGGGACGACCGGTCGGCGACCACGTAGCCGATCCGCACGTCGTCGTTGGCCAGCAGCGGGCGGCGGCCGAGCACCGCGTCGGCCGGGCCGGCATCGAGCTTGTGGGTGCGCAGGTGGCGCGGCTTGAGCGGGTGGTTGGCCGACCGGGCGAGCGGCGGGGTCTCGTACACCTCGGCCGAGGCGATGGCCGTGGGCGGGTGCCGGTGATAGAGCAGCGACGAGTCGGACGAGAAGCCTTCCTGTCCCATCAACTCCTCGGAATAGAGGCCGCCGTCAGGTCGCCGGAACTGCGTGTGCCGCTTGTGGGGCACCTCGCCGACGCTGCGGTAGTAGGGCATCGTTGCCACCCACCTTAATTACGACATTCAGGACGTGGTTGTCCGCTTCTCGAAGACTCCATTAGGTTCGGATTCGTGTCAACGCTGGTTCCTCCGCTCTTCGCCGGGCTGGTGGACGACGCGTCCCTGCTGCCGCCGAGCCCCACTGGCGTCGCCGAGGCCGTCGCCAAGCACGACGAGCACCGTGCAGGCTGGTTCGCCGGCCTGCTCGGTCCCTTGCTCGTGCCCGCCTCGCTGATCGGCGCCGACCTGATCGCCCACGACGTGCCGTTCGCCCTGGTCGGTGACGTCAGCCTGGGCGCGTTGCCCATCGCGGTCGACAAGCTGCGGGCGGCCGGCGGGCGCGTCCTGCACATCGAGGCCGCCGTGGCGCGCCGCGGCGAGGACCCGCAACCCGGTCTCGCCGGTCTGCGCGCCCTGTCCGAGGGCGACCGGGAGCTTCTGGTGTACGCCGAGATTCCACTGAGCTGGGGCCTGCTGGGCGCTCTGGACACGGTGCTGGAGGCCCGCGCCGCCGGTCTGCCGATGGCGCCCAAGTTCCGCGTCGGCGGGCTCGCCGCCGAACTGTTCCCGACCCCGGTCGAGCTGGCCGCCGTGCTCTGCGCGTGCCGCGACCGGCAGCTGCCGTTCCGGCTGGCCGCGGGGCTGCGCCACGCGATCCGGCACACCGACCCCGAGACCGGCTTCACCCATCACGGCTTCCTCAACGTGCTCACCGCGGCGATCAGCGCGCACGACGGGGGCGAGGTGGCCGAGGTGGCCGAGGTGCTCGCCGCCACCCATCCGGTGCCGCTGGTCGAGGCCTGCCGCGCCCGGCGTGGTGAGCCGCGGCCGCTGTTCGCCGGGTTCGGGGCGGTCGGCGTCGTCGAGCCGCTCACCGAGCTGGTGCGGCTCGGCCTGATCAACGGGGGCTACGAGTGAACGGGTTCGGGCTCGACAATCTGCCGTACGGCGTGTTCAGCCGGCCCGGGGGTGAGCGGCGTCTCGGCGTACGGCTGGGGACCGACGTCGTTGATCTTTCGAGCCTGGGCGGGCACCTGGCCGCGGGCTCGCTCAACCCGCTGATGGCGGCCGGCCGCGCGGAATGGCGGGCCGCGCGGGAAGCCGTGATCGCGCACGTGACGGCCGGTCCGCCGCTGATCCCGCTGAGCGCGGTGACCCTGCACCTGCCGTTCGAGGTGGCCGACTACACCGACTTCTATTCGTCCGAGCAGCACGCGCTGACCGTCTCCAAGATCCTGCGGCCGGACGCTCCCGGCCTGCCGCCGCAGTGGAAGCACCTGCCGATCGGCTATCACGGCCGGTCGGCCACCGTGGTCGTCTCCGGCACCCCGATCCGGCGGCCGTCGGGGCAGATCGCCGAGGGGGTCTTCGGCCCGTCCCGGCGGCTCGACGTCGAGGCCGAGGTCGGCTTCGTGGTCGGCGTGCCCGGCCGGCGCCTCGCCACCACGGACTTCGCCGAGCACGTCTTCGGCCTCACGCTGGTCAACGACTGGTCGGCCCGCGACCTGCAGGCCTGGGAGTACCGCCCGCTCGGCCCGTTCCTGGCCAAGTCGTTCGCGACGTCGGCCTCCCCGTGGGTCGTGCCGCTCGACGCGCTGGCCACCGTCCCGGCGGTTCCGCAGGATCCCGAGCCGCTCGACTACCTGCGCCCGTCCGGCCCCGGCTTCGACCTGCGCCTGAGCGTCGAATGGAACGACACCCCGGTCAGCTGCCCGCCGTTCGCCTCGATGTACTGGACGGCGGCCCAGCAGCTGGCCCACCTGACCAGCAACGGCGCCGCCGTGCGGACGGGCGACCTGTACGCCTCGGGCACCGTCAGCGGCCCGGAACGCGACCAGGCCGGCTCGTTCCTCGAACTCACCTGGAACGGCGCCGAGCAGGTCAAACTGGCCGACGGCACGCGGCGTGGCTTCCTCGAGGACGGCGACCACGTGCGGATCGCCGGCACCGCGCGTTCGGCGGCCGGCACAGAGATATCTCTCGGCTCGGTTTCCGGGACGGTCATCCCCTGAGTTGTGTCGTACGGTGTACGCGGGGGTGACGCTATGTCGACGGTCGTGGTGACCCGCCTGATCGACGCGCCGGTCGCGGCGGTCTGGCAGGTGTTCACCGATCTGAGCCGGCGCCGCGAGTGGCTCACCGCGGTCACCCGGGTCGAGGTGCGCAGCCCCGGGCCGTTCGGCGCGGGCACGGTGTGGCGCGAGACGCGCAGCATGGCCGACGGCGGCGAGGTCACCGAGGAGTTCCGGGTCCGCGAGTGCGAGGTGCCCGAGCGGTTCGTGGTGACGTCGCCGGGCATCGGCGCCGACTACCGCATGACGTATTCGTTCGTGCCGGTCATGTCGGGCCGTCATCGCGGCGGCACGATGGTGACCGTGAAGCAGGACGGCTCGGCCACCGCGCCCGCCGGCCGCATCCTGGGGTTGATCTTCGGGGGCCTGGCCGCCGAAACGGCCGAGGGCGCCCTGCGCCGCGACCTCGACGATCTGGCCGCGGTCGCCTGACATAGGCTGCCCGGGTGTCCCGGGTGCTGCTGCGATCGTTGGTGGCGGTCGTGCTGGCGGCCGCGGCCGCCCTGGTCGGCTGGCGGGTGCTGGGCCCGGCCGAGGTGCTCTCGCCCGCGTCGGGGGGCTATCCCGATCCGGTCAGCAGCGGTCCGGGGGTCACCGGGCGTACGAACATGGCGCCGCTCATCGTCGACGAGCGATTGCGGGTGTACGCGGGCAAGCGGCAGGTGCGGGCCGACTCCCCGGTCGACGCGAAGAGTGTGAACACCGCGCGCTGGTCGCTGCGGCGCTGGCCGGCCCAGGTCGCGGGCGTGGTGGCGTCCGGGCCGACGGTTGTCAGCCGGTGGTCGGATGGCGAGCTGATCGCGATCGACGGGCGTACCGGGCGGGAGGCGTGGCGGGTCGGCACGGATCTGCCGGCGCCGGCCGCCGAGGGGCATCGAACCGGAGCCTCGATCGTCTGGGCGCCGGTGGGGCTGTACGTCGGCGACGGAGCGGTGCTGGTCGCAGGGGGTGGTCGGCTGGTCGCGTACGAGGTGGCGAGCGGAGCGCAGCGCTGGGCGGCCGACGTGCCGTGCGCGGACGGTTTCACCACGCTGGGCGGGCAGTTCTTCTGCTCCAGCGGCGGGTACTCGTTGTCGAGCGGGGCGGCACTCACGCCGTACCCAAATGGGCCTTTTGTTCCTATTGCGTGTGAGGTCGGACGCTCCGGTTGTGCGGGCTTACGCGACAGGAACGGGCAGGGGTATTTCGCTGACGGAAGGGCGCTGCGGCGATCCGTCGACTTGGACAAACCGGACAGCACGATTGTCGCCGGCAAGGCTGTGACGGTGCCAGCGAACGTACAAGCGCTGGGTGTTTCTCGCGGGCGGCTGGTGACGCTGACCCCCGATCGTCACCTGCGTGTCGACGGCGGGCCGGACTTCCCGCTGGCTGTCGGCACCGAAGCGCTGACCTGGAAGCCGGGGTTGTGGCAGGTCACCGACGACTTTGTGGCCATCGAGCGTCTGGACGAGGACAGCGCCGACGGCTACTTCACCGTCGACACCGTGATCATCGCGTCGGTCAGGTGAACCGCGGCGCGACGTCGCCGATCGCCTGATCGAGGATCCCCAGCCCGAGGTCGAGCTCGTCGGCCGAAGACGTCAGTGCGGGAGCAATCCGGAAGACGCCGCCCATGCCGGGCAGCTGCACCACGTTCATGTGCAGGCCGAGCTCGAGGCAGCGCCGGGTGACCGCCGCGCCCAGCTCGTCGGCCGGCTGTTTCGTCTGCTGGTCGAGCACCAGTTCGAGGCCGACCAGCAGGCCGCGGCCGCGCACGTCGCCGATCACCGCGTGGCGGGTTCGCAGCTCGCGCAGGCCGTCGGCCAGGTGCGTGCCCAGCTCGGCGGCCCGGTGGTCGAGCTTGTCCGCCTCCAGGACGTCCAGAACCGTGTTGCCGACGGCGGCCACCAGAGGATCGGAGACGTGCGTGGTGAAGAACAGGAAGCCCCGCTCGTGTGCGGTCTGCTCGATCTCGGCGGTGGTCACCACGGCGGCCAGCGGCAGCCCGGCGCCGAGAGTCTTGCTCAGCGTCAGGACGTCCGGCGTGACGGCGTCGCGCTGGAACGCGTACCAGTCACCTGTTCTGCACAGACCTGTCTGTGCTTCGTCGAGGATGAGCAGGCCGCCGCGCTCGTGGCACTTGTCGCGCAGCGCGGCCAGATAGCCCGGCGGCAGGTCGAGGACGCCGCCCGAGCTGAGGATCGGCTCGACGATGCAGGCGGCCAGGCTGCCCACCGACTGGGCGTCGAACAGCTCGAACGAGAAGTCCAGCTGCCGCCGCCAGTCCAGCTCACCGTTCGCGTCGGTGAAGTCCGGGCGGTACGCGTTCGGCGTGGGGATCGCGAAATTGCCGGGCGCCGCCGGCCCGTACCCCTTGCGCCCGGAACTGTAGGTAGCGCCGGCGGCCGCCTGGGTCATGCCGTGCCACGAGCGGCCGAACGAGATGATCTCGTGCCCGCCCGTGACCAGCTTGGCCATCCGGATGGCGGCCTCGTTCGACTCGGCCCCGGTGGTCAGCAGCAGCACCTTCTCGAGGGGATCGGGCAGCGACTCGGCGAGGCGCCGGGCCAGGTCGACCACCGGGCGGCTGAGCATGCCGCTGAACAGGTGGTCGAGCGAGGCGATCTGGCGCTGCACGGTGGCCACCACGGCCGGGTGCGAGTGCCCGAGGATCGCGCTCATCTGTCCCGAGGTGAAGTCGAGCAGCCGCCGGCCGTCCGCCGTGAAGACGAAGCTGCCCTCGGCGCGCTCGATGATCTCGGGGGCGAACCGCCCCGCGCCGGAGTAGCGGACCAGGTGACGCTCGGCGTCCGACCAGAACGTGTCTGTCATGCCTCGACGCTAAGAGGTGATCTAGCGTCGGGTCCATCTCACATTTCCGCGCCTGCTGTTAAGGAGAGCCGCACAGTGACGTTGAATCCGTGGCGCCTGCGGTTGCTGGTCGACCTTTCCACGTACGGCACGGTCCGCGCGGTCGCCCAGCGCGGCAATCACAGTCCGTCCGCGGTGTCGCAGCAGCTGGCCACCCTGGAACGGGAGACCGGCACGGCCCTGCTGGAACGCACCGGCCGCCGCGTGCGGCTCACCGCAGCCGGGGTGCTGCTGGCCGGCCGGGCCCGCGAGATCCTGGCCGCCATGGACGCGGCCGAGGCGTCGCTGCGCGGCCTGCGGGACGAGCCGGCCGGCACGGTGACGCTCGGGGCCTTTCAGAGCGCGATCCCGGCGCTGGCCGAGCCGGCCGTCGCCCGGCTGGCCGCACGGCATCCCGACGTCACCGTGGTGCTGCTCGAGATGGAACCGCACGTGAGCATGCCGGCCCTGCGCCGCGGCGACGTGGACGTCATCGTCACGACCACCGACTTCGCGGGCGCCGAACTCGACCCGGCGATCGACCTGGTGCCCCTGGCCGAGGACGAGGTCGTGCTGGTGCTGCCGGCCGGGCACCCGCTGGCCGCGCTGGAGGCGGTCGGCCTGGAAGCGTGCGCCGACCAGCGCTGGACCTTCGACGTGGCCGGCTCGTACATGTCGGACCTGGCCACCCGCCTGTGCCGCGAAGCGGGCTTCGAGCCGACGGTGATCTGCCGCTTCAACAACTACATGCTGACGCTGCGGCACGTGGAAGCCGGCCGCTCGATCGCCTTGCTGCCGGCCCTGGCCGTGGATCCGCGCTACCGGGTGGTCACGAGGCCGCTGACGCCCGCGGTCTCCCGGCGCATCACGGCCGCGGCCCGCCGCGGAGTGGATGGCCGGCCCGAGGTAACCGCGGTGCTGACCGCCCTGCGCAGTAGATAAGTTGCTATGGTCCTCGGAACCGCTTGCAGATCGCAATCACTTCGGAGGTTCGCGGTGCTGGACACCACCTGCCACATGTCGATCTCGTTGGACGGCTTCGTCGCCGGGCCGGACCAGAGCCGCGAGAACCCCCTGGGCGTGCGGGGACGCGAAGTGCACGGCTGGCACATCGGCGACCCCCGGGCCACCGAGGCCGACAAGCTAGCGGCGTCCTGGCTCATGCGCCCCCGCGGCGCCTACGTGATGGGCCGCAACATGTACGGCCCGATCCGCGGCGACTGGGACGAGGAATGGTCGGGCTGGTGGGGCGCCGAACCGCCGTACCACGCGCCGGTGTTCGTGCTGACCCACCACGCCCACAAGCCGATCGAGATGGAGGGCGGGACGACCTTCCACTTCGTCACCGAGGGCTTCGACGCGGCCTACTCGGCGGCGCTCGAGGCGGCCGGCGGCAAGGGCGTGGACATCGCGGGTGGGGCTTCGACCGTCCGGCAGGCCCTGATCGCCGGCGTGATCGACGAGCTCACCCTCGACATCGCGCCGGTGCTGCTCGGTTCGGGCGAGCGCATCTTCGACGGCGTCGACTCCTTCGGCTTCGAACCGGTTGAGGTGCTGCACTCGCCGCTGAGCACTCACATCCGCTACCGCCGCCCCAGCTGACACCGCAATTACATGGATGAATTTCAACCACTCTTAGTGACTGCTGCAGCCTCACGCCGCTGCGAGCGGTTCATGAAGACACCACCACCGTCTCGTCGTCAACGTGGGACGAGTTGCCCGAGCAGAGCGGACCATGCGGCTTCGGCGGCACCGGCCACCGGGCCGTCGGGGCCGAGAGCAGCGGGTAACAGCGGGGGCGGGGAACTGCGGCGGATTGCCATCAAGCCGGACTGGTAGGCCGCGTGGAGTTCGGCGGGGGCGGCTGTCAGCAGGTCGGCGGCGATGCTGCCCAGGACGACCAGGTCAGCGTCCAGGCCATTGACCAGGCCGGCGATTCCCCGGCCCAGGGCGGCGGCGGCCATCGTTACGGCGGCCCGTTCGGCGGGGGCCGGGGAAGCGATCACAGCTTTCGCGTACGAGACCGGGTCGGCCGGCGAGGGCTGGCCGAGGTGACGGGCCAGGGCTGTGCCGTCCACGGCGGTGCCCCAGCAGCCGCGGGCTCCGCAGGGGCAGATGACTGCGGGGTCGCCGAAGGGCATGTGGCCGAACTCGCCGCTCGCACCGTGGGCGCCGATCACCAGGCGGCCCTGATCGACCACTGCGCCGCCCAGGCCGTATTCGATGAGCAGGTGCAGGGCGACCGCGGCGCCGGCGGCAGCGCCGCGGGCTGATTCGGCGGTGGCGGCCAGGCTGGCGTCGTTGCCGGCGACCAGCAGTGGCGCGTCGGGCCAGAGGTCGTGCAGGTCGACGTCGTGCCAGCCCGATGTCGTGGCGTCCAGTCGGCGGTCCGATGTGACGGGGCCGGGGGCGGCGATGCCCAGGGCGCGCACCCTTTCGCCGTGCGTCTCGCGCATCCGCGTGATTCCGCCGGCCACGCCGGTCGCCACGTCGGACCATCCGGTGCCCGTGTGGTCGGCGGAGACGGTGGCGACCACACGGCCGCCCAGTTCGACCGTGTCGAGCCGCCAGGCGCGGTGGGTGATCTGCGCGGCCAGCACGACCGGGCCGGACGGGTGGGCGACCAGCGCGGTGGTCGGGCGGCCGCGGGCGCCGCTGCGGGCGGCCGGGGCCTCGGCCAGCAGGGACGCCTGGGTGAGGCGGGCGACCAACTCGGTCGTGGCGCCGGTGCCTATGCCCAGGTGGCGAGCGGCATCGGCCCGGGTGACGCCGGGGTGGGCGTGGACCACCCGGAGCAGCTCGGTCGTGCGCGTCACAGTCGGTCGCTCCTCTTCTTTTGCTCTGGATCAGAGCTTATTCTGCGAAGGTGACACTGAACCGCCCGGCCCTGGCCGTTCTCGGCGCCTCCTCGTTCTTCTACGTGACCGCGGAGACCATTCCGGTGGGGCTGCTGCCCGAGATCGCGGTGGGGCTCGACGTGGCCGAATCCGATGTCGGCCTGCTGCTGACCAGCTACGCCGTGGTGGCCGCGGTGAGCACCATCCCGCTGACCGCGCTGACCATGCGGGTGCCGCGCCACCTGCTGCTGGCGATCACGATGGCGATCTTCGTGGTGTCGCAGGCGGCGGCCACCTTCGCGCCGACCTTTCTGGTGCTGGTGCTGGCCCGGCTGATCTGCGCGCTGGCCCACGGCGTCTTCTGGTCGGTGATCGGGCCGGTCACCGCCCGGCTGGCGCCGCCGGGGCAGGCCGGCCGCGCTACCGCGCTGGTCTTCGTCGGCAACTCGCTCGCGATCGTGCTGGGTGTTCCGCTCAGCACCGCGCTGGGTCAGTGGCTGGGCTGGCGGACGGCGCTGGGCGCGATGGTCGTCGGCGGGGCGATCTGCGTGATCGGGCTGATGAGGGTGCTGCCCGAGCTGCCGCCGCGGCCGCACGACCTGAACGTGCGCCCGGTGGCTCAACTGCGGGCCGCGATCGCCCTCGGCCGGGACCGGCAGGTGCTGTTGCTCTGCCTGATCACTGCCCTGCTGGTGATCGGCCACTTCTCGGCGTACACGTACATCGCCCCGCTCGTGCGGCGCGACGCCGGGCTCGAGGGTGCCGGGCTGAGTGTGCTCCTGCTCGGGTACGGCTTTGTCGGGCTGATCACCAACTACGCGGTGGGCCGCTTCGTCGACCGGCGGCCGGGCACGATGCTCGTCGGCCTGCTCGCCGTGCTGGCCGTCTCGGTCGCGCTGCTCGCGCCGGTGCTGGGCCTGGCGCCGACCGTGATCGTGACCCTGCTGTGGGGCGGCGCCTTCACGGCCATCCCCGTGCTGCTGGCCGCGGCCCCGCTGCGCATCGCGCCGCGGGCCCGGGACGCGGCCTCGGCCCTCTACGTGGTCGCCTTCCAGATCGGGATCGGCGGTGGCGCCTTCCTCGGCGAGCGGATGATGCGCGCCGGTCACCTGGGTGTGCTGCCGCTGGTCACCGCCGGGTTCGCGGTCGTTGCCATCGCGGTCATCGTGACCGTCGGCCGGCGGACCTTCCCCGCTCGGCTGAGCGAGGAGGACCACCACCGGACCGAGGCGCAACTGATCGGTTAGCTTTCCGGGCCACTTCCGCCGCGGCGACGACAGCGTCAGCTCTTCAGGGCCACTTCCGCCGCCGCGAGGAAGGCGTCATTTTCCTCAGCCGTGCCGATCGTGACGCGAACGCCGTCGCCCTGGAACGGCCGGACGATGACGCCGCGCGACTCGCAGACCTGGCCGAACGCGATCGCGCCGTCGCCCAGCGGCAGCCACACGAAGTTGGCCTGACTGGACGGCACGTCCGCGCCCATCGCCCGCAGCGCCTCGGTCACCCGGTCACGCTCGGCCACGACCAGGGCGCACCGGCGGCGGACCTCCTGCTCCTGGGCCAGGGCGGCGATCGCCGCGGCCTGCGCGACCAGGCTGGTCGAGAACGGGGTGAGCACCTTGCGGATGGCCGCGGCCACCTCGGGCTGGGCCACCAGGTAACCCATCCGCAGGCCGGCCAGGCCCCACGCCTTGCTCATGGTGCGCAGCACGAGAACGTTGGGCCGGTCACCGTACGTCTCCAGCCCGTCCGGCACCTCGGGGTCGGTCACCAGTTCGCGGTACGCCTCGTCGAGCACGACGAGCACGTCCGAGGGCACCGAGGCGAGGAACCGGTCGAGCTCGGCCTTGCGGACGCTCGTACCGGTGGGGTTGTTGGGGTTGCAGACGATCACCAGCCGGGTCCGGTCGGTGATCGCGCCGGCCATCGCGTCGAGGTCGTGCCCGTGGCCGTCCGTGTTCGGCACCCGCACGCTGGTCGCGCCCACCCCGGCCGAGATGATCGGGTAGGCCTCGAACGAGCGCCACGAGTAGACGATCTCGTCGCCCGGCAGGCAGGTCGCCTTGACCAGGATCTCGGCCAGCGCCACCGACCCGCAGCCGGTCACGATGCGCTCGGCATCCACCCCGAGCCGCTCGGCCAGCGCGTCCCGCAGGGCCGTCGCGCCCATGTCGGGGTAGCGGTGCGAGTGCAGCATGGCGTCGGTGACCGCCTCGATCACGCCGGGCAGCGGGCCGTACGGCACCTCGTTGCTGGCCAGCTTGATGGCTTCGGCGATGCCGAGCTCGCGGGTCAGGTCGGCCAGGTTGCGGCCGGGCATGTAGGCGGGCAGGCCGTCGAGGTCGGCGCGGGTGAGGCGGGTCATGGCATCAGCCTTCGGTCCGGTTGGCGGGCGGTGGGTGGGTCATCCCTGATGGGAGGTGCCGTTTCCGCCGCCGCTGGTGGTGGCGTCGACGGGCTGGCGGTCGTCGGGCGGCAGCGCGACCACGACCGTGCGCGCCGTCTTGTCGTGGAAGGCCTGGCGCAACTGCTGGTCGAAGACCGGCGACACGCAATCGATGAGCTGGAGCACGAAGCCGATCCCGGCGCAGCCCCAGGCCGGCGTCCACAGGCCCAGGCGGGCCCAGCGCCCGAACGCGCGGCCGAAGCCGAGCGGCTTGGTGTCCTCGACGGCGACGACCTTGATGCGCATGAGGCGTTTGCCCAGCGTCTGGCCGCTGCTGCCGATCGCCGGGGCCTCATAGGCCAGCCAGAGCAGGGTGGCGATGATCAGCATGGCCCAGAGCAGGCCGTCCATGCGGCCCGAGGCCTGCACGTCCCATGCGCTGCCGCCGTTGGCCATCTCGTCGATGGTGGCCCGGTACATCGGCACGAACTCGCGGGCCCACTGGTACGCGAACCAGCCGTTGATCACGATGTTGAGCAGCAGCACGGCGAGGATGTCGATGAGCCGGGCGAGCAGCCGCGGACCCAGCCCGGCTAGCGCGAACCCGTGCGGGCGGGCCTGGATGGGCGGGTACATGCCCGCGCGCATGCCGGGCGGCATCTGCTGCCATCCGGGCGGCGGCTGCCACCCCGGCGGCGGCTGCCATCCGGGCGGCGGCTGTGAACCGGGCGGCGGCTGTGAACCGGGCGGCGCCTGCCAACCCGGCGGAGGCTGCGAGCCCGGCGGAGGCTGCGAGCCCGGCGGAGGCTGCGAGCCCGGCGGGGGCTGCCACGCCGGCGGTGGCTGCCAGCCGGGGGGAGGCTGCCAGCCCGGCGGAGGCGGAGGCTGCGGACCCCAGCCGGGCGGTGGGGACTGCGGAGTCGTCGATGCGGGCGGGGTGGGCTGAATTCCCAACGTCGGAGTTCCCGATGCTGGGACAGCCGGCGGTTCGACAGCCGGCGGCGGCTCCTCTTCGACCGGGGGCGGCCCTTCGGGCGGGACCGCGTCGGCTGGGATGGCCTTGCCCAGCCATCCCTCCCCGTCCCAGTAACGCTGGGTATCGGGGTCGGCGGGGTCTTTGTACCAACCGGCGGGCAGCGAGCTCATGGAGAAACCTTAACGACCACCGTCTGAGCGAACTTGTCGTGCAGGGTCTGCTGGTACGGCTTGTCCCACAGTTGCCACAATCCGTCGATCCAGCTGAAGGCCGGCACGAACATCCCGGCGATGTACTCGATGAAAAAACGCTTGGCGGCGATGCCCCTGGTGAGCGTGAGACTCGGGTCGAGCGGCACCACGCGGATCTTCATGGCCTTCTTGCCCAGGGTCTGCCCGCTCCGGTGCATGTACTCCACGACGTACACGTAGTAGAGCAGCACCGAGACCACCAGGAAGCCCAGCTGGAACAGCAGCACCGGCAGGAAGAAGTCGTTGAACACCTCCCCGAACCCGGCCTCGGGCCCGTAGGACTCGGGATCGGGGGCGTCCAGCCAGTTGATGAAGACGAGGATGGCGGGGACGAACAGCACCATGCTCACCACAAGAAGGAGCCCGACGTCGATCATGTACGCCAGCAGGCGCTGGCTGAATTCGGCGAGGGGAACACCGGCCGGGCTCACGGGCGGGGGCGGCGGCAGGTAGCCGGGCCCCGCCGGATAGCCCGGCGGTGGCCCGTACCCAGGTGGTGGTTGATTCACGCGACCAGTGTCACAGATTGCCGCGGAGTTCCTGCTCCCGCTCGATCGCCTCGAACAGCGCCTTGAAGTTGCCCTTGCCGAAGCCGAGCGAGCCGTGGCGCTCGATCAGCTCGAAGAACACCGTCGGCCGGTCCTGCACGGGCGAGGTGAAGATCTGCAGCAGGTAGCCGTCCTCGTCCCGGTCCACCAGGATCTTGCGGGCCTTGAGCTCCTCGATCGGCACACGTACCTGGCCGATCCGGGCCCGCAACTCGGGGTCGTCGTAGTACGAGTCGGGGGTGTCGAGGAACTGGATGCCGGCCGCGCGCATGGCGTCCACGCTGGCGATGATGTCGTTGGTGGCCACGGCGATGTGCTGGGCGCCCGGGCCGTCGTAGAAGTCGAGGTACTCGTCGATCTGCGACTTGCGCGCGGAGACGGCCGGCTCGTTGAGCGGGAACTTGACCTTGCGGGTGCCGTCCGCCACGACCTTGGACATCAGCGCCGAGTAGTCGGTGGCGATGTCGTCGCCGATGAACTCGGCCATGTTGGTGAAGCCCATGACGCGGCCGTAGAACTCGACCCACTCGTCCATGCGGCCCAGTTCGACGTTGCCGACCACGTGGTCGACGGCCTGGAAGAAGCGCTTGGGCTGGAGGCCGGCGTCGATCGCGGGCTGCCGGTCGACGATCGGCGCGCGGGAGACGAAGCCGGGCAGGAACGGCCCGTCGTAGCCGGACCGGTCGACCAGGGAGTGCACGGTGTCGCCGTACGTCGCGATGGCCGCGATCCGCACGGTGCCGTGCTCATCCTTGAGGTCGTGGGGCTCGGTGACGCTCCGCGCGCCGGCCGCGATCGCGTGGGCGTACGCCTTGTCGACGTCGGGCACCTCGAGCGCGATGTCCTGGATGCCGTCGCCGTGCCGGGTCACGTGGTCGGCCCCCGGCGCCCCCGCGTGCACCGCACCGGTCAGCACGAACCGGGCACCCCCGCTGACCAGAACGTATTCGGCGTGGTCGCGGTAGCCCTGCTCGGGCCCGCGGTACGCCACGCAGGTCATGCCGAAGGCGGTGGAGTAGTAGTGGGCCGCCTGCTTGGCATTGCCCACGAGGAACTTCAGGTGGTCGACGCCCTTGACGGGAAAGACGTCGTCGGTGCGGGTCTCTTGTGCCATCGTCTGCGTCATTGACTGAGGTTGTCGCAGCTCACAGGCTGATTCAACATGTGCTCGGGCAACTGCGCAGCGTGCCCGGTCGGGACCGGGTCGGACCGTTCAGCCGGTGCAACTTGCGCAATCGGGGACCCGTCATGGCCGTTAAATCCGGCAAATGGTATCGACACGGGCGAATCAAGATCCATCGTCCAGATGATTGACCTGGCTAGCGTGTCGCGCATGGCGTCGGGTGGCAGCCCCTGGAAGGGGTACGCGCTGGTCGCGATCGTAATCGTGATCGTGCTGGCCACCACCGGCGTGTGGAATCCCTGGCCACAGGTCTGGGCCTGGGTCAACACGAGCGAGCCGATCGCGGGCAACGCGTCCCGGTGGCAGCAGCGCATCGGCGGCAGCCCGCAGAGCGTCGCGGTGGTCGGCGACGCGGTCGTCGTCGAATACCGGACGTCGATCGAGGCGTACGGAATCACCGCGGGGATCAAGCTCTGGGACAGCGATGCCGACTGGGCCTCGATCTCGGGCAGCGGCAACGAAGCGGTGGTGGCCACCGGCCGGCTGCTGACCAAGGGTTACCAGGTGCTCGACCCGCGCAGCGGCGCGGTGCTGCGGGCCGACACCGAGGCCACCGCGGTCTGGACCTACCGCGACTCGCTGCTCGACCTGCACTGCGCCAAGGGTGGCGACTGCCAGCTGACCGCCTGGGCCCCGCGCGGCACCAAGCCCCTCTGGACGGTCGACACCGGCGGCATCGGGTTCGTGCTCAACGCGGCCAACCCCGACCTGCCCGACACCAAGCAGCTCACGGCCGACCGGGTCGACGACGACGT
Organism: Paractinoplanes hotanensis; assembly: GCF_023717965.1. Taxonomy (NCBI): domain Bacteria; kingdom Bacillati; phylum Actinomycetota; class Actinomycetes; order Micromonosporales; family Micromonosporaceae; genus Paractinoplanes; species Paractinoplanes hotanensis. Next base: position 208,426 of record NZ_JAMQOL010000008.1, on the reverse strand, counting down.
GGCCCGGCCCCGCCTGACGCCCAGCCTGATCGGGCTGCCCGACGACGGCAAGATCCGCGTGATCGACACCGCCACCGGCAAGGTCGTACAGGTCGCCGAGCCGGGCGCCGGCCAGCGCGTCGCCATCGCTGGCGGGCGGGTGCTCACGGTGACCGGCACGGCACAGGACGGCACCTGCTACTACGGCGTGGTGGCGACCGACCCGCCGTCGTCGGCGGCGGTCTGGCGGCGCGAGGGGCTCAATCTGCGTACGGCCGACAACGGCTCCAACTGCCAGCAGGAGCACGACCCGGCGGGCGGCGAGGACGTGATTCTCGGCGTCGACCCGACCGGCCGGCAGGAGTTGCTGGCGGCGCACGACGGGCGGCTGCTGTGGCGCGGAGCCAAGGGCGAGACCGTGCTCGCGGTCAACGACAACCACGCCGTGATCCGCAGCGCCGACGGCCGGACGCTGCGCGGCTACGGCTTCAGCCGGGGCCGGACGACCTGGTCACGGCCGGTCGGCGAGGGCGGGGCGGCGGCGATCACCCCGTACGCGGCGGTGATCACGAGCCGCAAGCCGGAGCGCGTCGTGGCCGTGGCGCCCGGCACCGGGCGGGCGCTGGTTGATCTTCGTACCGGCGCGGAGGTCTTCGCCGTCGGACCGGGCGGCCTGATCGCCGTCGCCGGGCGCGAGATGGCCTATATTCCGTTTACTTGACCGAACTGGTATGCGCTCAGGGGCGGAGTGGTTCGCCGATGCCCCGGTGGCTTGTCTAGGCTTGCCGCTCATGAGCAAAGGGGCCGCATTCTCGTACTCGCCGCTGTTGCCCATCGGCGACGACCTGACCGAATACCGACTGGTCACGGACGAGGGTGTCGACGTCGTGCACGGGCCGGGCGGGCGCCGGTTCCTCACCGTCGAGCCGGCCGCTATGACGCAGCTCACGGCCGAGGCGATGCACGACATTGCGCACTATCTGCGCCCGGCTCACCTGGCCCAGCTGCGCGCGATCATCGACGACCCCAAGGCGTCGCCGAACGACCGGTTCGTCGCGATCGACCTGTTGCGCAACGCGAACATCGCGGCCGGCGGGGTGCTGCCCATGTGCCAGGACACGGGCACCGCGATCGTGATGGGCAAGCGCGGGCGGCACGTGCTGACCGACGGCACCGACGAGCGAGCGATCGCCGAGGGCGTCTACCAGGCCTACACCCGGCTCAACCTGCGGTATTCGCAGCTCGCCCCGCTCACCATGTGGGACGAGCGGAACACCGGCTCGAACCTGCCGGCCCAGATCGAGCTGTACGCGGAAGACCCGGGCGGCGCCCCCGACGCGTACAAGTTCCTGTTCATGGCCAAGGGCGGCGGCTCGGCCAACAAGTCGTACCTCTATCAGGAGACGAAGGCGCTGCTCAACCCGGCGCGGATGATGGAGTTCCTGGACGAGAAACTGCGGCTGATCGGCACCTCGGCCTGCCCGCCCTACCACCTGGCCGTGGTCATCGGCGGCACCAGCGCCGAATACGCGCTGAAGACGGCCAAGCTGGCCAGCGCGAAATACCTCGACAACCTGCCCCGGCACGGCACGATGTCGGCTCACGGCTTCCGCGACGTCGAACTGGAAGCGGCCGTCCTCGAACTGACCCGCGACTTCGGCATCGGCGCCCAGTTCGGCGGCCGCTACTTCTGCCATGACGTACGGGTCATCCGCCTGCCCCGGCACGGCGCGTCCTGCCCGGTCGCCATCGCCGTCTCGTGCTCGGCCGACCGCCAGGCCCAAGCCAAGATCACCCCGTCCGGGGTCTGGCTGGAACGCCTCGAGACCGACCCGGCGCGCTTCCTGCCCGAGGTCGACCTGGACAACGAGCCGGTGGTCAAGGTCGACCTCAACCGCCCGATGGCCGAGATCCGGTCCGAGCTGGCGAAGTACCCGGTGAAGACCCGCCTCTCGCTGACCGGCCCCCTGGTCGTGGCGCGCGACATCGCCCACGCCAAGATCGCCGAGCGCCTCGATGCGGGCGAGCCGATGCCGCAGTACATGAAGGACCACGCGGTCTACTACGCCGGACCGGCCAAGACCCCCGAGGGGTACGCGTCGGGCTCGTTCGGCCCGACCACGGCCGGCCGCATGGACTCGTACGTCGAACGCTTCCAGGCCGCCGGCGGCTCCCTGGTCATGCTGGCCAAGGGGAACCGCTCGGCCCAGGTCACCCAGGCCTGCAACTCGTACGGGGGCTTCTACCTGGGCTCGATCGGCGGCCCCGCGGCCCGCCTGGCCCAGGACTGCATCCGCCACGTCGAGGTGCTCGAATACCCGGAACTCGGCATGGAAGCGGTCTGGAAGATCGAGGTGGAGGACTTCCCGGCCTTCATCATCGTCGACGACAAGGGCAACGACTTCTTCGCCGACGTGACCCGCCCCAACCCCCTGCTCCGTATCGGCGCCCGCCCGTGATCTTGGCCGAACGGGTGCCGTGGACCGGCACCGTCGGCCCAATACACCGGCGGTTCCAGGCCATAAGCTCGCGGTGATGTCCGAGATGGAGATGTGGGCCGAGGCGAATGCAGACCCGTACGAACATCTGACCGTGTCGGCGGCCGTCGCCGGCGATCAGGCGGCGCAGTAGCCGGCGACGGGACTCAGCCATTCCTTGAACTGGCCCTCGATCGTCGAATTGAGGACCTTCAGGTTCTTCGCCTTCTTGATGTAAGCCTTGTTGACCGCGCTCGCGTCGACCTTCGCGGCCGAGGTCAGGCCGGCTGCCTTGAACTCGGGGTTCTGCGCGGCTGCGGTCTCCTTGCGGATCTTCGCGGCCACCTGCTTCAGCTCGGTCACGGCAGTGGCCTCGGCTTTGGTGGCTTCGGCGGACTGCTTGGCCTCCCGGTAGGTGATCATCTTGCCCATCGCGGCGCCGAAGTCGCGCAGCTCTACCGTGTAGAGGCTCTGGAGCTTGTCGCAGACGACCTTGGTGTTGGCCGTGTAGTCCGGCGGGGGCGGGCTGCTCGGAGCGGTGCTCGCGGGAGTGGCCTCGGGGGCCGCCCCGGTGCTCTCAGCGTCGCTGTCGCAGGCGGCGCCGGTCAGCATGACGCTGCCGGCCAGCACGGCCAGGAGGGCGCGTCGCATGGGGTGATCCTGTTCGGTCGGGGACGGGGCACGCTCCGCCGACGGTACGTTCCGGCTGCCACATCGTCCAACCCACAGTCATCGCGCGACGTCGAGAAGACCCTGGCGGCCCTTCGTGCCGAGGATCATCTGCGATTCGGCGCGGTCGGAGGGACGATGGAACGGTGACTACTGACGCGAGCGGTTACCGGATCGAGAAGGACACGATGGGCGAGGTCCGGGTGCCGGCCGACGCCCTCTGGCGGGCGCAGACCCAGCGGGCGGTCGAGAACTTCCCCATCTCGGGCCGCGGCCTCGAGCCCGCCCACATCAAGGCGCTGGCCCAGATCAAGGGCGCGGCCGCGCAGGTCAACGCGGCGCTCGGCGTGCTCGACGACGACCTGGCCCAGGCCATCGCCAAGGCCGCCGCGCACGTGGCCGAGGGCGGCTACGACGACCAGTTCCCGATCGACGTCTTCCAGACCGGTTCGGGCACCTCGTCCAACATGAACGCCAACGAGGTCATCGCCACCCTGGCCGCCCGCGAGCTGGGCCGTCCGGTGCACCCGAACGACCACGTCAACGCGTCGCAGTCCAGCAACGACGTCTTCCCCTCGTCGATCCACCTGGCCGCGACCGAGGCGGTCACCAGCGAGCTGATCCCGGCCCTGGAACACCTCGGCACGGCGCTGCTCGAGAAGGCCGGGGCCTGGTCCGAGGTGGTGAAGAGCGGGCGCACCCACCTGATGGACGCCACGCCGGTCACCCTGGGGCAGGAATTCTCCGGGTACGCGCGACAGGTCGCCAACGGCATCGAACGGCTCACCGCCACACTGCCGCGCCTCGGCGAACTGCCCCTGGGCGGCACCGCGGTCGGCACCGGCGTGAACACCCCGCCCGGCTTCGCCCCGGCCGTGATCGAGCGGCTGCGCCAGAGCACCGGCCTGCCGGTCACCGAGGCCCGCGACCACTTCGAGGCCCAGGGCGCCCGCGACGCGCTGGTCGAGGCGTCCGGCCAGCTCAAGGTCATCGCCGTCGGGCTCTACAAGATCGTGAACGACATCCGCTGGATGGGCTCGGGTCCGCGGGCCGGCCTGCGCGAATTGCGCCTGCCCGACCTGCAGCCGGGCTCGTCGATCATGCCCGGCAAGGTGAATCCGGTCGTGCCCGAGGCGGTCCGCCAGGTCTGCGCCCAGGTGATCGGCAACGACGCGACGGTGTCCTTCGCCGGCTCGCAGGGCGACTTCGAGCTCAACGTGATGCTGCCGGTGATGGCGCGCAACCTGCTCGAATCGATCCGGTTGCTGGCCAGCTCGGCACGGCTGCTGGCCGACCGCTGCATCGCCGGCCTCGAACCGAACGTCGAGGTCGCCCTGGCGTACGCGGAAGGCTCGCCCTCGATCGTCACTCCGCTCAACCGGTATCTGGGCTACGACGAGGCCGCCGCGATCGCCAAGGCCGCCCTCGCCTCGAACCGGACGATCCGGGAGGTCGTGATCGAGCGCGGCCACCTGGAGGGCGGCAAGCTGACCGAGCAGCAGCTCGACGAGGCTCTTGACGTCCTGAGGATGACGCGTCCCTAGCAATTTCCCAGTGCCGGTAGTCTTGTACGGTGAGTTTGCGCTTGTACGACACCGCGACCCGATCGGTCCGGGACTTCGTCCCGATGACGCCTGGCCAGGTCGGTATCTACCTGTGTGGGCTCACCGTGCAGTCCAGGCCGCACATCGGTCACCTGCGGTCCGCGGTGAACTACGACGTGCTGCGCCGCTGGCTGATCCACACCAACTACGAGGTCACCTTCGTCCGCAACGTCACCGACGTCGACGACAAGATCCTCGAGAAGTCGCACTCGTCGGGCCGTCCGTTCTGGGCCATCGCGTACGAGAACAGGCTGATCCTCGACGCCGACTACCGCGCGCTCAACGTGCTGCCGCCGACGTACGAGCCGCTCGCCACCGGCCACATCCCCGAGATGCACGAGCTGATCACCGAGCTGATCCGCACCGACCACGCCTACCCCGCGGCCGGCGGCGCCGGCGACGTGTATTTCGACGTGCGTTCGTACGCGGAGTACGGCGCCCTGTCCGGCCAGAACCCCGACGACATGCGCCCGCCGAGCGACGGCGGCGAGCCCGACAAGCGCGACTACCGCGACTTCGCCCTGTGGAAGGGCGTCAAGGCCGACGAACCGGCCGAGGCCTCGTGGCCGTCGCCGTGGGGCCAGGGCCGCCCGGGCTGGCACATCGAGTGCTCCGCGATGGCGCGCCGCTACCTCGGTGACGAGTTCGACATCCACGGCGGCGGGCTCGACCTCACGTTCCCCCACCACGAGAACGAGATCGCCCAGTCCCGCTCGGCCGGGCTGCCGTTCGCCCGTCACTGGGTGCACCACGCCCTGCTCAACCTGGGCGAGGCCAAGATGAGCAAGTCGCTCGGCAACGTCATCGACCTCGCTTCCGTACGGGAACAGGGCATCCGCCCGGTCGAGCTGCGTTACTACCTGGGCACCCCGCACTACCGCTCCCGCATCGACTACTCCGACGAGTCGCTGCGCGAGGCGGCGGTGGCCTACCGCCGGATCGAGGGCTTCGTGCAGCGCGCCCTCGAGATCGTCGGTCCCGGCCGCCCCAAGGACGTGCCGCCGGCGTTCGCCCAGGCCATGAACGACGACCTCAACACGTCGGCCGCGCTGGCAGTCGTCCACGACTGCATCCGCGAGGGCAACACCGCGCTCGCCGCCGGCGACGAGGCGGGCATCCGCGGGGCGCTGACCGCCGTCCGCGCGATGCTGGGCGTGCTCGGCCTCGACCCGCTCGACGGGATCTGGACCGGCGACGCGCCCCGGAACGACCTCAAGCCGGTGGTCGACTCGCTGGTCAAGCTCGCGCTCGAGCAGCGTACGCAGGCGCGGGCACGCAAGGACTGGGCGGCGGCCGACTCGGTCCGCGACCAGCTCAAGAACGCGGGAATTCAGGTGGAGGACACTCCGGCCGGGCCGCGCTGGACGGTAGGAGAGCACTGATGCCAGGAAATTCGCGCAACGTGAGCAAGCGGACCGTGTCCAAGAAGGGCGCCGCCATGGGCTCGGGCGGCAAGAACCGCGCGAGCCTCAAGGGCCGGGGCAAAACCCTGCCGGCCGACGAGCGTCCCTGGCACAAGGGCTACTCAGGCACCGAGAAGCTGCCCGACAAGACGGCCCGCAAGCAGGACAAGGAGCGTCGCGCGGCGGCTGCCGAGGGGCGTGCCCCCAAGGTCGGCGTCCCCGGCAGCAAGGACACCACCTGGGGCCGGGGCGGCGGCCGGGCGTACGGGAAGCAGGCGCCGCAGCGAGGCAAGGTTCCCGGCCGCGGCGGCCCCCGGGTCGCGCCGGGCCGGCGTTCCAACCCCACCAAAGAGGGCCCCGAACTGCTGCTCGGCCGCAACCCGGTGGTCGAGGCGCTGCGCGCCGCGGTGCCGGCCACGGCCCTGTACGTGGCCCAGGGCATCGACATCGACGACCGGATCAACGAGATCATCCGCACCGCCGGCGACCGCGGCATCCCGATCCTCGAGATCGGGCGCAACGAGCTCGACCGGATGACCGGCGGCGTCCTGCACCAGGGCATCGGCCTGCAGGTCCCGCCGTTCGCGTACGAGAACTTCGACGACCTGGTCGCGGCCGCCCTCGAACAGACCGCCCCGCTGCTGGTCGCGCTGGACGGCGTGACCGACCCCCGCAACGTCGGCGCGGTCATCCGCTCCGTCGCGGCCTTCGGCGGCCACGGCGTCTTCATGACCGAGCGCCGCGCCGCCGGCATCACCGCGACCGCCTGGCGCACCAGCGCCGGCGCGGCCGCCCGCGTGCCGGTCTCCCAGGTCGTCAACCTGACCCGCGCGATCAAGACGGCGCAGCAGGCCGGCTTCACCGCGATCGGCCTGGACGCCGACGGCGAGACCGACCTCTACAACCTGGAAGCCGCGATCGGCCCGCTGCTGGTGGTCGTCGGCTCCGAGGGCCGCGGCCTGTCCCGCCTGGTCGGCGAGACATGCGACCTGCGAGTCAGCATCCCGATGGCCTCCGACGTCGAATCCCTCAACGCCAGCGTCGCCGCCGCGGTCACCCTGGCCGAGGTGTCCCGCCGCCGCACGTACGGTCAGTGACATAGAGCCACCCGCCCGGGATCACGGGCGGGTGGCCCCGCAAGCGGAAAATCACCGGCAGCCGCCCGCTGCCAGCAGCCGTAGCTGTTGCCCGCTCCTGGGGTGGTCGCTGGGTCGCCGAACGAGGCCATCGCCGCCGCCGGCGCCGGCAGCAGAACGAGCGTCACGACCGCCACATACAACTTGATCTTCATGCCAAGCCCAACGACGATCCCTCGATCGTGGTGCCGGTCAAGATCCCCGGTTGGCCCGTCATCGAGCTGCCGGCCTGCGGATGTGTTCGCGCCGCTGCGCGAGCGCCTTGGCGGGCTGTGGCCTATCGGGCCGAAGACCTTGGGGCGCTGCCCCAAACCCCGGCCATCGCTGCGGAGATCTCCCTGGCGATGGTTGCGGTGGGAGGGCTTGGGGATCTCGTTGCGGCGGCGGCCGTAGCGAATCGCAAGCTGAGGGGAACCGCAACCACACCCCGGTTGCGGCTCCCCTCACCTCACGATGAGCCAAGGCTGCCGTCGCAACGAGATCCCCAAGCCAAAGGCCGCTGTGGGGGAAAGACCCATGGTGAACACAGCCGAGTCGAGTTACCGGACAGCGCGCAGCGCAGCCACCAAGCTTTACCCCAGAGCCCGAAGGGCTTTCCAGCCCAGCCGCCCACAGGCGCAGGCACCGTGACGTGGGGTCTGGGGGCTCGGCCCCCAGGAAGGAATGCGAGGAGGCAGGTCCGCGCTTTTTGCGGACAGGAAGGCCCCCGACGAGCCCCCGGTCGGGATCGAACCGACGACCTCCCGTTTACAAGACGGGTGCTCTGGCCATCTGAGCTACAGGGGCGGGCTTGGGGGTCAGCATACTTGCTGTGAAAGTGCTGGCCACCTTGGCATGACGTGTAAAAAGCTTTACGTTTACAGGGCTGTTCCTCCACTCGGATCGTCCGGCACGTTCCTGCCGGTGGAAAGGAAGTCTGTTTCAGCATGGCTACCGTTACGTATGACAAGGCGTCCCGGATCTACCCGGGCTCTGAGCGCCCCGCTGTCAACGAGTTGAACCTCGAGATCGGCGATGGAGAGTTCCTCGTTCTGGTCGGCCCTTCCGGTTGTGGCAAGTCCACCAGCCTGCGCATGCTCGCTGGGCTCGAGGATGTCGACCGTGGTCGCATCCTGATCGAGGGCAAGGACGTCACGAACCTGCCGCCGAAGTCGCGGGACATCGCGATGGTGTTCCAGAACTACGCGCTGTACCCGCACATGTCGGTGTACGAGAACATGGCATTCGCTCTGAAGCTGCGTAAGACCTCGAAGGCCGAGATCGACCGTCGGGTGAAGGAGGCCGCGGCCCTTCTGCAACTCGACGAGTACCTCTCCCGTAAGCCGAAGGCGCTCTCCGGTGGCCAGCGCCAGCGTGTCGCCATGGGCCGCGCGATCGTGCGTGAGCCGCAGGTGTTCCTCATGGACGAGCCGCTGTCGAACCTTGACGCGAAGCTCCGTGTGCAGACCCGTTCGCAGATCGCGTCGCTGCAGGCGAAGCTGGGTGTCACCACCGTCTACGTGACGCATGACCAGGTCGAGGCCATGACGATGGGCCACCGCGTGGCCGTCATGCTCGACGGTGTGCTGCAGCAGGTCGACACCCCGCGCGCCCTGTACGACACCCCCGGCAACGTTTTCGTGGCCGGCTTCATGGGTTCGCCCGCCATGAACCTCAAGACCGTTCCGCTGACCGAGACCGGCGGCAAGTTCGGGTCGTGGAACGTGCCGCTGACCCGTGAGCAGATCGCGGCCGCGCAGAACGGTGGCGGCAAGGTCACCATCGGCTTCCGTCCCGAGGCGGCCGAGCTGACGACCGAGTCCGCGGGTGCGCTGCCGATCGTCGTCGACCTGGTCGAGGACCTGGGTTCGGACGCCAACGTGTACGGCCACGCCGACTTCGACGGCACTCAGGAGCGGTTCGTGGTCCGCACCGACCGTCGCAACATGCCGAACATGGGCGAGACGGTCTACATCAAGCCGCAGACGACCGGTATCCACATGTTCAACGCGGAGTCCGGCGCTCGCATCTGAACGATCTGACGTCAGTAGGCCGGGCGGTCCCTTCGGGGCCGCCCGGTTTTCGTGTGGGTAGGGGGCTATCCGGCGTACTGGACGACGATGAAGTCCTTCCGGGTGGCGCAGGCCAGGTGGCTGCTGTTCCACGAGCAGGTGTCGGTCTGCACGTCGGCCAGCGGGCCGAGCTGTACGGGGTCGTCGCCGAGGTGGCGGCCGGCGAGGGCCGGGTCGTCGGCGTAGCCGGCCAGCGGTTTGCTGAATTCGAGCACGTTGGTGGCGTCGAGGCGGGCCGCGGCGGCGGGGCGGGCCCAGACCTCGGTGCCGTCGGAGTCGATCAGCCGGGTGGTGGTGGAGTAGCTGACCAGGACGGCTTCGCCGACGGGGACGATTTTGTCGGCGTCGGGGGCGGCGGCTTCCCAGACCCGTTTGCGGTCGGTGACGTCGACGGCGACCACTTTGGCCCGGTCGTCGCCGTAGCCGGCGCCTTCGATCATGCAGATGCGGTCGTCGCCGCAGGGGGCGAGGGCGCTGAGCCGGGCGGTGGCCGAGCCGGCCGTGTAGACGATGGTGTCGCCGTCCAGGTTGGCCAGGTTGTAGGCGACTATGCGGTGGATGTCCTCGGAGCCGCGCACGATGAGACGGCCGTTGTGGGCGATCACCTCGTCGTCGGGGCGGGCGACGTTGGGGCGGGAGGCGAGGACCTTGCCGTCGGCGTTGATGACCCGGGCCGAGCGGTCGGCGGCGATCTGGACGAGCCGGGGGTCGTCGCCGAGGTCGGGGGCGAGGGCGCGGCCCTGGGCGCTGGCCGGGCCGGAGAGGTCCGCCGGGGTGGTGACGGCGATGAGCGCGGGCGCCGGGGTGCCTTCGGGGTCGGGGACCGCCCACCGTTGCTCGCCGGTGGTCAGGTCGAGGCCGAGGAGCTGTTTGCCGGCGCGGTCGGCGACGACGGCCCGGTCGCCGGCGAAGTAGACGATGTCGTTCTCGCCGAGGGTGCGTTCCCAGCGCTTTTCGCCGCGGTCGGCGCTCAGGACGATGAGCTGGCTGCTGTCGGTGTCGTAGTCGGTCTCGCTGAACAGGGCGACGCCGTCGGGGAGGGCGGTCATGGACTCCCAGCGGTCGGCGGTGCCGGCGGCGGGGTTGGTCCAGACGGGTTTGGTGTCGCCGGTGTCGATGGCGACGACGCCGACCTTGCCGGTGTCGTAGTCGGCGCTGCCGAGGTAGGCGCGGTCGCCGCGGACGACCGCGTCCTTCCAGGCCGAGCCGAGCGGTACGGCCGGGGCGACGTGCACCGGTTCGCCGAGGGGCCGGTAGTCGAGGGCGGGGTAGCGCGGCCAGAAGGCCCAGGTGAGGGTGGCGCCGGCCGCTACGAGCAGGGCCGTCGCCGCGGCGCCCGCGATGATCCAGCGGCGGCGGTTGCCGCGCGGCTTCCCGGTCGAGGGCGACGATGGTTGCGGGGTGTCGGAGGCGAGCCAGGGTTCGGCGCTGGGCGGCCCGAACGTGGACGACGAGCCGGGCGGGCCGGAGTAGGACGGCGAGCCGGGCATGGCGTGCCCACCGGCGGCGATGGCGGCGGCCTCACCGGTGGCCCACGGGTCGACGGGCTCGCCGTAATGCCGGTCATCGCCGGGCCGAGCCGGCCCCAGAACCGGAGCCGCGGACGGCGCGGCCGGCCCCGGAAGCGGAGTCGGCGGCCCGGCAGCGGCGGTGGGCGGCCCAGAAGCAGCGGTGGGCGGCCCAGCAGCGGCCGTGGGCGGCCCAGAAGCGGCAGCGGTAGGCGGCCCGGAGGTGGAAGCGGAGGAGGCCGCCGCAGACGCGGGAGAGGCGAAGGGCAGCGTCGCCCCCTCGGCGACCGGCAGCTCGGGCTGCTCGAGCACGGTCGGCGCGATGCCCAGCTGCGCATGCAGCAGCCGGGCCACGAGCGGCACCCGCGACGACCCGCCGACGAGGAAGAGCCCGCTCAACTCGGCCGGCTGGAGCCCCGCGGCCGCGATCACCGCAGCCGCCTCGGCCACACCCCGCCGCACCAGCGGGTCGATCGCCGCTTCGAGCTCGTCGCGGGTCAGGTGCACCGCTTGCTCGACCCCGGGCACCGGCACCGGCGCGAACGAACTGCGCGACAACATCTCTTTGGCGCCGCGCACGTCCTCCCAGAACTGCCGCCGGGCCCGCCACTGTGCGAGCGTCACCGGCTCGGTGAGGGCCCGCCACGCCTCGGGCTCGGCCCCGGCCAGCGACTTGCCCAGGTGGCCGACGAGGGCCGCGTCGAGGTCGAGGCCGCCCAGGTTGTCGGCGCCACCCGAGGCGGTCACCGAGAAGGCCGCGCCGGGCCCGTCGTGGCGCACCACGGCGATGTCGAGCGTGCCCCCGCCGAAGTCGAACACTCCGAGCGAGGCCCCGACCGGCAACGGCCGGCGCAGCACCTCGGCGAAGTAGCGGGCGGCGGCCACGGGTTCGGGCAGCAATGCCGTCTCGCTCGGCCAGCCGGCCCGGGCGAGCGCATCGACCAGCACCGCCCGGCGCGGGGCGCCCCACGAGGCAGGATGGGTGACCGTGGCCGGCGGCAGGAAGCCCGCGGTGGCCACGGCCTCGCGGGCGACCGCGCCCAGCAGGGCCGCGAACAGGTCGGCGACGGGCACGGTGGCGCCGTCGCCGAGCAGCACGGAGTCTTCGTCGATGTGGCGTTTCGGGTGGGGTTCGAGGCGGCCGGGGTCGGCGTGGCCGAGACGGATGGCGTCGGCGCCGACGTGCAGCCGGCCGGACGCGTCGAGGTGGACGGCGGACGGCAGCAGTGGGCGGCCGTCAAACAGCAGCGGCCGTGTCCGCCCGTCGGGACGTCGCAGCATGGCCACCGTGTGTGAGGTGCCCAGGTCGACGCCGAGCTCGAAGCCTTCGGTCACCCGCGTCATGCTACGACCCACGGACGACGACGGAACGAGCGTAGGGGTGGTCGATGTGCGGATCGAGCGGATCGTGGACGCCGCGGAGGTGCACGCGGCGGCGGATCTCTTCGACGGGCCGCCGCTGGCCGAGGCGACCGGGCGGTTCCTGGCCACGGCCGGGCACCACCTGCTGCTCGCCTACGACGACGACGGGCGTGCGGTCGGGATGATCACGGGAGTCGAGATGACCCATCCCGACAAGGGCACCGAGATGTTCGTGTACGAGCTTTCCGTCGTGCCCGAAGCCCGCCGGCGCGGAATCGGGAACGCGCTGGTGACCGAGCTCGCTGCGATCGCGCGTCGCAACGGCTGTTACGGCATGTGGGTGGGGACCGAGCCGGACAACGAGGCCGCGCTCGCGACCTACCGCCGGGCGGGCGCCGACGAGGAGGCGCCGTTCACCCTGCTCAACTGGGACCTGATCCGGCGAGCCGAATAAAAGCGGAGAGTGGCCACCCGATCCCGACATTTGCTCTCGCATCCGTCGATACGAGGTGACCTGCGGTAACACGCTTGAATTGATGCGCAGGACCGAATGTCACGGCCTCGTCACAACGTCATCGACCGTAGTGACTTCTATGCCGATCGATCGGAGGATCCGGTGATCGCGCCCAGTGAACCCCCGCTGGGGCGCCTTCCTTCCGGAGGACCCGTACGTGAGACAACAATCCACATGGGGCCGGCGAACGTTCACCTCGGTACTGGCTGTCGGCGTGGCCGCCGGCGCCACGCTGAGCGGTGCGCTTCCGGCCGCGGCGGCGCCTGACCAGGGCGCCGTTCTCGCCGCTCTGCAGAAGGCGGCCGAGAACCCCGCCACCCCCAAGGACGCGTCGGCCGACACCCTCGGCGCACACGACGCCGAGCTGCTGGCCAAGGCCGAGGCGGCCAACAAGAAGTTCGTCACGGCGATCTTCGCCACCGAAGAAGGCAAGTCGGCCGAGGTGGCCGCGAAGATCGAGGCGCTCGGCGGTGTGGTGACCCGCCGCTTCGACCAGATCGGCTACCTGCTCGCGTCGGTGCCGATCGGCAAGGTGCTGACCGCCGCTGAGCTGTCCGGCATCGTGGCGGTCGACCTCGAAGAGACGATCAAGCTGCCGGAGACGGGCAGCCGGCACGAGAAGCCGGGCAAGCCCGTGCAGCTGGCCGCGCCCGGGCCGTCGACGCCCGCCGCGAACCCGTACCTGCCGACCGACGAGACCGGTTCGGTGGACTTCAAGAAGAAGAACCCGAAGTACGACGGCCGCGGCATCACGATCGGCATCATGGACTCCGGCGTGGACATCGACCACCCCGCGCTGGCCAAGACCACGACCGGTGAGCGCAAGATTGTCGACTGGGTGACCGCGACCGACCCGTTGCTCGAGAACGACGGCTCCTGGCGCGCGATGCTCACCGAGGTGGCCGGCCCGGCCTTCACGTACGCGGGCGCCTCGTGGAAGGCGCCGGCGGGCACCTGGCGGATCAACCGCTTCAGCGAGTCGATCACGGCCAACTCCGACGCCCTGGGCGACGTCAACCGGGACGGCGACACGACCGACACGTGGGGCATCCTCTACGACCCGGTCAGCCACGACATCCGGGTCGACACCAACCAGAACCTCGACTTCACCGACGACGCCGTCATGCGGCCGTACAAGGAGAAGTTCGACGTCGGGCACTTCGGCGCCGACAACCCGGCCACCGCGGTGACCGAGCGCATGCCGTTCGTCGTGGAGTACCGCGAGGACGTCAAGCTCGACCCGGCCGGCCTGCCCGGTCAGGTCGCCGACTTCGTCAGCATCGGCATCCCGGAGAGCCTGCACGCCTCGCACGTGGCCGGTATCGCCGCGGGCAACGACCTGCTGGGTAACGCCGCGTTCGACGGTCAGGCGCCCGGCTCCAAGATCGTCTCGTCGCGGGCGTGCTCGTGGGGCGGCGGCTGCACCAACGCCGCGCTGACCACCGGCATGGCCGACCTGGTCATCAACCGCGGCGTCGACGTGGTCAACATGTCGATCGGCGGTCTGCCCTCGCTCAACGACGGCAGCAACGCGCAGGCCAAGCTGTACAACGAGCTGATCAACAAGTACGGCGTGCAGTTGTTCATCTCGGCCGGCAACAGCGGCCCGGGCGTGAACACGATCGGCGAGCCCTCCGGCGCCAGCGCCGTGGTCAGCGTCGCCGCCAGCATCTCGGACGACACGTGGAAGGCCAACTACGGCGCGGACACCCGCAAGCCGTTGCAGCTGATCCCGTTCTCGTCCCGGGGCCCGCGCGAGGACGGCGGCTTCAAGCCGAACATCGCCGCGCCCGGTTCGGCGATCTCGCTCTCGCCGACCTGGGAGGTCATTCCCGGGCTGGCCACCGTGCCGTACACCCTGCCGCCGGGCTACTCGATGCAGAACGGCACCTCGATGGCCGCTCCGCAGGCCGCTGGTGGCGCCGCGCTGCTGCTGTCGGCGGCCAAGGCCAACGGCATCAAGGTGTCCCCGCTGTCGCTGCGCCGCGCGATCTACTCGACGTCCGACCCGATCCCGGGTGAGCAGGTCAACGAGCAGGGTCACGGCCAGCTCAACGTGCCGGACGCCTGGAAGCTGCTGGCGAAGAAGTCGGCCACCCGCACGTACACGTCGTCGGCTCCGGTCTGCACGCCGCTGGCCGGCCAGCTGGCCACGCCCAACCAGGGCGAGGGCATCTACAACCGCTGTGCCGTGGCCGCCGGCGGGCTCAAGCCGGGCCAGGTCAAGATCCAGACGATCAAGCTGACCCGGACGTCCGGCCCGAGCTACCCGATGCTGCACAAGCTCTCGTGGATCGGTGACCGCGACTCGTTCGTCTCGGCGCCGCTGGTGCTGCTGCCGCTGAACAAGACCGTCAGCGTGCCGGTCGTGGTGCGTGCCAAGACCGGCGTGGCGAGCGCGCTGCTCAAGGTCGACGACCCGTCCACCCCGGTGGTCGACTTCGAGGTGCTCAACACGGTCGTCACCGGCGTCGACACGAAGAAGCCGTCGTACGCGGCGGCCTTCTCGGGCCAGGTCGACCGCAGCTCGACCACCTCGTTCTACGTCACCGTGCCCGAGGGGGCCAAGGCGCTGCAGGTCGACCTGTCCGGCATCGCCACCGGCTCGCAGACCCGCTGGATCGCGATCAACCCGTGGGGCATCCCGGCCGACGGCACGGCCAGCGCGAACTGCTTCACGAACTACTCCGACGCGAACGTCTGCAAGCCGTCGGAGCGGTCGTACGAGAACCCGATCCCGGGTGTGTGGGAGCTCGAGGTCGAGGCCCGGCGCACCACGCCGGTGCTGAGCAACCCGTTCAAGCTGGACGCCAGGATCCAGGGTGTGCAGCTGACGCCGGCGTCGGTGACCCTGCCCAGCGTGACGGTCAACCAGCCGTCGCCGGTCAGCTTCGCCGTCAAGAACCTGTTCGGCCCGGTCACGGTGACCGCGCAGGGCGGCCCGCTCGGCAGCGCGAGCCGCCAGCGTCCGTCCATCGAGGAGGGCGGCAGCCAGGAGTACGAGATCGTGGTGCCGGCCGGTGCGAGCCGGCTCGACGTGACGATCGGCAACCCGGCCGACGCCACCGCCGACCTCGACCTGTCGCTGTACCGGGGCGCCACCCTGGTCGGCCAGGACGCCGACGGTGACTCGGACGAGTCGATCTCGCTGGCGAACCCGCCTGCGGGCACGTACACCGCGGTGGTCGACGGCTACGCGGTGCCCGCGGGCACCACGGCCTACGACTACCTCGATGTCTACTTCAGCCCGGCCCTCGGCTCGGTCACCACGACGGCCACGCCGGTCACGCTGGCCAACGGCGCGTCGACCACGGTCAACGCCTCGGTCACCGCGCTCGCGGTGCCGCCGGCCGGCCGTGAGCTCTCGGGTGAGGTCGCGATCGTGACCAGTGCGGGCGCGGTCGTCGGCCGCGGCCCGATCGCCATCACGGCTGTCACCGGGTAGTAGTCACCAGCAGCAAAAGGCCCCGTCCGGCATGTTGCCGGGCGGGGCCTTTCGTGTGCGGGTCAGCGGTACTGCTGGTCGACGCCTGCCACCGGGCGGCCGTCGGACGAGAACGGGCGGCGCTCCGGCTCCTCGGTGTCGTCGGTCTCGACCGGCTCCTCGTACAGGCGCGGGTCGTCGGGAGTGGCCGTCGGCGTCGGCTGCGGCTTGGGCTGCTTCGGCTGCTTGGCCGGCTTCTGCTGCTGGGCCGGCTTGTGGGGCTGGGCCGGCTTGTGGGGCTGGGCCGGCTGAGCGGTAGCGGGCGACGTGCCCGGCGCGGGGGTGTCGGCGGTGGGGGTGTCGGCGGCGGGCATGGTCGCGGCGGGCATGATTGCGATGCCGCCGGCCGGCATGCCGGAGAGGTCGGGCTCGTCGGTGGCCGGCAGCGTGCGCGGCGTGTCATCGTCCGCGGGGGTCCGCGGCGACCCGTTGGCGGGCAGCAGGCCGCCCAGCCCGCCCAGCAGCGGAACTCCGCCGTCGAACATCTCGGCCTGGCGCATGGTCGGCCGCTCGTTGAAGTCGCGGACCTGGCCGCTCGGCAGCAGCCCGCTGAGCAGCGGCAGACCGCCCGGGCCGAAGATCGGCAGGCTCCGCACGGGGAGGCCCTGGAAGGGCAGCGCCGAGGTGGGCCTCCGCACGACGTCGGCGGCGGGCTCCTCGTCGTCCGGAAGGTCGCGGGCCGACTCGCCGCCCGGGACCAGGCCGCGCCGCTGCCCGCCGTTCGGCTCGCCGGACCGGCCGGGCAGCAGAGGGTCGAGGTCGGGGCTGTTCTGCCCGGCCTTGAACTGTGCGACCGGGCTCCGGCCGGCCGCGGTGTCCTTCAGCGTGCTGTTCCCGAGCGGATTGTCCACATTGACACCGTTGCTCTGACCCAGCAGGTCGGCAAGCCGCTCGTCGGCCTGCTGGGCCGCGGCGTCCACACCGGGCAGCAGGTCGGCCTGCGCGGGTGAGGCCGCGAACAGGATGATCCCGCCGGTGAGAGCCGCTCCGGCATACCACAACTTGCGCACTGTTCTCCTCCTGGAAAGAGATCCGATTTCGGAAAGCCTCGAATTCGGACTAAAGCATCGGATGGGGCAACGAGTGGCCCCGGGGGCGGGTTCCGGCTGGCTACGATCGCGAACGTGGCAACGGACGCGGCGAAGGACGGCGTACGGCGGTCTCTGGTCGCCCGATTGAGAGATCGAACGGCCGACCCGCGTCCGCATTTCGTGGTGTGTGGATCGGACGCCCTCGTCTATACGCTGGCCGACGAGCTGGCCACCTCGGGCCGCATCCGGCTCACCGTGATCACGCCGCCCGACCTGCGGCCGGTCGTGCCCGACCTGAACGGTCTGCGCACCCGCGGGGTCAGGGTGATGACGGCCGCCCGGCTCGACGAGCGCACGTTCTCAGACGCCGGTCTGGCCGGCGCCGACGCGCTGGCCCTGGTGATGCCGGACGACATGGCCAACCTGCACGCGGCGTTGTGCGCGCGGGCCGTCGAGGGTGACCTGCGACTCGTGATCCGCATGTTCACCACCGGTCTGGCCTCCGGGGTCCGGCGCCTGTTCACCGACTGTGCGGTGCTCTCCGACGCGTCCATGGCCGCGCCCGCGTTCGTGGCGGCCGCGATCGGTGAGGTCGCGCCGACCCATTTCCGGTACGCCGCCCGCACGCTCAACGTGGCCAAGCGGGCCGACGTGCCGCGTGACGCCGCGCTGTTCACCCTGGCCACCTCGGACGACAACGGCCGGATGACCGTGCTGCCGGCCGAGCCCGCACCGGCCGGGCAGAAGCCCACCGATCTGGTTCTGGCCGAGGCCACCGGCCGCCCGGCGGCCCAGGCGGTGACCGCGCGCCGCCTGGCACGGGCCGGCCGCCGCCGTCGCCCGTGGCTGTCGATCGGCCGGGCCCTGCGCATCGGGCTGACCCGCAAGCTGGGCATCGCCGTGCTGGTCGCGCTGGCACTGACCGCGGTCTCGGGCGCCCTGTTGACCCACTTCACCGGGGTCAGCGGATTCTGGAAGTCGATCTACATCACGTTGCTGACCATGGTCGGCTCGTCCGATGTGGAACCGGACAACACCCCGGCCGCCCAGGGCGCCCAGCTGGTGCTGACGGTGGCCGGGGTCGCCCTGCTCCCGCTGATCACCGCGGCCGTGGTCGACGGCGTGGTCAAGACCCGCCTGGCTCTCGACCGCGGCGAGGTCCTCAAGGTCCACAGCGGGCACATCGTGCTGGTCGGCTTGGGCACGGTCGGCACCCGGGTGCTGCGCCAGCTGGTCGACCTGGGCCTCGACGTGGTGGCGATCGACCGCAACGCGGCCGCGCGCGGCGTCAAGGTGGCCGCGTCGCTGGGCGTCCCGGTGATCGAGGGCGACGCGTCGCAGGAGGAGACTCTGCGCGCCGCCTCGATCGACCACTGCCAGGCGCTGGTCGTGGTGTCGACCGACGACGCGGTCAACCTGCAGGCCGCGCTGCACGCGCGGGCCGCCCGCGAGGACATCCGCGTGGTGCTGCGGCTGTTCGACGACGACTTCGCGCAGCGGGTGGAGGCGGTGTTCAACATCAACATTTCGCGCAGCGTCTCGCGGTTGTGCGCGCCCGCGTTCGCCGCCGCCATGATCGAGCGCGAGATGCTGGCGACGATTCCGGTCGAGCGGCACGCGCTACTGGTGGCCGCGGTGCGGGTTCGGCCGGGCTCGCTGCTCGACGGTGCTCCGCTGAGCAGCGCTGACAGGGTCGAGAGCACCCGGGTGATCGGCATGACCGCGGCCGGCTCGGAATGGGTCGACCGGCAGCCCGACCCGCGCCGGGTGCTCGCCGCGGGTGACGAGATCGTGGTCGTCGCCCGCCGGGCCGGCCTGCGCGTGCTGCGCGAGCAGGCGACCGAGCCGCTAGAGCCCGGCCTCCACGACGCCGGGCAGTGAGGCCACCTCGACGCCGAGCACAGCCTGCTCGTCGGGCTTCTTGGCGAGCACGTCGGTGAGGTAGGACTGCACCGCGGTGGCCATGCCGACGTCGCGCTTGGCCCGTTCGGAGAGCAGCCACTTGTGCTGGATGACCTGGGTGAAGATCTCTTGCGGTTCCAGCTTGCGGCGCAGCGAAGCCGGGACGGCCCGGACGACCGGCTCGAAGACCTCGGTCAGCCAGCGGTGGGCCGCCTGCTGTTCGTCGGTGAGCAGGCTCTCGGCGCGGTAGGTGTCGAGGTCGTTGAGCAGCTGGCGGGCCTGGTTCTCCTCGGCGTCGAGGCCGGTCAGGCGCAGCAGGCGGCGGGTGTGGTAACCGGCGTCGACCACCTTGGGGCGGATGCGATAGCCCTTGTCCACGGTGGACATGTCGACCTCGGCCACGTCGAAGCCGAGCTCGTTGAGCCGCCGGATGCGCCGCTCGATGTCGTGCCGGGCGTCGCGCGGCACCTCCTGCTCGTAGGTGACCTCGTGCCACAGCCGCTCGTAACGCGCCACGATGTCGTCGACCACGGCCTCGGGGTCGATCGACTCGTGCAGCAACTCGGCCGCCTCGAGGTCGAGCAGCTCACCGAAGATGTTGAGCCGCAGGATCTCGACGTCCTCGCTGCGCTGGCCCTCGGAGAGCCGCGGGTAGAGGTTGCCGGTCTCGGCGTCGACCAGGTAGGCCGCGAAGGCGCCGGCGTCGCGCCGGAACAGCGTGTTGGACAGTGAGCAGTCGCCCCACGAGAAGCCGGTGAGGTGCATGCGCACGACCAGGGCGGCCAGCGCGTCGAGCAGGCGGTTGAGCGTCTCGGGCCGCAGCACGTGCGAGAAGAGCGCGCGGTAGGGCAGCGAGAACTGCAGGTGCCGGGTGATCAGCACGGTCTCGAGCGGCTCGCCGGCCTTGTCCAGGCGGTCGTTGACCATCCCGACGGCCTCGACGGCCGGGAAGTCGATGCGTTCCAGCGCGCGCAGGAGGTCGTACTCCTTTTCGGCGATCCGCTCGCGGGTCTCCTTCAACGCGTAGACCACGTCGTTGAGTTTCACGAACCGCACGATGTGGCGGGAGATGCCCTGGGGCAGGGCGACCAGGTGTTCGGCCGGCCATTCCTCGAGCGGGATGTCCCACGGCAGATCCAGCAAGGCTGGGTCGACGACTGCGGAAGTGATGCGCACGGAACCAGTGTGCACGCTCCCGACGGCGCGTCGCTCCCGCAGGTGGCTCGTTACACAGGTGCGAGAACGCCGGATTAGAACATATGTCCCTGATATGATGTGAATGGCGGTTTGTCACAGTGCCCCTGAAGACCGGTCGACGTAAGGCAGGCATGGCGATCGCGGCGTGCGCCGCCCTGGTGCTGGCCGGTGCGGCCGGGACGACCGCTTGGCACGCCGCCGGGTCCGGGAAGTCGGTGGGCTCCTGGCATGAGGCGCCGGCGGCGGCCGGCCAGACCCCGGTGTCGGCCGAACAGCGGGCCGGCGAGCGCTCCCAGCCGGCTACGCCCGGCGGGGCTTCGGCTGTGCCGGGGCCGTCGGCGACGCGACTCGCGCCGGAGAAGGCGACTGTCCAGCCCAGCGCGGTGGTCACCGTTCCTGAGGCGGGCAGTCCGGAGCGGCCGGTCGAGTCGGGCTCGGCGCAGGCGAACGGCCGGCAGCGGGTCGGCGAACTGGTCAGCGTGCGCAAGCTGCTCGGCTATCTCGGGGGCAAGCCCCGGCAGGAGACGTTCCGCTACCCGGGCGCGTCCTATGTGAAGTTGCACTTCTCGCGGATGGCGCTGATGCCGGGCGACTACGTCACCGTCTCGAACGCCGACGGCACCGAGAACTACCGGTACGACGCCCCGGCCGACCGGACCGGGCGGGGCGACCGCTGGGCGATGTCGGTCACCGGCGACACGGCCGTGCTCGAAGTGCACCGCGGCGCCGGGAACCTGCTCGGGCTGGGCGACCTGGCCGGCTCGCTCGGTGTGGACGTCGACCGGGTGGCGCGCGGGTTCAGCCGTACGGAACAGGACCGCCAGCCCGAGAAGCAGATGACCGCACCGGGCCGCACCGGGCGCGAGGAATCGGTCTGCGGCGCGGACACCTCGGCCGACGCCGCCTGTTACCGGTCGAGCGACCCGGTGGCGTACACGAAGTCGAAGGCCATCGCCCGCCTGTTGATCAACGGCACCGAGCTCTGCACCGGCTGGCGGGTCGGCGCGCAGAACCGCATGCTCACCAACAACCACTGCTTCACCACCTCGGCCCAGGCCTACGGCACCGAGGTCTGGTTCAACTACCAGTGCGCGAAGTGCGGCGGCTACGACGTCTACCAGCCGACCAAGGTGTGGGGTTCCAAGGTCGTCGCCACCGACCGCACGTACGACTTCACGCTGTTCACGGTCGACAAGTTCGACTCGGTGCGGAAGTTCGGCTACCTCAGTCTGGACACCCGGCGGCCGGCCAAGAACCAGCAGCTCTACGTGCCGCAGCACCCCGCCGGCGAGCCCACCCGGATCGCCGGGTCGCTGGGCGAGCAGGCCGGCAACTGCGCGGTGGCCGACTCCGCCTACGACGGCTACGCGCCCGGGTCGGACGTGGCCTACTACTGCGACACCGAGGGCGGTTCCTCCGGCTCGCCGGTGATCTCGCGGGCGACCAACAAGGTGGTGGCGCTGCACCACTTCGGCGGATGCCCCAATTCGGGCGTCCGGGGTGACCTGCTCGCCGCCAAGCTGGGCAAGCTGCTCTAACTTAGGGAGCGTGGCCGAGAAGAAAAGCTGGTGGCTGGACGTCGTCCTGGTGGCGGCGTTCGTCGCGATCACCGTGGCGCTCATGCGCGGCCACCTGCTGCGCCTGGACGAGCGGGTGGCCGACTGGTCGCTGAGCCACCAGCCGCCGGTGCCGTACTGGACCGCCCGGGTGCTCAACTATCTGGGCCAGGGTGGTCAGCTTCTGATGCCGCTGTCGCTGCTGCTCAGCGGGTTGCTCGCCTGGCGTACGCGCTCGGTACGGGCGATCCTGCCGTTCGTGGCGGCGTTCGTGCTGACCTACGTGACGATCGGGCCGCTGAAGATCTGGGCCGACCGGGCGGCTCCCCGGTTCGACGGTCCGGAGCGGGTGATCATGCACAACCCGCAGGCCGAGGGCGTGTACGCGATGAGCTACCCCTCGGGTCACCTGGGCAACTCGCTCGTCTGGTACGCCGTCCTGGCCTTGCTGATCGCGGCGCTCCAGCGGCGGCCGTTGCAGCGCTGGGAGACGTACGCGGTCCGGGTGGCCCCGGTGGTGATCGTCTTCTGCACGACCGTCTACACGGGTTTCCACTGGCTGACCGACTCGGTGGCCGGCCTGCTGCTCGGCGTGGTGCTGGCCCGTCTGATCGAGCGCATCCCGTTCGACCGCCTCCCGCTGCCCGCCCTGCGCGGCTGGGAGAAGCCGGCTGGTTTCATTCCAGCCAGCGACCGGAGCGCATCACGCGTTTGACGTGCAGGTCGGGCGAGAGCACCACCAGGTCGGCCCGCAGCCCGGCCTCGAGCGCGCCGATCCGGTCGCCCAGGCCGAGCACCCGGGCCGGCGTGGTCGAGGCCATGGCCACCGCCTCGGCCAGCCCGATGCCCGCGGCGACCGTGTTGCGCAGCGCCTCGTCCATGGTCAGGGTGCTGCCCGCGATCGAGCCGTCACGAACCAGCCGGGCCGCCCGGTCGGCCACGACGACCTGTTGACCGCCGAGGTCGTAGGTGCCGTCGGCCATGCCGGTGGCGTCGATGGCGTCGGTGATCAGCGCGGCCTTGTCGGGCCCGGCGGTGCGGGCGGCGAAGCGCAGCATGCCCGGGTGCAGATGGATGTTGTCGGCGATCAACTCGCACACCACGGGCGAGGAGAGCAGGCCGACCACCGGCCCGGGCTCGCGGTGGTGGGGCGGGCGCATGCCGTTGAACAGGTGGGTGCCGACCGTCGCGCCGGCCGCGACGCCGGCCAGCGTCTGCTCGTACGTGGCATCGGTGTGCCCGACCGCGGCGGCGACTCCCTGCCCGCGCAGGAAGCCGATCGCTTCCAGGGCACCGGGCAGCTCGGGGGCGATCGTCACCAGGCGGACGGCGCCCTCGCCCAGCTTGATCAGCGCGGCCAGCTCGTCGATCGACGGGTCGCGCAGGAACTCCGGGTTCTGGGCGCCGCAGCGGACGCCGGAAAGGTAGGGCCCCTCGTAGTGCATACCGCCGATCACCCCGGCCTCGGCCAGCGGGCGGTAGGCCGCGGTGGCCTCGCGCATCAGCTCGAACGGGGAGCTGACCAGGCTGGCCAGCATCGTCGTGGTGCCGTGGCCGAGGTGGAAGGCGGCCGCACCGCGGGCCGACTCGACGTCGCCGGTGGTGAACGTGTGGCCGCCGCCGCCGTGGCAGTGCAGGTCGACGAAGCCCGGCACGACGATGTCGTCGCCCGCGCCTCCGGCCGCCTCGACCGAGAGGATCGCCGGCCCGTCGACCTCGACGTACCCCTCTACCACGGCGCCCGGCCGGACGATCCTGCCGCCGATGCGGGTCATGCGAGCTTCTCCAGGTGGTCGAGGGCGAGCAGGGCGGCGCCGATGCAACCGGCCTCGTCGCCGAGGCCGGCCCGGACGAACCCGGGCGGGCGGTGGAAGGTGATCCGCTCGCGGAACGCCTTCTCGAGCGGGTCCAGCAGCGCGTCGCCGGCCTCGGCCAGCCCGCCGCCGATGACGAACACGCCGACGTCGTAGAGCGCCTGTCCGATGACCATGCCGTCGGCCAGCGCCTCGACCGCCTCGCGCCAGACCGTGCGGGCCAGGGCATCGCCCTCGCCGGCCTTGGTCACCACGTCGAGCGCCGTGGCGCCCGGGACGCCGGCCAGTTCGGAGTAGCGCAGCCCGACGGCCCGGGCCGAACCCAGGGACTCCATGCAGCCCCGCTGCCCGCAGGGGCAGACCGGGCCGCCGGGGCGGACGACGATGTGGCCCAGCTCGCCGGCGGCGCCGTGCGCCCCGGAGTAGCCGGCGCCGCCGACGACCAGCGCGGCCGCGATCCCGGTGCCGATCGCGACGAACAGCACGTGGCGATGGCCGCGGCCGCCGCCCAGGCGGGCCTCGGCCATGCCGCCGACCCGCACGTCGTGGCCGAGCACCGCGGGCAGGCCGAGCCGTTCCTCGATCCGGGCGCGCACGGGAACGTCCCGGAAGCCGATGTTGGACGACCAGGCCGCGATGCCGTTCTCCTCATCGACGACGCCCGGCACAGCGACGCCGGCCGCCACCGGCTCGAGGCCGTCGGCGCGGGCCTGGGCAGCCAGCCCCTGAGCGACGTCGAGAATCGTGCCGAGCACCGCCTCGGGACCCCGCTCCGCCTGGGTGGGGTGCCGCTCTGCGTGGTGGACCGTCCCGTCCGGCCGGACCAGCGCGCACTTCATGCCCGTCCCGCCCACGTCGAGGGCGACCACCACCCGGTTCACCGCAGAACTACCGAGCGGGTCAGGTTGCGCGGGTGGTCGGGGTCGAGCCCCTGGCTGGTGGCGAGCAGCACGGCCACGCGCTGGGCGACGATCAGGTCGGCCATCGGGTCGAGCGGGGCGCGGCCGCCGCACCAGCTGCCGAGGGCCGCGTAGCCGCCGTGGTGACGGCTGTGCACGAACAGGGCGCCGGTCGCCTCGACCTCGTCGGCCAGGCCGGTCGGGATGTCGCCGAACGCCCACACCGCGCGGCGCGGCGCGGCGATGGCGATCGGGCCGTGCCGGTAGTCCATCGCCTGGTAGGCCTCGGCCCAGTAGCCGGCGGCCGCGCGGCACTTGAGCGCGGCCTCCTCGGCCAGGCCGACGGTCCAGCCCCGGCCGAGGAAGGTGATCTGCTCGGCCAGGGCGGGGTGCACCGGCAGCGGCAGGCGGACGGCCACCTCGGCGTCGGTGGCGGCGGATTCGAGGTCCTCGCCGAGGTGCGCTCGGAGCAGCGCGAGAGTGCTGGTGGCGAAGCGGGTCTGCACGACCGACTGCTCGTAGGCGAAGTCGAGCAGCACGGTCCGGTCGGCGATCCGCGCGGCGGGCTGGGTCACGTCGGCCGTCAGCACGGTGGTCGGCGTGCCGCCCGCGAGGTCGTTGAGCAGGTCGAGGACCTCGGTGGTGGTGCCGGAGCGGGTGATCGCGACGACCCGGTCGTACCGGCGGCGGCGGGGGAGCTCGGAGGCCTGGAACGCGTCGGTCTCGCCCTGGCCGGCCTGCTCGCGCAGCGCCGCGTACGACTTGGCCATGAACCACGAGGTCCCGCAGCCGACGACGGCGACCCGCTCGCCGCGCTCCGGCAGGCCGGGGGCGTCGGCCAGCTTCGCGGCCTGGCGCCAGCACTCCGGCTGGCTGGCGATCTCCGCCTTGACGTACGTCATGGGCCACCCTTCACCCGCGTGCGCATAAGCGCTCGGTACCCAGCACTTTCGAGCGTCATTCTGCGTGGAAGCCCGGCGGGGATGCAACCATCGTCGCCGCACCGCGCAGGGCTGATCTTTGCTTCGCGGGCTTTCGCGCACTAATGTGCACACTCTTATCACGGAACGTGCAGCGGGGAGTCTGGGTGGACCGGTACGCGCGGTGGAATGCCCTGCTCGAGTTGCTCGCCGAGAGCGGCCGGGTCAGCGTCGAGGACGCGGCCGCCCGGCTCGACGTCTCGCAGGCCACCATCCGCCGTGACTTCGACCAGCTCGCCCAGCAGCAGATGATCACCAGGACACGCGGCGGCGCGGTCGCCAACGGCGTCTCGTACGACCTGCCGCTGCGCTACAAGAGCGCCAAGCACTCGGCCGAGAAGCAGCGCATCGGCGAGGCCGCCGCCGGGCTGGTCACCCCGGGCACGGTCGTCGGGCTCAACGGCGGCACCACCGTCACCGAGGTCGCGCGCGCTCTCGCCGTACGCCCGGATCTGAACGCCGGCGGCGACGGCTCCCAGCTCACCGTGGTGACGAACGCGCTCAACATCGCCAACGAGCTGCTGGTCCGCTCGCGCATGAAGATCGTCGTGGCCGGCGGCGTGGTCCGTCCCCAGTCCTTCGAGGTGGTCGGGCCGCTCGGCGGCGCGCTGCTCAAGGAGGTCACGCTCGACATCGTGCTGCTCGGCGTGGATGCGGTCGACGTCGAGCTCGGCGCGGCCTCCCACCACGAGGGCGAGGCCGCGATGAACAGCCTGATGGTGGCCCGGGCCAAGCGGGTCGTGGTGATCGCCGACTCCTCGAAGCTGGGCGGCCACGCGTTCGCCCGGATCTGCCCGATCACCAAGATCGAGACACTGGTGACCGACTCCGGCGCGCCGGACGACGTCGTCGCGCGCTTCCGCGAGGCCGGCGTCCACGTCGTCCGGGCGTGAATACCCGCTTCAGTAGCAGCGCATATTGACGGCTCTGTCTAGAGTCTCGCCCGTGACTGCCGTATTGGAGATAGCCGGGCTGCAGAAGACGTATCGCAGCCGCAAAGGTGTGCGAAGAGCGCTCGACGGTTTCGACATGACCGTCGAGGCGGGCCAGGTGCACGGCTTCCTGGGGCCCAACGGCTCGGGCAAGACCACCACGTTGCGGACGCTGCTCGGGCTGATCAGGCCCAACGGCGGCCGGATGGCGATCCTCGGGCGCGAGGTTCCCGCGAGCCTGCCCGAGGTGGCGGGCCAGGTCGGCGCGATCGTCGAGAGCCCGCAGTTCTTCGGCAACTTCACCGCGCAGGACACCCTCTCGCTGCTGGCCGACGCGGGCGGGGTGCGCAAGGAGCGGGTCGTCGCCGTCCTCGAGCTGGTCGGCCTGCGCGATCGCGCCAAGGACCGGGTCAAGACGTACTCGCTCGGCATGAAGCAGCGCCTGGCCGTGGCATCCGCGCTGCTCAAGGAGCCGAAGCTGCTGATTCTGGACGAGCCCGCCAACGGCCTCGACCCGGGCGGCATCCGCGAGATGCGCACGCTGATGCGCAACCTGGCCGAGTCGGGCATGACCGTCGTGCTCTCCAGCCACATCCTCGGCGAGATCCAGCTGATCTGCGACTCCGTCACGATCATCTCGGCCGGGCGGCGGGTGGCCGCGGGCTCGGTGGCCGACGTGCTGAAGACCCACACCTCGTCCTCGGTGAAGGTGGCCCTCGAGCCGGGCGTCGACATGCGCAACGCGATCGAGCTGCTGCGGGCCAACGGCGCCCAGGTGACCGTCGAGCACGACCACTTCACGGTCGGCAACGCCGGCAACCCGGCCCAGATCACCCGGATCCTCGCCGAGCGGGAGATCTACTTGAGCGAGCTGACGCCGATGTCGGCCGACCTCGAGAGCGTCTTCCTCGAGCTCACCGGCACGGCGCCGGTGGAGGGCCAGAACCGCCAGGTCGACCAGTCGGCGGCAGCGCCCGCGCCGGCGAGCGGAGGGTGGGGACAGTGAGCCTCTACAGTGCCGAGACCCGGCGGCTGACCAAGCGCCGCTTCACCAAGCTCTTCCTGCTGGGCGTGACGTTGATCCTGGCCGCGGTGGCGGCCGGCATGTTCTTCACCAACGAGAAGGTCGGCCCCGCGCAGATCGCGTCGGCCCAGGCCCAGGCGCAGCAGGACTACCAGCGCTCGCTCGAGCAGTTCCAGCGGGACCAGGCCGCCTGTCAGGCCGCTCAGGGCACGGCCCAGGCGAGCAACTGGCCGCCGGGCTGCGAGGGCATGATCGAGCCGACCGCCGAGGACTTCCAGACGCAGTGGTACATGCCGCCCACGTTCGACTTCCGCGAGAACTTTCCGGACATGGTGACCACGCTGGCGGCGCTGCTGGCCATGGTGGCGTTCATCGTGGGCGCGTCGTTCGTGGGCGCCGAGTGGAGCAGCGGCGGCATGATGAACCTGCTGCTCTGGCGGCCCCAGCGGCTGCGTGTGCTGGGCACCAAGCTGGCGGCGCTGCTGGTCTTCTTCACCGCGCTGACGGTGGTGTTCTCGGCGGTCTGGACCGGGCTGTTCTATCTGATCGCCCAGGCTCGCGGCTCGTCCGAGAGCATGACCTCGGGCGCCTGGCAGTCGATCGCGCTGATGGAGCTGCGCGGCCTGGCCCTGGTGGTCGTGGCCGGGGCGGTCGGCTTCGGCCTGGCCTCGCTGGGTCGGCACACCGCGATGGCGCTGGGCGTGACGATCGGCGCGGTGATCGTTTTCCAGTTCGGACTCGGGACCGTCCTCGCGCTGGCCGGTGTCAAGTTCGCGGAGGCCTATCTGATTCCGGTCTGGATGATCGCCTGGATGAGCAAGGAGGTGAAGATCGAGGACTACAACTCCTGCGACTTCTCCTCGGCCGGCGGGTGCGTGCCGGATTCGCTGACGCTGACCTGGCCGATGGCGGGCGGCATCCTGGCCGCCGTCTTCGTCGTCATCGTGGGGGCGTCTATGTGGACTATGCGTAGCCGGGACGTCACGTGAGGTAACGTCGGGCGGGGCATGCGGGCGGGGGGCGTCGGACTTATGCTGACGGTCCCCGCTTCGTACATCTGTGCTCGTCCTTCTTCTGTGGAGCCGTCATGCAGCCCGCCGCTGACCCGTCCGAAGAGCAGCAGCACATCCCGGCTCCGCGGGCCGAGCCTCTCGCTGAGCCTCCGGTTGCGGCGGAGCCCGCGCTGGGCGAGCGTGAGCAGCAGATCCTCGCCTTCGAGGCCCGCTGGTGGAAGCACGCGGGCTCCAAGGAACAGGCCATCCGCGACACGTTCGGCCTCGGCTCCACGCGTTACTACCAGCTGCTCAACGCCCTGCTCGACAACCCAGCCGCGCTCGAGCACGACCCGGTTCTCGTCGGCCGGCTGCGGCGCCTCCGCTCCAGCAAAGCAAGGACCCGCCGCCGTTAAGCCTGGTGCGTTTCCGCGTACGCGGCGAGCCAGGCCACCTGGCCAGGGTCGAGTGACGCCCGTACGCGCTTGCGGGCCGTGGCCACGTTGGCCGCGGTCACCGTCGTGGCCTCGAGCGACTCGCGCATCGCCGACAGGGCCGACTCCCGGATCAACGCCGCGCAGTCGGCCGCCGAGAAACCGTCCAGCTCGGCCCCCAGCTGGGCCAGGTCGACCTCCTCGTCCAGCGGCACCGACTTGGCTGTCGCCTTGAGGATCTCGGTCCGCGCCTCGGCGTCCGGCGGCGGCACGTAGACCAGCCGCTCCAGCCGGCCGGGCCGCAGCAGGGCCGGGTCGATCAGGTCGGGCCGGTTCGTCGCGCCGATCACCACCACGTTGCGCAGGTCTTCCACGCCGTCGAGCTCGGTGAGCAGCGCGGCCACCACCCGGTCGGTGGTGCCGCCGTCGTTGGCTTGCCCGCGGGTGGGGGCCAGCGCGTCGACCTCGTCCAGGAAGACCAGCGTGGGCGCGGCCTCGCGGGCCCGGCGGAACAGCTCGCGGACGGCGCGTTCGCTGTCGCCCACCCACTTGCTCAGCAGCTCGGCCCCCTTGACCGAGAGCACGTTGGCCTTGCCGGTGCCGGCGATCGCCTTGACCAGGTAGGTCTTGCCGCAGCCGGGCGGCCCGTAGAGCAGCACCCCGCGGGGCGGCGAGACGCCGAGCCGGGCGAACGTGTCGGGGTAGGTCAGCGGCCACAGCACCGACTCGGTCAGCGTCTGCTTGACCTCGACCATGTCGCCGACGTCGTCCAGGGTCACCGCGGCCACCTCGAGCGTCGAGTCGGCCATCGACGTCGGCCGCACGACGTCGAGCGCGCCCTCGAAGTCGGCCATGGTGACGTTCGCGGCCTCGTCGGACTCGCCGTCCTTGTTCTTGTCGGTCTGCCGCAGGGCGGCGCGGACGCCGGCCTCGCGGGCCAGCGCGCCGAGGTCGGCCGCGACGAACCCGGGGGTGCGCCCGGCGATGTCGTCCAGGCGCACGTCCTCGGCCAGCGGCATGCCCCGGGTCAGCACCCGCAGCTGCTCCAGCCGCATGGCCGAGTCCGGCAAGGGCACGGCGAGCTGCAGAGCCAGCAGGTCGGGCGAGCGCAACGAGGTGTCGACCGACTCGGGCCGGCTGGTCGTGGCGACCACCGCCACCCCGGCCCGCAGCGTTTCCTCGAGCACCTGGCGGAAGACGATGGAGATCGGGCCCGGATCGTCGCGGGGCGCGATGGAATCCACGTCCGAGAAGAGCAGCACGGTGGCGCCGCCGGCGCGGGCCTCACGGGCCAGTTCGTGCAGACGGCCGGCGGCCGCGGTGTTGGTCAGCGCGGCCAGTCCGGGGGCCCAGACCTGTACCACCCGGGCCTTGACCTGGGTGGCGACGGCCCGGACGAGCGCCGACTTGCCCGAGCCGGCCGGGCCCGAGATGAGCACGCCGAGCGAGATCTTGGTGCCCAGTCGGGCCAGCACCTCGCCGTGGTTGAAGCCCAGGTCGAGCAGTTCCTCCAGCTCCTTGGCCTGCGAGCGGAGGCCGGGCAGGTCGTCGATGCTGAGCGGCGGCACCTCGGGATCGGTGGTGGCCGGCTCCTGCGGGCGGGTGGCCGGGCCGGGCACCGGGGTGGAGACGGGACCGTCCTGCCACGCGACCACGGTGTCCATGGTGATGACGGCCGCGTCGGATTCGGTCACCTCGGCCACGGTGAGCAGGGCGACGTTCCACTGGTAGCCCAGCCGGTTGCGCAGCCGCCGGCCGATGTCGGGCATCTGGGGGCGGTCGCCGAGCGGCAGCACGTCCTGCGGGCGCAGCGACACCCGGTCGCCCGTGCTGACCACCTTGCCGAGCAGGGCGAGCCGCAGGATCTCGGGCGAGACCAGCGCGACCACGTCGGCCTCGCCGGCCAGCGTCACCCGGCGGGCCGCCACCGCGGGCTGCCGGGCGATCGTGACCTGGCCGCCGTCGCGCAGCCCGAGGTTGCCGAGCGTGAGGTCGTCCGCGTAGAGGAACTCGCGGCTGGCGCCGGCCTCGGCCTTGGCCGCGAGCGCCGCCGTCGTGGTGACACCCCGCAGGCGTACGGGATCACCCGCGTTGATCTCCAACGCGGTCATCACCTCGGGGTGCAGCCGCACGATCCCGCGACGGTCGTCGAGCCCGGCCGGCCGCAGGGTCGCGGTCAGCTTCAGTTCCTCATCCACGCGTGCAGGCCCCTGTCGGTCGAGCGTCTGATCCCGATGGTCCACGTTATCGCCCGGCCGCAGCATCGCCCGCACGCTTGCTGAGAGGTTTCACAGGCACTGCTCAGACCGCTCAGGCTAGCTTTCATGCATGTCTTGGACGAGCCGGCTGCGCCGCGCCCTGCCCCGGCCGACCCGCAGGCGCATCATCGCCGGTTCGGCCACCCTCGTGCTCGTCGCCGGGTTGGTCGGCTGGGCGGTGTGGCCCGAGCGGGACGGGTGGACCACGCAGGACGAGATGATCACCGTGGTCAGCGGGCCCGAGCGCAACGAGAACGTGGCCCTCGACGCCCGGCTTTACCTGCCCCGCGACCGCGACGGCAAGGTGCCCGCGGTGCTGCTGGCCCACGGCTTCGGCGGCACCAAGGAGTCGGTCAGCAGCGACGCCGAGTCGCTGGCCGAGCGCGGCTACGCGGTGCTGACCTACACCGCTCAGGGTTTCGGGCGCAGCGGCGGCCAGATCCACCTGAACAGCCCGGACCACGAGGTGCGGGACGCTCAGGGCCTGCTCGACTGGCTCGCGGCCCGGCCCGAGATTCGGACCGACGCGGCCGGCGACCCCCGGGTGGGCGTGGTCGGCGGGTCGTACGGCGGGGCGCTGGCACTGATGCTGGCCGGTCAGGATCCGCGGGTCGACGCGATCGTCCCCTCGATCACCTGGAACGACCTGACCAACGTGTTCCTGCCGCAGTCGGCCGACACGTCGGCCACCGGCGTCTTCAAGAAGGGCTGGGCCGGCGTCTTCTTCGGCAACGGCGGCGCGGTGCCGGCCGACGGGGCAGCCGCGCCACCGCCGACCGGCATCACCATCGACCCGGCCTGCGGGCGGTTCGCCGCCGATGTGTGCCAGGCCTACCTCGACGTGGCCACCACCGGCAGCCCCGAGGCGTCGACGCTCGACCTGCTGCGCCGGTCGAGCCCGGCCGGCACGGTGGGGCAGATCAAGGCGCCCACGCTGCTCGTGCAGGGTGCGGTCGACACGCTCTTCCCGCTCAGCGAGGCCGACGCCAACGCCCGTTCGATCGCCGCCACCGGCACGCCGGTGCGGGTCGCCTGGTTCACCGGCGGGCACGACGGCGGGGCTGGGCCGCAGAGCGACCAGGACAGGGTGAAGTTCCTGACCGTGCAGTGGCTCGACCACTACGTGAAGGGCGAGGGCGACGCGCCGTCCGACAGCTTCACCTACTCGCGGGTGGCCGGCTTCAGCGCGCTCGACCGGGATCTGGTCACGAACGGCTACTCGACCGACGCGTACCCGGGACTGGCCGGAACCGGCCGGACCGAGCTCGAGCTCGAAGGCCCGGCGCAGCCGATCGCCAACCCGCCCAACGGCAACCCCGGCGCGATCTCGTCGCTGCCCGGAACCGGCGGACGGCTGAGCCAGCTGCTCTCCGGTGTCGCGGCCGACATCCCGGGCCAGTTCGCGACGTTCGAGACCCGGCCCGTGGGCTCGGCGATCGACGTGGTCGGGGCGCCCGCCGTCCGGCTGCGGGCTGCCTCGCCGACCGGTGAGGCCACACTGTTCGTCAAGCTCTACGACGTCGACGAATCCGGCGCTCCGACGCTGAGCGCGGGGTTGGTCGCCCCGGTGCGGCTCACCGAGCTGCCCACCTCGATCGAGCAGGCGCAGGAGCGCACGATCCGGCTGCCGGCCATCGTGCGGCGGATCGAGGCCGGCCACACCGTACGGGTCGTGGTGGCCACGACCGACCAGGCCTTCCTGTCGCCGGTGCAGCCGGCGACGTACACGGTGCAGGTCGCCTCCGCCCTCGAACTGCCGACCGCCGTGGGCACGCCGATCGCCAACCCGCAGACCATCTGGCGCTACGCGCTGGCCGGCCTTCTGGCAGCGATCGTGGTCGGTCTGGCCGTGCTGCTGCTCGTGCGGCGCCGGCGCGCCCGCGGGCAGCACGAGCCGACCCTCCCCGAGTTCGCGCAGACGCCGCTCGTGGTCCGCAAGCTGCGCAAGGCGTACGGGGACGGGTTCGTCGCCGTCGAGGAGATCAGCTTCACGGTCGAGCGCGGCCAGGTGGTCGGGCTGCTCGGGCCGAACGGCGCCGGCAAGACCACGACGCTGCGGGTGCTGATGGGCCTGACCATGCCGACCGCGGGCGACGCGCTGGTGTTCGGCCACCGGCTGGAGCCGGGCTCCCCGGTGCTGTCGCGGGGCGGGGCGCTGGTCGAGGGGCCCGGCTTCCTGCCGCACCTGACCGGGCTGGAGAATCTGCACGCGTACTGGAAGGCGACCGGCCGGCCGTGGGCGGACGCCCGCTTCGACGAGGCGCTGGAGATCGCCGGGCTGGGCGACTCGATCCACCGGCGTACGAAGAAGTACAGCCACGGCATGCGCCAGCGGCTCGCCATCGCCCAGGCCATGCTCGGCCTGCCCGAGTTGCTGGTGCTCGACGAGCCGACCGACGGGCTCGACCCGCCGCAGATCGCCGAGATGCGCCGGGTGCTCAAGCGGTACGCCACCGACGGCCGGGCGGTCCTGGTCTCCAGTCACCTGCTGGCCGAGGTGGAACAGACCTGTACGCATGCTGTCGTGGTCAACAAGGGCCGGATCGTCGCCTCGGGCCCGGTCGAGGACATCGTCGGCGAGTCCCCGTCGGTGCAGCTCGAGGTGTCCGACGTGCCGGCCGCCGAGCGGGTGCTCGACGAGCTGGGCGTGCGCTCGGTGCTGCCCGACGGGCCCTCGGGCCTGATCGTCGACATGAACGGCACGCCCCGCTCCGAGGTGGTGGCGTCGCTGGTGCGGGCGGGGGTCGCCGTCGACCGGGTGGTGCCGCGGCGAAGGCTCGAGGACGCCTTCCTCGCGCTGGTGGGGGACAACTCGCGGGGGAGTGGGGACCGATGAGCGTCGCTACGGAGTCGGGCGCGACCGGATATCGGCCGTCGCGCACCATGCCCGTCTGGGCCGAGGTGCGCCGTCAGGCGTCGCGCCGGCGCACCCAGCTCGCCCTGGGCTTCATGGCGGTGCTGCCGCTGATCGTCCTGGCCGCCTTCGAGTTCGGCGGCGGCGAGGACGAGGAGAGCGGCGGAGCGTTCGACAGCCTGGTCGGCCTGGCCACCTCGGGCGGGCTCAACTTCGCGCTGTTCTGTCTGGCTGTCTCGGCCGGCTTCCTGCTGGTCGTGGTGGTCGCGCTGTTCTGCGGCGACACGGTGGCCAGCGAGGCCAGCTGGGGCAGCCTGCGCTACCTGCTGGCGGTGCCGGTGCCGCGGGCCCGGCTGCTCGCGGTGAAGCTGATCGTCGCGCTGGCCTACTCGGCGGTCGCCCTGCTCGTGCTGACCGGTGTCGCGCTGATCGCCGGCACCCTGCGCTACGGCTGGAACCCGCTGGGCAGCACGGTGGCGGCCGAGATCGCGCCCGGGCCGGGCCTGCTGCGGCTGCTGGCGATCGTCGGCTTCCTGGCGATCTCGATGCTGGTCGTGGCCGGGCTCTCGTTCCTGCTCGGGGTGCTGACCGACGCGCCGCTGGGCGCGGTGGGCGGCGCGGTGATGCTCTGGATCCTGTCGAGCATCCTCGACCAGATCACCGCGCTCGGGACCATCCGCTACCTCCTGCCGACCCACTTCAGTGATGCCTGGATGGGTCTGCTCTCCACCCCGGCGCAGGTGGACGACCTGGTCAAGGGGGCGATCAGCGCGATCGCCTACGCGACCCTGTGCTGGGGCGTGGCGTTCTGGCGCTTCACCCGCAAGGACGTCACCTCGTAGGCGCGGGTCTTGCTCACACCTCGGGATCCCCTGCTTTATTACGGGGGATCTCGACGTAAGGTGTTGGAAACACAACTGAATACCTCATCCAGAGGGGCAGAGGGAACGGCCCTGTGAAGCCCCGGCAACCACCACGCATGTCTCGACGGAGAGGCCGCGCGTGGCAGGTGCTAATTCCGTCCCCGGTCCGGCAGATCGCCGCGGGGAAAGATGAGAGGGAAGGCCTCTAAAATGACGTCTGCCGTCAGCGCACCCGCTTCTGTCTCCGCTTCGCCCGCCACCGGGCTGGTCTGTCGCGCCTGCGGCGCCGAATACCCGCTGATCGCCCAGCACGCCTGTTACGAGTGTTTCGGCCCGCTCGAGGTGGCCTACGACCAGGCCGCCCTCGCGCGGGTCACCCGTGAGCAGATCGAGGCCGGTCCGCAGAACATCTGGCGGTACGCCGGCCTGCTGCCGGCCGGTCAGGACCCGGCCACCCGCGTCACCCTCGACCCGGGCCTGACCCCGCTCGTCAGCGCGCCCGCTCTGGCCGCCGCCGTCGGGCTGCGCGCCCCGCTGTGGGTCAAGGACGACTCGGCCAACCCGACCCACTCGTTCAAGGACCGGGTGGTCTCGGTGGCGCTGACCGCCGCCCGCAGCCTCGGCTTCACCCGCTTCGCCTGCGCCTCCACCGGCAACCTGGCCAACTCGGTGGCCGCCCACGCGGCCCGGGCCGGCGTTCCCAGCATCGTCTTCATCCCGTCCGACCTGGAGCAGGGCAAGATCATCACGACGGCGGTGTACGGCGGTGACCTGGTCGCCATCGAGGGCTCCTACGACGACGTCAACCGGCTCTGCGGCGAACTGGTCGAGACCGACGAGTTCGAGGACACCGCGTTCGTCAACGTGAACGTCCGGCCCTTCTACGCCGAGGGCTCCAAGACCCTCGGCTACGAGGTGGCCGAGCAGCTGGGCTGGCGCATCCCGGCCCAGGTGGTCATCCCGATGGCCTCGGGCGAGCTGCTCACCAAGGTCGACAAGGCGTTCTCCGAGCTGGTCGAGGCGGGCCTGGTCGAGGCGCCCGAGGGTGGCTGGAAGGTGTTCGGCGCGCAGTCGGCCGGGTGCAACCCGATCGCGACCGCGCTGCAGGCCGGCACGGACGAGATCGTGCCGGTGAAGCCGACCGGCATCGCGAAGTCGCTCAACATCGGCGACCCGGCGGCGGGGGCGTACGCGATCGAGGCGGTCCGGCGCACCGGCGGCTGGATGGACTTCGCCGACGACGAGGAGATCCGGGCCGGCATCCGGCTGCTCGCCGAGACCACCGGCGTCTTCGCCGAGACCGCGGGCGGCACGACCGTGGCGGTGCTCAAGAAGCTGGTCGAGAGCGGCAAGCTCGATCCCGCGAAGGAGACGGTCGTCTACAACACCGGTGAGGGCCTCAAGACCATCGACGCCGTCGCCGAGCAGGTCGGGCCCACGCATCGGATCAAGCCGTCGCTGCGCGGCGCGCGCGAGGCGGGCCTGCTGGGATGACGCTGCGTAGTCGGCGTTCCGCCAGGAAGTGAGAATTCCATCGCGAGAGGGCTTGCGCCGGGATCTCCGGATCGGCAGGATGCTCTCTGCGGGAGGGCGTGACGCCGTACGTGGCCCCTCACCTTCGAGCTTGGCGACAATCTCTCGAGGTGCCCAACGACCCAGTGCCGGAGGCGCTGTGCGTCCGCCATCCCGACCAACTTCAAACGATTAATTCGTTAGCGTTCATGGCCGTCACCGAGCAGGGTGGCGGCCATGCGCATTTCAACGGGGCCCCTCACCTCACCCGAGATCGCCTACGAGATCGCCCGGGCGACGGCGGTCCACGACTGTCCCGACATCCCCTACCAGTCGCAGAAAAATTTCCTCGCGCTCTTCGACTATCCGCCACCCGGTGTGACGTACGAGCGCTATCTGGGTTACGTCGACGACCAGCCCGCCGGCTACCTCGAGCTCTCGTACCCGCAGCTCGACAATCTGGCCAATGTCGACGTCGATCTGCTCGTGCTGCCCGCTCATCGGCGCCACGGGCTGGGCCGGGCGTTCCACGACCTCGCCGTCGAGCGCGCCCGGGCCAACAACCGCCGGCATCTGATCGCCGCCACGGTCGACCGGCACCCCGACGGCGCCGCCTTCGCCGAGGCGATGGGGGCCAAGGCCGGCCTGGCCGAGATCCGCAGCCGGCTCGATCTCACCACTCTCGACGGAATCCGGCTGGCCGAGTTGCGGGCCGACGCCGAGAAACACGCCGAGGGCTACCACCTGCGCCGGTGGGTCGGGGTGGCGCCCGACGACATCATCGACGACCTGGCCTATCTGGAGGGCCGGCTGAACATCGACGCCCCCACCGGCGACATCAACTGGGAGCAGGAGAACCTCGACGCCGACCGCATGCGGAAGGGTGAAGAGGCGCGCGAGCGACGCGGGCGCCGTAGCTACCAGTCGGGCGCGATGACCGGCGACAAGATGGTGGCCTTCACCTGGCTGGTCTCCGACGTCGACGAGGAGACCCACGCCTGGCAGAACACCACCCTGGTCGACCCCGACCACCGCGGCCACCGGCTGGGCATGCTGGTCAAGCTGGACAACCTCGACCACCTGCGGGAGCTCAAGCCCCAGCTCAAGGCGATCGACACGTTCAACGCGGCCGAGAACGCCTTCATGCTCAACATCAACCGCGCGATGGGCTTCCGGGCGGTCGACGCCTGGATCGAATGGCAGAAAGACCTCTGACCGCCCACGGGCGCAGCGGGAGGTCGGCGGGGTAGCCGCCGTCCTTCAGCCCCGCGTGCTTCTCGAGGAAGTTGCGGACGCCCCACGAGCCGGTCGTGGCGTACGACCAACCGCACGCGGCCCAGTAGGCGGGCCAGAAGAGGGGGCCGAGCACCGCGTACTGCTCGGCGTGGCGGTGCTCGTGACCGAAGAGCGCGGCCCGTTCGTCGTCGAGCAGCCACTCGGCGCTGCGCCGGGTCAGGATCACCGAGCCGACCGTGAAGCAGGAGGCCGGCGGGACGGGCAGGCGGTAGCCCTCGGCGATCAGCACCCCGTGCCGGCCGCGGCGCAGCCGGGTGCGCGTGGCCAGCGCGATCAGCAGGCCCGCGCCGGTGGTGCCGTTCAGCGCGGTGAGGATGCCCCGGGTCACGTGGCGCGCGGGCATCAGAGGCTCCGGCGCATCCGCAGCTCGGTGAGCGTGGGGATCACCGGGTGGGGCACGCGCTCACCCGTGTCGGTGAAACCCAGCTTCTCGTACGCCCGGACGGCCCGGTCGTTGCCCACGACCACCTCGAGCAGGGCCCGTCTGCGGCCCGCGGCCCGGCTCCAGTCGTTGACCGCCTCGATCAGGTCGGCCAGCACCTTGCCGCCGCGGTGGGCCGGCGTGACGTAGACCGCGAAGATCACCGTCTCGCCCGGGAACTCGGGCATCACCGTGCCGCCGGCGTGCCCGATCAGGCGACCGCCGTTGCCGGGATCGGCCACGAAATTGGCGAAGCCGGCGCCGGTCGAGGCCTCGATGATGCGGCGGCGGTAGGACTCGTGGGACCGTGCGGCCGCGTCGGCGAGGGTCTCGAGGAACGCCAGCGGGCTGTCGGCCAGCATCTCGAGCCGTAACGCGCGCATGCGAGCCGCGTCGCCCGCCGTCACCCGGTGCACGTTCCAGCTGCCCATGCCGTTCTGACTACCTCGCCCGGCGCCGGGCGGCAAGCGGATTGGCGCACATCGGACGGGGTGGCGGCCCGGCCGTGGCTCGGGCATGGTGTCCGGATGGACCACGGCGAGGCTCGCATCTTCATGGTCGAGGCGCCGGTGGTGGCGGCCGCCGATCCGTTCGACGCCGAGGGGCGCACGGCCGACCTCACCCTGTCCCGCGCGTTTGTGCCGCCCGTTCCGTCGCTGTCCGACGCGCTGGTCCCCGGCCCGGGCCAGGCGGAGTGGTCGCACCGCTTCGGCGGGGTGCTCGGCCGCAACGCGATCGCCCTGCTGCCCGTAATGGTCCTGATCGCCCTGCCCATGCATTTCTTCGTCGGCCGGCTGGACGAGGCGGTGATCGCCGCGCCGTACCTCTCCGGCCTGGCCGACGGCCTGGGGCTGCTGCTGCTCCCGTTCATGTGGCTGGCCTATCTGGCGGTGTCCGCGCTGCCCCAGGTGCTGAGCCTGGCCGGGGTGGCCGGGGTGGCCGTGCCCCGGGCGGCCGGCGGCTCCCGGCCCCGGCTGCGCCGCGCCTGGTCGCTGGTCGCCCTGCGGCTGCGGGCCCTGTGGCTGTGGTTCGCCGCCTTCTCGGTGCTCACCGGCAGCCTGCCGTTGCTGCTCACCGAGGATCAGTTCGGTCTGGCCGCCGCTGTGCCGCTCGCCGTCGTGCTCGGGGTCGTCTCCACCGGCGTGCTGACCTTCGGCGGCGTCCTCGGCTGTGTCGTGCTGATCGAACGCGGCCGGGGGCGCCGCCGCGCTCTGCATCTGCTCACGCGCGTCCGGCCGGTCGGCCTGATCACCGCGGCGGCCGCGGTCGTCGTGGCGCCGGGGTTGGCCGAGGCTCTGCTCGGCGGGTTCGCGGCCACCGCGGCCGGGGTGGTCGCGGTTCAGCTGTGGGCGATCGCGGCCCTGGTCACGTATGCGCAGGCGCGCCGGGCCGACGAGCCGGTGACCAGCCTTTCCCTGATGCGCGAGCTGGCCGCGCCCGAGGACTGAGCGGGCGGGGCAGCAGCTCAGCCTTCGCTCAGGTCTTGGGCGGAGGGCGGGGTGGCCGGAGGGGGTTTCCTTGCACTCGCCCTGCGAGAGTGCTAAACAAGTCATTGGCACTCGCGACTGTTGAGTGCCAAGCAGGTCGGGACGGTGGGGTCTCGGTCGCGGCGTCGCCATCGGCGCCGGGGCACGGGGCCGGTCGTCGCGGGCTATCCGGCTCGGCCTGAGGACGTCACATCGCCAGGTGGTGACGTCCGCAGAGTTCCGCACACGTGCGGGGGCGGGGCCCACGGCCCAGCACCTCGAATGTCCAGGAGGACACAGCCGTATGGCCAAGATCATCGCATTTGACGAGGAAGCTCGTCGCGGCCTCGAGAGTGGTATGAACCAGCTCGCCGACGCCGTCAAGGTGACGCTCGGCCCCAAGGGCCGCAACGTCGTGCTCGAGAAGAAGTGGGGCGCCCCCACGATCACCAACGATGGTGTATCCATCGCCAAGGAGATCGAGCTCGAGGGCACCTTCGAGAAGATCGGCGCCGAGCTGGTCAAGGAGGTCGCCAAGAAGACCGACGACGTCGCCGGTGACGGCACGACGACGGCGACCGTTCTGGCCCAGGCGCTGGTTCGCGAGGGCCTGCGGAACGTCGCCGCCGGCGCCAACCCGATGGCCCTCAAGCGGGGCATCGAGGCCGCCGTCTCGGCCGTTTCCGAGGCTCTTCAGCAGCTCTCGAAGGACGTGGAGACCAAGGAGCAGATCGCTTCGACCGCCTCCATCTCCGCCGGTGACTCCACGGTCGGCGAGATCATCGCCGAGGCCATGGACAAGGTCGGCAAGGAAGGCGTCATCACCGTCGAGGAGAGCAACACCTTCGGTCTCGAGCTCGAGCTCACCGAGGGCATGCGCTTCGACAAGGGCTTCGTGTCGGCCTACTTCATGACCGACGCCGAGCGCATGGAGGCCGTCTTCGACGACCCCTACATCCTGATCGCGAACAGCAAGATCTCCGCGGTCAAGGACCTGCTGCCGGTCCTCGAGAAGGTCATGCAGGGCGGCAAGCCGCTCGTCATCATCGCCGAGGACGTCGAGGGCGAGGCCTTGGCCACCCTGGTCGTCAACAAGGTCCGCGGCACCTTCAAGTCGGTCGCCGTCAAGGCCCCCGGCTTCGGTGACCGTCGCAAGGCCATGCTCGAGGACATCGCCATCCTCACCGGTGGCGCGGTCATCAGCGAAGAGGTCGGCCTCAAGCTCGAGAACGCCGACCTGAGCCTGCTGGGCTCGGCCCGCAAGGTCGTCATCACCAAGGACGAGACCACCATCGTCGACGGTGCGGGCGACGCCGAGCAGATCCAGGGCCGGGTCAACCAGATCCGCGCCGAGATCGAGAAGTCGGACTCCGACTACGACCGCGAGAAGCTGCAGGAGCGCCTGGCCAAGCTGGCCGGCGGCGTTGCGGTCATCAAGGTCGGCGCGGCCACCGAGGTCGAGCTCAAGGAGCGCAAGCACCGCATCGAGGACGCCGTTCGCAACGCGAAGGCGGCCGTCGAGGAGGGCATCGTGCCCGGTGGTGGCGTCGCCCTGGTGCAGGCCGGCAAGACCGCGTTCGACAAGCTCGACCTGGTCGGCGACGAGGCCACCGGCGCCAACATCGTCAAGGTCGCGCTCGACGCCCCGCTGCGTCAGATCGCCGTGAACGCCGGCCTCGAGGGCGGCGTCGTGGTCGAGAAGGTGCGCAACCTGGAGGCCGGTTACGGTCTCAACGCCGCCAACGGCGAGTACGTCGACCTGCTGGCCGCGGGCATCATCGACCCGGCCAAGGTCACCCGCTCGGCGCTGCAGAACGCCGCGTCGATCGCCGCGCTGTTCCTCACCACCGAGGCCGTCGTGGCCGACAAGCCCGAGAAGAACCCGGCTCCGGCCGGTGCCCCGGGCGGCGGTGACATGGACTTCTGAGTCCAGTCTTGAAAGGGCGGGTCGCGTGAGCGACCCGCCCTTTTGCTGTCGTGTGACCTGCGGCGGCTGAGTGCGGAACGGTCGCGACGGCGAGCGACTTTGGGAAGCGGCGGGGCCGCGTAACCTGGGACAGGTGCGCGAACCCTCCGTCTCCCGTTACGCGGCCGGCCGTCTCTCCCCGATCCGGCGGGTCTCCGACCTCCGGCGCCTGCGTGACGAACAGTTCGACGTCCTGGTCGTCGGCGGCGGCGTCACCGGCGCCGGTGCGGCCCTCGACGCGGCCTCCCGCGGCCTCAAGGTGGCTCTGGTCGAGGCCCGCGACCTGGCAGCCGGCACATCCAGCCGCTCCAGCAAGCTGATCCACGGCGGTCTGCGCTACCTGGAACAGCTCGAACTGCACCTGGTGCACGAGGCGCTGACCGAGCGGGGCCTGCTCTCGACCCGGCTGGCGCCCCACCTCGTACGCCCGGTGCCGATCCTGGTGCCGCTGCCGGCCGGCAACCCGGCCGCCCGGGTGGGCCGACGGGCCTACTACGGGCTCGGTGTCGCCGCGTACGACGTGTTCGCCGGTATCTTCGGCACGGGCCGGGGCATGCCGCTGCACCGGCATCTGAGCCGCGACGGCGCCCGCCACCTCTTCCCGAGCCTCCGGGCCGACACGGTGAACGGCGCCATCCGCTACTACGACGGCCAGGTCGACGATGCCCGCCTGGTGGTCAACCTGGCCCGTACGGCGGCCAGCCTGGGCGCGGCCGTGGTGACCAGCGCCCGGGTGGTCGGCTTCGTGCGCGAGGCCCGTGAGGTGGTCGGCGTCCGGGTCCGCGACCTGGAATCGCCCGACTCGCCGGAATTCGAGGTGCGGGCGCGTACGGTGGTCGCCGCCACCGGCGTCTGGAGCGACGACATGTCGCAGATGCTGCGCGACGTGGGCGTCCGGCCCGGCCTGCGAGTCCGCGCGTCCAAGGGGGTGCACCTCGTGGTGCCGCGCTCGGCGATCACCGGCGAGGCCGGGCTCATCCTGCGCACGCCCACGTCGGTGCTCTTCGTCATCCCGTGGGGCGGCCACTGGATCATCGGCACCACCGACACCGACTGGAAGCTCGACCGGTCCCACCCGGCGGCGTCCGCGCGCGACATCCGTTACCTGCTCGACCAGGTCAACGAGGTGCTCGACCGGCCCCTGACCACCGATGACATCGAGGGCGTCTACGCCGGGCTGCGACCGCTGCTCAGCGGCGAGGCCGACTCGACGTCCAAGCTGTCGCGCGAGCACGCGGTGGTCGAGCCGATGCTCGGGTTGCTGCTGGTGGCCGGGGGCAAATACACGACGTACCGGGTGATGGCGGCCGACGTCATCGATCGGGCGGCCCGGCGCCTCGGTGTCGACCGGCCGTCCCGTACGGCGGAACTGCCCCTGCTCGGAGCCGACGGCTACGCGGCGGCGTGGCGCGACCGGCAGGACACGGCCCGCCGCCACGGCGTCACCACCGGCGTGATCGAGCATCTGCTCGAGCGGTACGGCACGCTCTCGGTCCACCTGCTGGCCATGATCAAGGCGGACCCGGCGCTGGCCACGCCGCTGGCTGGTGCTCCGGAGTACCTGGCCGCCGAGGTGGCGTACGCGGCCCTGGCCGAAGGCGCCCTGCACCTCGACGACGTGCTGACCCGGCGTACCCGGATCTCGATCGAGACGGCCCACCGGGGCAGCGAGTCGGTAGCGCACGCGGCGAAGGTGATGGGCGAGGCGCTGGGCTGGGACGAGGCGGTGCGCGAGCGCGAGATCGAGCACTACGTGGCCCGCGTGGCAGCCGAACGCCAGAGCCAGACGATGGCCGACGACGTAGCGGCCGACGCGGCGCGGCTCGGAGCCCCGGACGTCCGGGGTTACGCCGCCGACCGCGGGATCGACCTGCTGCAAGTCGACCTTTGATCCTCGTCGACGAGCCGCGCTGGCCGGCCCGGGGCCGCCTCTGGTCCCATCTGGTCAGCGATGCGAGCTACGCGGAGCTGCACGTCTTCGCCGAGATGCTGGGCGCCCCGCGCCGGGCCTTCGACCGCGACCACTACGACATTCCCGAAACACGGTTTCCGAGCGCCCTGTGGCTGGGCGCGACGTTGCTGCCTTCGCGTGACCTGGCCGCCCGCCTGCGAGCAGCCGGCCTACGCCGGCCCAAACACCTGCACCGGTAGTTGCGGGCGCTCACCCTGCGGGTTGCTCAGCCGTTGAGCTCGCTCCCGCGGCTGTCTCAGGGGAGCGTTCTCAGGCTCTTAGTTCGCGCTCCAGGTTGGCGCGGGCCCTTGACTCCCACTGTTCGCGCAGCGGCGGCAGGCGGTAGATGGAGGGCAGCTCGAGCAGGGCCTTGAGCACCTGGGCCCGGCCCGCCTTGAAGTCGTCGTCGGGCACGTGGGCGTACTCGCGCCGGATGGCCGCGGTGTATGCCGCGTACGCCTCGTCGTCCCCCGCCAGCACGGCCAGGTCGGCGTCGCACAGCAGCTCACCGTCCGGATCGTCGTCGCCGGTCGCGTGCCCCGCAGTGAGCCCGACCAGCCGCGCGACGTCGGCAGCGGTCGCGTCCGACACTCCCAGCGTGGCCAGCAGCCCTTCGGCGAACT
This sequence comes from Paractinoplanes hotanensis, assembly GCF_023717965.1. NCBI lineage: Bacteria > Bacillati > Actinomycetota > Actinomycetes > Micromonosporales > Micromonosporaceae > Paractinoplanes > Paractinoplanes hotanensis. The sequence continues at coordinate 164,268 of NZ_JAMQOL010000008.1, read as the reverse complement.
CGGCGCTGTCCCGCTCGTTGGCGTCGCCCAGGGCCCGCGGGTCATAGACGGCGTCGTGCATCCAGGCCGCCAGCCGCACCCGCTCCGGATGCGGCGCCAGCTCGGCGAACCGGTCGACCACGTCGAGCACAGCGGTCAGATGCGCCACCGTGTGGTACTGCCGCTGCGGCTCCGACCACCGCCCGATCAGATACCCACCGGCCGCGTCGAGATCCCCGTCCGGCGCCGTGGCTCCCGCCGCCCGAACCGCCTCCCGGAACCGCCCCACAAGATTCTCCACACCCAATCCTGACACCGGCCCCGATCATGCCGCCCGCAGCCTCAGCTCCACCCGACGACCTTGAACCCGGGGCCCGCGTCCCCTACGTCTCCTCGACTGCCCGCCCGCCCCGGGGGTGCGGTGAAACTACGCCTTCTGTCCAGCTGGGGCGGTGGGTTGTCCACACGCGTGGCCTTGGCCTCTGTGTGTGCGTGGAGAGGCCGGTGAGGACCTAGGGTTTGTGGTCATGACCGAGGGCGCACGGCAGGGGCGGGTTGCGCGGGTGCGCACCCGGGCCGGAACGGGCGTGCGGGCGGGATTGCGGCGGGCCCGACACGGGCTGGCGCTCGCGCTCCAGGCGGGGGTGGCGGCCGGAATCGCCTGGTTTCTCGCGCATGACGTGATCGGGCGGCCCACGCCGTTCTTCGCGCCGATCGCCGCCGTGATCACGCTGGCGTCCTCGGTGGGGCAGCGTGCACGGCGTACGGCCGAACTCGTGCTCGGAGTGGCCATCGGCATCGGGATCGGCGACGCCATCATCCTGCTCATCGGTAGCGGGCCATGGCAGATCGGGCTGATCGTGCTGCTCGCCGTGGTGGTCGCCACGGCGGTCGGGGGTGGCACGCCGCTCGTGGTGCAGTCGGCCTCGTCGGCCGTGCTGGTGGCCACGCTCACCTCGACCACCGGGCTGCCCTGGACGAGGTTCTTCGACGCCCTGGTCGGCGGCGGCGTCGGCCTGGCCGTGATGACGGTGCTGCTGCCCCTCAACCCGCTCAACGTCGTCCGCCGCGCGGCCGACCCGGCTCTGCGCGCGCTGGCCGACGGCCTGCACCAGGTCGGCATCGGGCTGGCCGAGCGCAACCGCGACACGATCGCGGACGCGCTGAGCCACCTGCGGACCGCCGAGACGTCGTTCGCCGCGTTCTCGTCGGCTGTCACCGCCGCCCGCGAGAACGTCGCTTTCGCGCCGGCCCGCTGGCGCAGCCGGGGCGCGCTGGCCCTCTACGTCGACGGTGCCAACCACATCACGTACGCCCTGCGGAACTGCCGCGTGATGAGCCGGCGAGCCGACACGGCGCTCGGCGACGACGAGCCGATCCCGGAGGTGCTCGCCGTCTCGGTGGGTCTGCTCGGCGACGCGGTTGACCTGCTGCGCCAGGAATGGGCCAAAGGCGTCGAGCCGGTCGCCGCCCGCGAACGCGCCCTACGCGCCGCGACCGAGTGCGGCCAGGCGTACGAGGAGGGCGTCGGCTTCTCCGGCGGCGTCATCGTCGCCCAGGTTCGCACCGCCGCCACCGACATCCTGCGCGCCAGCGGCATCGACTACGCCGAGGCGCCCCGCCTGGTCCGCCGAGCCGTCGGGCGGCCCCACTCCCGCCGCCGAAAGCCCGGCACCCGCCCGACCCTGGGCCGCCCTCCCACCTGACGGCCGGTCCTTCCCACCTGACGGCCGGTCCTGGCGCTTGACGGCCGGTCCTGGCGCTTGACGGCCGGTCCTGGCGCTTGACGGCCGGTCCTGGCGTCTGACGGCCGGTCCTGGCGTCTGACGGCCGGTCCTGGCGTCTGACGGCCGGTCCTGGCGCTTGACGGCCGGTCCTGGCGCTTGACGGCCGGTCCTGGCGCTTGACGGCCGGTCCTGGCGTCTGACGGCCGGTCCTGGCGCTTGACGGCCGGTCCTCGCGTCTGGTGGCTGGGGGAGACGGTCTGGGTCGCCTGTGTGGTGGCGCGACGGACAGACAGATGGGCGCCGACGGCTGCTCTCGCGGCTTCTCGCTTGTGTGATTCGCTACTGCTGCGGCGGGTCGGCCGGGCGGCTCTCCGGATCGGTGGCCGGTGGGACGTCGGCGGGCGGCGGGGCGAACGGCGGGGGTGCCGGGTAGGCGCCGGTCGTGGGTTGGGAGCTGTGCTCGGGCGGGTAGCTGTAGCCGGGTTGGGGGCCGTAGCCCGGCTGAGCGCCGATGGCCGGCTGGGCGCCATAGCTCGGCGTGCCGGGCTGAGCGCTGTCGCCGGGGCGGGCACTGTCGTCGGCTTGGGCCGATTGCCCGGGCTGGTCGGGGGAGCCAGATTGGCCACTCTGACTGAATCCAGCTCCGCCCGTGGGCTGGGCACCGAGGTTTGACTGAGAGCTATCCGGCTGGGTGGCATAACCCGGCTGACTGCCGTTTACGGACTGCTGGCCCGGCATAGGCGACGGACCGTATCCAGGCTGAGGCACGTATCCAGGCTGGCCGCCGTACCCGGGCTGGCTGCCATACCCAGGTTGGGGTCCGTGTCCAGGTTGGGGCCCGTTGCCGGGCTGGCCGCCGTATCCAGGATGAGGCCCGTACCCCGGCTGGCTTCCGTACCCGGTCTGGCTGCCGTACCCCGGCTGAGGGCCGTTCCCGGACTGCCCGCCATATCCAGGCTGAGGGCCGTATCCAGGCTGAGTTCCGTCGCCCGGCGGGCCGCCGTACCCGGGCTGGGGCCCGGAAACGGGCTGGCTGTACCCAGGTTGAGGCCCGGAGGTGGGTTGGCTGCCATACCCAGGCTGCGCTCCGTAAGCGGGCTGCCCGCCGTATCCAGGCTGCCCGCTGTACCCGGGCTGCCCGCTGTACCCGGGCTGCCCGCTGTACCCGGGCTGCCCGCTGTACCCGGGCTGGGTGCCATACCCGGGCTGGGCGCCATACCCGGGCTGGGCGCCGTATCCGGGATGCGCGCCGTATCCAGGCTGCGCACCGTAGCTGGGCGGCGGGCCACCGTACGCCCCGCTCGTCGGGTGGGCGCCGTACGGAAGCCCGGGGTAGCCCCCCTGGGCGTACGCGGGCTGGGCGAACCGGATCGGCAGCGGGACCACCGGCTCGGAGGGTGGCGGGACCGTGCGGGTCACGCCGTCGGGGAACGCTATCTGGTAGTTGTGGCCGTCCCAGAAGGCCTGCGGGGTCTGCGGGTCCTTGGCGGTGAAGACCGCTCGGTATTCGAGGATCTCGGTGAGTAGCCGCTGTTCCTCGGCCGCCGCGCGTTGGAGGTCTTGCGGCTTGCGGTCGAGGCCGCGGTTCATCCCGTCGCGCAGCAGGGCCAGCTGGGTCGACGCGAACTGGAAGCTTTTCATCGCCTTCTGGCCGGCCTCGCCCGCCACCCGGCGTGCCCACTGGCGGGCCGAGTAGCGCCGGCCGAGGCTGCCCAGCGCGGCGACCTCGGGGGGCGAGAACCAGCCCGTGGAGACGTAGAACGGCAGGACCCGTTCGGTGAGCCGGCCCTCCCAGGCGCGCAGCGCGATGGCGAAGCCGACGACCGCGAAGAAGAACGGCACCATGAAGCCCAGATAGCCGTACAGCATGATCAGGGGTTGGGCGAGGCTCACCGAAAGCGTCGGCAGCAGGTTGAACGTGCCGTGCAGGATCATCGCCAGCAGCAGGCCCGCGATGGGGGCGAGCCAGCGCACCTTGCGGTCGCCCGCGCGGGCGGCGATGCCCAGGCCGATGCCGGTCATCGCGGAGAACAGCGGGTGGGCGAAGCCGGTGAAGAGGATCCGCACGATGAAGATGGCGAAGAGGTTCTGCAGGCCGGTGGCCGGGCCGTACTGTTCGACGCCGGCCGCGTAGCCGTGCTCGCCCAGGTAGAGGACGTTTTCCACCATGGCGAAGCCGAGCGCCGAGAGGCCGCAGTAGACGATGCCGTCGGTGATGCCGGACCACTCGGCGCGGCGCCGCCAGAACAGCAGGAGCGGGCCGGCCGCCTTCATCAGCTCTTCGATGAAGGGGGCCACCAGCACCGCCACCAGCGCTTCGGGCAGGCCGATGTTGTCGAACAGGATGGCCGAGCCCGTGTTGACCGCCAGCGCCACCAAGGTCGCGATCGCCGCGCCCCAGGCGAAGCAGAAGGCCAGGTAGCGGATGGGCTCGGGTTCGTAGCGGTCGAGCCACAGGAACGCGGCGACCAGCAGCGGAACCGGTAGCACGGCCGCTGTCAGGCCGATGGCCAGGCCGGTGGGGCCGATGTTGACGCCCAGGAACAGCAGCATGCCGATGGCACCGGCCAGCAGGAACGAGACGACGCCGGCGATCGGCAGCCACCGCCGCCACCCGGTGCGGCGCGCGGCCACGGACAGCCCGGTGCCAGGCATGACCTCGGTGCCGACAGCGGCCGTCGGCTCTGAGGGAGGAGCGACAGCAGCGGGCGAATCGTCGGCCATGTGGCCAGCGTAGTCACCCGAAAGGCGACGGACCGCCCCGAGGCGCTCCGCGAATGATCAAGAACGGGTCAGAGGTACAGCCCGGTGCCGTCCGGCTCGACCCGCACGGCAGCCACGGCGTGCACGTCACGCTCGCGGAGCAGCACGTACTCCCGGCCGTGCAGTTCGACCTCGGAGCGGTCGTCCGGGTCGAAAAGCACGCGGTCGCCCACGACGATCGAGCGGACGTTGGGCCCGACCCCGACCGCGGTGGCCCAGGAGAGCCGTCGCCCCATCGACGCCGTCGCCGGGATCACGATGCCGGCGGTCGAGCGGCGCTCGCCCTCGCCCCCGTCCTGGCGGACCAGCACACGGTCGTGCAGCATGCGGATCGGCAGTCCGCTCTCGGTGTGGGTGTCGGTGCTCACGATTGCTGACGGTACGCCGCTCGACGTGGCGGCCACCGGCCGGGAGCGCTGCCCACTAGGTTGTCAAGGTGCGTACCGCGACGGCGAGGGGGTAGGCGGGTTGAGCCGCTTGCAGCGAGTCCGGGAACACCTGAGGCGGGCCTACGACTCGGGCCGGGACACCGTGCGCCTGGCTCGCGAGGAGTCGCGGCCCGAGCCGGACCCAGAGGTCGAATTTGCCCCACCGCCGCCGGAGCCGGATGACGTGCACCATTCGACGAACAGCCGGGACGACGCCGAGGTGCCGCACTCGCTGCGCATCGCGGCGGCCTGGGGCTGGCGGCTGATCGTGGTCGGCCTGGTCGGCTGGGCGCTGCTGCGCTTCGTCGGCATCATCAGCGTGGTCGTCATCCCGCTGGCGGTCTCGCTGTTGCTGTCGGCGCTGCTGGCGCCCGCGGTGGGCTGGTTCCGCCGGTTGCGCCTGCCGCCGTCGCTGGCCACGTTTCTCGTGCTGATCTGCGGTCTGGCCGGGGTCGCGGGCACCCTCACGCTGGTGATCACGCAGTTCGTGAACGGTCTGCCCCAGCTGACCGAGGGCGCCACGGCGGGCATCCGGACGATCCAGGAATGGGCCAAGACGGGGCCCCTGCACCTCTCGGACGACCAGGTCAACCAGGCCATCGACAACGCGCAGGAGTGGATCAACTCGAACACCGCGTCGCTGACCTCGACCGGCATCGCCACCGCGGCCACCGTCTTCGAGGTGCTGACCGGCGCGATCCTGGTGCTGTTCTCGACGTTTTTCTTCCTGCGGGACGGCCGCAAGATCTGGCGTTTCATCGTGCGGCTGTTCCCGGTGAACGCCCGCTGGTCGCTCGCCGATGCCGGGGACGCCTCGTGGGTCACGCTGGGCGCCTACGTGCGGGCCACCGTGCTGGTCGCGTTCATCGACGCCGTCGGCATCGGGATCGCCCTGGTGGTGCTGGACATCCCGTTCCCGTTCCCGCTGGCCGCCCTGGTGTTCCTGGGCGCGTTCATCCCGATCATCGGGGCGAGCATCTCGGGCACGGTCGCCGTGCTGGTGGCCCTGGTCGACCAGGGCTGGGTGATCGCGCTGATCGTGCTGGGCGCGGTGATCCTGGTCCAGCAGGTCGAGGGGCACGTGCTCCAACCGCTGATCATGGGCCGGGCGGTCGCCATCCACCCGCTCGCCGTGATCATCGGCATCGCCTCAGGGGTCGTGCTGGCCGGCATCATCGGCGCGCTGATCGCGGTTCCGCTGATCGCCGTGCTCAACACGGGCGTCCGGCGCCTCACGCGCCGCCGCCCGGAGGTGCCGCCGACCGCCGTGGTCGTGACGGGCGGCGGCACCTGAGGCGTGCGATCAGGCCGGCGAGACGCTGAGGCCGACCTCGTTGACGCCGACCGTCGCGTCCACGACGGCCTCGCCGTTGCCGCTGCGGCTCAGCGCGCGCAGCGTCCAGGAGCCGGGCGCCGCGAAGAAGCGGAACACGCCCTCGGGCGACGAGACCACCTCGGCGGTGAACTCGCCGGTCGCGTCGAGCAGCCGCACGTACGCGCCGCTGACGGCCTCACCGTCGGCGTTCTGGACGATGCCGGTCAGCACGGTCTCGCGGTTGAGATCCACGTGGGCGGGCACCGGCGCCGACTGGTCGGGCGCCGCGCAACCGGCCGCGATGTTGGGAGAAGTCATGGTCACGCCTTCCCGGGTTCGTCGCCGAGCGCGATCGGGACGCCGATGAGCGAGCCGTACTCGGTCCACGAGCCGTCGTAGTTCTTCACGTTCTGCTGCCCGAGCAGTTCCTTGAGCACGAACCAGGTGTGCGAGGAACGCTCGCCGATGCGGCAGTAGGCGATGGTGTCCTTGCTGCCGTCGAGGCCGGCCTCACCGTAGATCTTGGAGAGTTCGTCGTCGGACTTGAAGGTGCCGTCCTCGTTGGCCGCCTTGCTCCACGGCACGCTGATCGCGGTCGGGATGTGCCCGCCGCGCTGCGACTGCTCCTGGGGCAGGTGGGCCGGGGCGAGCAGGCGTCCGGCGAACTCGTCGGGGCTGCGCACGTCGACCAGGTTCTTGACGCCGATGGCCTGGACGACCTCGTCGCGGAACGCGCGGATCGACAGGTCGGGCGCGGCCGCCTGGTAGCTGGTCCGGGCGCGCACCGGCACGTCCTTGGTGTACGGACGGGCGTCGAGCTCCCACTTCTTGCGGCCACCGTCGAGCAGCCGGACCTGGTCGTGGCCGTAGAGCTTGAAGTACCAGTACGCGTACGCGGCGAACCAGTTGTTGTTGCCGCCGTAGAGGATCACGGTGTCGTCGTTGGAGATGCCGCGCTCGGACAGCAGCGCCGAGAACTGCTCCTGGTTGACGAAGTCGCGCCGGACCGGGTCCTGCAGGTCCTTCTTCCAGTCAATCTTGATGGCGCCGGGGATGTGCCCGCCGTCGTAGGCCGTGGTGTCCTCGTCGACCTCGACGAAGACCAGGCCCGGGGTGTCGAGGTTCTGCTCGGCCCAGTCGGCCGTAACGAGTGCGGTGTCGCGACTCATCAGTTCACTCCCTTGTCAGGTGAGAGATGGGGGTGAGTCAGCGCACGGAGATTGTTGTGTCGCACCGCGCGCGGGACCCAGTGGAGATGGACGGATCTCGAGCTGTCGTGCGACGGGCGCCACGGACCCGGCAGCATTGCCGGCGGGGAGAGCTAAAAGGTGCTCAGCACAAGTGGCCCCGTCAGATGACGGGGCGACACAGGCAGGCGGCCATGCGGCACAGGTCGACCGCACGCCTCTTGGTGAGCAACGGGCTCATGAGAACGGACCCTACCAGCGGTTCCGGTGCGGGTAACAGGCCCGACCACGATCCGGGATGTGAGTCTTCAGTCATGTCACAGGGCGGTGGTGGGGTGGTCGGACGGGATGGGCGGCGTCACAGGCCGCCCGCGTTCAGTGACACATCGTCGGCGCCGGCGGTGAAGCGCAGGCCCTCGGGCGTGGGCTCGACCTTCTGCACGGCCAGCTTGAGCGGCAGTTCCGGGACGCGCAGGTCGACCGAGAGCTTCTGCACGTAGCTGTCGATGAGATTGCGGATCAGCGGCACGTTGGGCAGACCCTCGGCGGTCACGTCGGAGAAGCGCACCTGCACCACGCCCTCCTTGACCGTGACGGCGGCGGTGCCGGCGACATCGAACGTCTGGCCCAGGGCTTGCACGGGCGCGCTGCCCACGAGCCTGCCGTCGCGCTCGGCGAGCTTGAGCCCGGGCTGGCCGATCAGCTCGGCCAGCTGCGGGTAGTCGATGATGCCGGTGCCGGTGACGGTCTTCGCGACGATGTCGCCGTTGCCGCTGCGGATGGTGTCGAGCGGCGCGCTGACGTTGTCGGCGTTCACGTCGAGGTCGGCCACGCGGACGGTCCGGTTGTTGCCGGCCGGGCCGGAGAGGTTCGCCAGCTGGATCCGGATGCGCTTGTAGTTCCCGTCGAGCACCTGGGTCAGGAACGGCATGCCCTCGATCGTGACGTCCGGCTTCTCGCTGGTCGCGTTCTGGTCGGCGATCTGCTCGGAGACCCGGTCGCCGATCATGCGTTCGGCGTAGCCGGCCGCGAACCGGTCGAGCCCGACGAGCATGCCGGCCACCAGGAAAAGAAAGATGATCAGGGTGATGAGCAGGCGTCGTCCCCGCCGCTTCCTGCGCGGGCGTTCAGTGCCGTAGACCTCGCCGCTCACCGACCGTCCTCCCACCAGAGCCGAAACTGCCCAGAACCGTACATGCCCCGTCCCAGGCGTTCACGAAACCGTCCGATGCCGACGGCGGTCAGGCGAGGAACCAGTGGCTCAGGGCGTACGCGGCCGGCGAGAGTAACGCGAAGGCGCCCAGCGGGCCCTGCATGTGCCGGGCCACCCAGAAGGTCGGCGCGTCCCCGGCGAGCTGCCGGTCGGCCTGCCCGAAGTTGACCGCCAGGTCGACCAGGTGGGCGATGAGCACGGCGATCAGGCCCACGACGGCGCCCTTGGCCGGGGTGAAGGGCAGCACCAGGACGCTGCCCAGCGCGGCCGCGGCCAGGGTGCCGAGCATCGCGCCGAGCACGATCCCGGTGGCGCCGCGGGGCACCTGGGCGGCGAGCCGGGGCTTGGGGAAGATCGCGTCGGTGGCCCGGGCGACCAGCAGCGCCACGCCCGCGGCGACGGCGCCCACGGTCAGCGTCTGGGTGCCGACCTCCTGCCGGGTCAGGACGATCGGGATCGCGTAAGCCACGACGCCGGCCACGATCACCAGCGTCGTCCGCCACGAGTCGGTGACGCGCTTACGGTCCTCGGCGCGGACCAGCTGACCCAGCACCGCCGCGACGAAGCCGCCGAGGGCGACCCAGACCAGCGGCAGCAGCTCGGCCCGTGCGCCGGTCACGGCGAGATAGTCGGCGACCAGCGCGGTCGGCACACAGACCCCGGCCGTGGTCAGGGCCGCGGGCGGGCCGAGCGCCATCACCCAGGCCAGCAGGGCGAGCAGCTGCACACCGAACAGCACGATCGCGTACGGCAGTCGCGAGTCGGGCGCCGAGGTCACGGCGCCCAGCACGAGGCCGACCGCGAGCAGCCCGGCGAACCCGGCGATAGCCAGCGACAGCTCGCGGCGGACGGGGACGACCTCGATCTCCTCGAGCTCGTCGTCCTCGCTCTCCTCGGGCTCGGCGGCGGGATCGTCGGGGCCGGGCTCGTCCCGGAAGCCGGCGGACGGGCGCTTGCCGCCGCCTCTCGCGATCTCGCGTGAGGCGTCGGCGTCCCAGGACTCGTCCTGCGGCATGGTAGGGAACACGCAAGCGATCGTGCCAGAACGAACGCGCCCGCCCAATTCCCCGGGCTCTGTTAAACCCCTGTTACGAAACTGCCATTTGTACGCCGGGAGGGCGTTCACTACATCACTCAGACAAACGATCGAGGCGATCCTGGTGATGCATCGGTTAAGGTAAGCCCAGCCCACCCGTCGGTGACGCCGGGAAATGTCCACCGATGTCGGAACCATGAGTAACGCCATCGAGTCACCCGAGCGGCCTGTGCCGCAAGGACGGAGGTGAGTGTGGAAATCCTTCTGTTGGTGACGGCGCGTGCCGGTGAACCTTCCGCCGTGCTGCCCGCGCTGGATCTGCTTCCCCACTCCGTACGCACCGCCCCCCGCGATGTCCGCACCCTGGTTTCCGGGCCCAGCCCCGACGCCGTGATGGTGGACGCCCGTTCGGAGCTCTCCGAGGCCCGGGCCACGTGCCGCATGCTGCACGCGACCGGCATCGGCGTCCCGCTCATGGCGGTCGTCACCGAGGCGGGCCTGATCGCACTCAACGCCGACTGGGGTGTCGACGACGTCATCCTGGCCAGCGCCGGCCCGGCCGAGGTCGAGGCCCGGCTGCGCATGTCGGTCGGCCGTCTGAGCAACGCGACCGCCGGCGCCAACGGTTCGGTGCGGGCCGGCGAGCTCAACATCGACCCCGACACGTACGCGGCCAAGCTCAAGGGCCGCCCACTCGACCTCACGTACAAGGAGTTCGAGCTGCTGAAGTTCCTCGCCCAGCACCCGGGCCGAGTCTTCACCCGCGACCAGCTGCTGCGCGAGGTCTGGGGCTACGACTACTTCGGCGGCACGCGCACGGTCGACGTGCACGTCCGTCGCCTGCGGGCCAAGCTCGGCTCGGAATACGAGTCGATGATCGGCACGGTGCGCCAGGTCGGCTACAAGTTCGTGGTGCCGCCGTCCGGCCGCCAGCTGCCCGATCACGAGCCGGTCTCGCTGCCGGTCTAGTGTCAGGGGCATGACGACCGTCCGCCCGGTTGACCGGTTGAGTGCTGCCGAGGCAGCCGAGGTGCTCGCTCTGGCGAGCGCCGCCGAACAGGCCGACGGCGTCTACCCGCTGTCCGAAGATGTAGTGCTGCGTGTGCGCGGTGGGGGAGCCCCCACCGCGCACACTCACTTTCTGGCCTATGCCGGCGAGCGCCTCGCGGGCTACGCCTATCTCGAGGCCTATCTCGAGCGCGACGGCTCGGGTGAGCTGTTCGTGCACCCGTCGGCCCGCCGGCACGGTCACGGCACCGCCCTGCTGACTGCCGTCGGTCAGGGGCCGCTGCGCTTCTGGGCGCACGGCGACGAGCCCGGCGCCCGGGCCTTCGCGGAAAAGAACGGCTTCGAGCGCGTACGGGTCCTGTGGCAGATGCGCCGCTCGCTCACCGAGCCCCTGCCCGAGATCCCGCTGCCGCCCGGCATCACGCTGCGCAGCTTCCGCCCCGGCCACGACGAGCAGGCCTGGCTGGGCGTCAACGCCCGGGCCTTCGCGCACCATCCCGAGCAGGGCCGCTGGACCCTCGACGACCTGTTGCTGCGCGAGGGTGAGCCCTGGTTCGACCCGGCCGGCTTCCTGCTGGCCGTCGACGGCGACGACACGCCGGCCGGCTTCCACTGGACCAAGGTGCATCCCGCGTCCGGGGCCGACCCCGCGATCGGTGAGATCTACGTGCTGGGCGTCGACCCGGCCGGTCACCGCCGGGGCCTGGGAGCGGCGCTGAGCGTGGCCGGCCTGAGCCATCTGGCCAAGCAGGGCCTCACGGTCTCGAACCTGTACGTCGACGAGTCCAACACCGCGGCCGTGGCTCTCTACCAGCGCCTCGGCTTCGCCATTTACAAGACGGATATCAACTACTTCCGTCCATAATCCGAGGTGGGTGTCGGTCGACACACCCTGCCGGGCCGCACGAGTCACGAGCCGGACAAGGTCGTGTTTCGGGTCGGTAAACACCGCCCCCATTTATCCGGCATTTCCGTCTCTCGTCACTCAGTTCACGCAACGGACAACTCGCCCTCAGGGGAAGGCCAACTTCCGGCGTCGACGTGTTCACTGCGCGTTCATTTAGCCCCGGCTAACCGGCTACCTCTCACTCTTAGCTTCGGTGGTGCCGGTGCGACGCCGGCGTTGCACACCACCGAAGGGAAAATTGTGAAGCTCCAGCGGTCCGGTTTTTTGGCAGCCGGCATTGCTTTGACTGCGACGCTCGCGCTGACCGCGTGCGGCTCGGACAACGAAACGCCGGCGGCTGAGGGCGGCTCTTCCGCCGCCGCCGGTGACTGTGTCGCCGGCAGCCTGACGGCTCAAGGCTCGACGGCGCAGAAGAACGCCATGGACGAGTGGATCAAGGCTTACCAGACTCAGTGCAGCGGTGCTCAGATCAACTACCAGGGCACCGGCTCGGGCGCGGGCATCGAGGCCTTCATCGGCGGCACCGCCGACTTCGCCGGCTCCGACTCGGCCCTGAAGGAGGACGAGCAGCCCAAGGCCAACGCTCGTTGTGCCGGCGGCGAGGCGCTCAACCTTCCCATGGTCATCGGTCCGATCGCGGTCGTCTACAACGTCGAGGGCGTCGACAACCTGCAGCTCGACGCGCCGACCCTCGCCAAGATCTACTCGGGCGCCATCACCAAGTGGAACGACCAGGCGATCGCCGCCCAGAACAGCGGCGCGAAACTGCCGGACACGGCGATCCAGGCCGTCCACCGTTCCGGCGAGTCCGGCACCACCGACAACTTCACCAAGTACCTGAGCAAGGCGGCCGAGGCCGACTGGACCTTCGGCAACAACAAGGCGTGGAAGGCCCCGGGCGGCGTCGCCGCCACCGGCTCCGACGGTGTGGCCGCCAAGGTCAAGAGCACCGCCGGCACGCTCGCCTACGTCGAGCTGTCCTTCGCCGAGAACAGCGACCTCTCGATGGCCAAGATCAAGAACGGCGCCGGCGAGTACACCGAGCTGACCGGAGAGAGCGCCGGCAAGACGATCGCGGGCGCGAAGATCGAGGGTGAGGGCAACAACCTCGCCATGAGCATCGACTACAACACCACGGAGGCGGGCGCCTACCCGATCGTCCTGGTGACCTACGAGATCGCCTGCAGCAAGGGCAGCCCGAAGGCCAAAGAGGTTCAGTCCTTCCTGAAGTACACCTCGAGCACTGCCGGTCAGCAGGAGCTTGCCGAGCTGGGCTACGCCCCGCTGCCGGACTCGGTCCGGAGCAAGGTCGAGACCGCCGTCGCGGCGATCAGCTGACCTGATCCGTCAATCCCTCCGAGACAACTGCGAGCGAGCTGATGGGTGACTACCCCTCCCGCTCGGAAAACGCCACTGCCGGCGACCTGGGTGTGAACGACAGTCACACCCCGGGCGCCGGCACCGGTGTTTCCCCGAGCCGTTACGACGAACCCCCGATCGGTGGCGGTGGCGCCCTGCCCAAGAAGAAGTCGTTCTCGATGGAGACCGGTTTCCGGGGCTTGTCCGTCGCGGCCGGCGCGATGGTGCTGGTCATCATCGTGGCCATTGCCGTCTTCCTGATCTCGAAGGCCGTGCCGGCGCTCGGTGCCAACACCGAGAACTTCCTGACCTACAAGCAATGGTTCCCCAACGAGACGAACCCCGCCTTCGGCATCGCCGCGCTTGCCTTCGGCACCGTGCTCACGTCGATCATCGCGCTCATCGTCGCGGTGCCGATCTCGCTGGGCATCGCGCTGTTCCTGTCGCACTACGCGCCGAAGCGGCTGGCGACGCCCCTGGGCTTCACCATCGACCTGCTGGCGGCGGTGCCCAGTGTGGTCTTCGGCCTCTGGGGCCGCGACGTCTTCCAGCAGCCCGTCCACGACTTCTCGGTGTGGCTCAACACGTACTTCGGCTGGATCCCGATCTTCGGGGGTGACGGGCCGTTCGGCCAGTCGATCATGCTCGGCGGCCTGGTCCTCGCGATCATGGTGCTGCCGATCATCACCTCGCTGTCGCGGGAGGTGTTCCAGCAGACTCCGGGCATGAACGAGGAGGCCGCGCTGGCTCTCGGGGCGACCCGGTGGGAAATGATCCGCACAGCGGTCGTTCCCTACGGACGGCCCGGTGTGATCGCCGCCGTGATGCTCGGCCTCGGCCGCGCTCTCGGTGAGACGATCGCCTTGGCCCTGACGCTCGGTCTGGTCTTCAACATCTCGTTCAACCTCATCGAGGTCGGCGGCAACTCGGTCGCCGCCAACATCGCCACCACGTTCGGTGAGGCCAACGAGACCGGTCGCGGTGCCCTGATCGCCTCCGGTCTGGTGCTGTTCGCCATCACCCTGGTCGTCAACATGGCGGCACGGGCGATCATTTATCGTCGGCGCGAGTTCCAGGACAGTGCGGCATGAGTCTTCTTGAACGTGAGGCTTCCGGCGTCGCCATGACGCCGGACAACATTCGCTCCAAGCGCCTGCCGGTGATCGTGAACCTGGGGATCGCGGTGGCCGCCCTGGTCGTCTCGGCCGCGGTCGTGCTCGGCCTCGGCATCGGCAACTGGGTGCTCGTCATCGTGCTGGGCATCGGGTTCTATCTCCTCGGCCTGCTGGTCGTGGCCGGGCGTGTCGAGGGGCGGCGCGCGGGACGCGACCGCATGTGGAAGACGCTCATCTACGCGGCCTGTGTGCTGGCGATCCTTCCGCTGGCCTCGGTGGTGTGGACGCTGGTCTCGAAGGGCTACAGCCGTCTCGACGCCGACTTCTTCGGCTCGTCGATGAACAACATCGGCGCCCGGGACGAGAACGGTGGCGCCTATCACGCGATCATCGGCACCCTGGAACAGGTCGGCATCGCCACCCTCATCGCCGTTCCGCTCGGCGTGCTGGGCGCGATCTACCTGGTCGAGTACGGCCGTGGCCGGTTCGCCAACACAGTTCGCTTCTTCGTGGACGTCATGACCGGTATCCCTTCCATCGTCGCCGGCCTGTTCATCCTGTCCTTCTGGGTGCTCATCGTCAGCCCCTGGTTCAACGACGGGCAGCCGCGCTTCTCCGGTTTCGCGGCCTCCCTCGCGCTGACGGTGTTGATGCTGCCGACGATTGTGCGATCAACCGAGGAGATGCTGCGCCTCGTCCCCGGCCCGCTGCGTGAGGGCGCGTACGCCCTCGGAGTTCCGCAGTGGAAGACGATTCTGCGGGTCGTCCTGCCGACCGCGCTGCCGGGCATCGTCACGGGCGTCATGCTCGCCGTCGCCCGCGCGGCCGGTGAGACGGCGCCGGTGCTGCTCGTGGCCGGGGGCGCGGCGGCGATCAACTTCGACCCCTTCGCCGGCAACCAGTCCTCCCTGGCGCTCTTCGTGTACCAGCAGGCCGGTGACGCCTCGCGGTACGCCCCGGCGCGAGCTTGGACGGCCGCGCTGACCCTGGTCGCGATCGTGCTCGTCCTGACGATCGCCGCCAAGCTGCTCGCCCGTCGCAACAGTCTGTCGAAGTAGAGGTAAGCCATGGCCAAGCGCATCGAGGCGACCAACGTCTCCTCCTACTACGGCTCGTTCAAGGCCATCGACAGCGTGTCGATGGTGGTCGAGCCCAAGACCATCACCGCTCTGATCGGGCCGTCGGGTTGCGGCAAGTCCACGTTCCTGCGGTCGATCAACCGCATGCACGAGGTGCTGCCCAACGCCCGCATCGAGGGCTCGCTCACGATCGACGAGCAGAACATCTACGACCCAGATGTCGACGTCACCGCCGTGCGCCGCCTGATCGGCATGGTGTTCCAGCGTCCCAACCCGTTCCCGACCATGTCGATCTACGAGAACGTGGTCGCCGGTCTGAAGCTCAACGGCGTCAAGAAGAAGTCGCTGCTCGACGACGCCGCCGAGCAGTCGCTGAAGTCGGCGAACCTGTGGAACGAGGTCAAGGACCGGCTGAGCCGTCCCGGCGCCGGCCTCTCCGGCGGTCAGCAGCAGCGTCTCTGCATCGCCCGCACCATCGCGGTCGAGCCGCAGGTCGTGCTGATGGACGAGCCCTGCTCGGCCCTCGACCCGATCTCGACGCTGGCGATCGAGGACCTGATGTTCAAGCTGAAGGACCGCTTCACGATCATCATCGTCACGCACAACATGCAGCAGGCCGCTCGCGTCAGTGACAAGACCGGCTTCTTCTCGATCGACAAGACCGGCGACCCCGGCCGCCTGATCGAGTACGACGACACCCAGAAGATCTTCAGCAACCCGACCGAGAAGAAGACCGAGGACTACATCACCGGTCGCTTCGGCTGAAAAGTCCCGCACATCACCCGTCGGGCCCTGTGGATAAGTCGATTTGCCCTTTTCAGTCGGCGTATTTTCAGGCCAGCCCCCTGGGTGGGCGGGGTAGGGCTGGTTGGCGGCGCTCCTGCTGCAGGTACAGCAGGGCGCCGCCGTCGTTCGTCAGTTCGACGCGAGGCATGACCGGGGTAGCGGCGTCGCGTCGGCTCGCGGCCGCGACGACTTGCGCCATTTCGCCGTACGCCGAGAGCGAGTCAACCGTGTGCCGGGTCGGTGGCAGCATGGCCAGGCCGGTCGGCGCGCCCGGGCCGATCCAGATCGCCTCCGTGGCCTCGCCGGAGACGTCGCGGGCCATCTGCCCCTCGGGCAGCAACGAGACGAAGAACCACGTATCGTACCGCTTCGGCTCGAACTCCGGGGTAATCCAGCGTGCCCACGGGAAGAGCAGGTCGTCGCGCAGCCGTAGCCCGCGGCGCCGCAGCAACTCGGTCAGGGTGAGCTCGCGGTCGGCCACGGCGGCCCGGTCGGCCTCCCAATCGGCCGTGCTGACGTCGGCCAGCGTGCGGTCGGGCTGCTCGATCGGTCCGGCCAGCAGGACGCCGGTCTCCTCGAAGAGCTCCCGCACGGCGGCGCCGACGACCGCATGGGCGCGCCCAGCGGGAACGCCGAGACGGGCGGGCCAGTCGGTGCGCAACGTGTCGGGGCGGTCGGTCGGGTCGACGCCGCCACCCGGAAAGGCGTACAGGCCGCCGAACGCCATCGTGGCCGCGCGCCTCAACACGTACAGCTCGAAGGAATCGCCCGAAGGGCGCAGTAGGACGACGGTGGCCGCGTCGCGCGCCGGGGCGGGGACCCCCGCGAACTCGCGGGCCCGCTTGACCATGGCCGGGGGTAGCCGCACGGGCGTCGGATCGGTCACCACCCGATCCTCTCCCAAAAGCGGACTGAAGACGATCTGACCGGGCGCGGACGATACCGTAAGGATCATGACCGAAAAGAAGGTTCGCTGGGGAATCCTCGGCCCCGGCGGGATCGCCGCCCAGTTCGCCGGCGACCTGCCGCTCGTGCCCGGGGCTGAGCTCGCCGCGGTCGGCTCCCGCCGGCAGCAGACCGCCACCGAATTCGCCGAGCGTTTCGGGTTCGCCCGGGCCCATGGCTCGTACGCCGATCTGGCCGCCGACCCCGGCGTCGACGTCGTCTACATCGCCACGCCACACGCCTTCCACGCCGAGGCGGCGCATCTGTGCATCGAGGCCGGCAAGTCCGTCCTGGTCGAGAAGCCGATCACCCTCGACCTGCCGTCCGCCGCCCAGCTCGTGGCGCACGCCCGCGACAAGGGCGTCTTCCTGATGGAAGCCATGTGGATGCGCACCAACCCGGCCATCCGCAAGATCGCCGAGTTGGTCGAGAACGGCACGATCGGCTGGGTCAGCGCGATCCACGCCGACTTCGGCCTGCAGGGTCCGTTCGAGGCCGACCACCGCCTGCGCAACCCGAAGCTGGGCGGCGGCGCGCTGCTCGACCTCGGCGTCTACCCGCTCAACCTGGTCCACCTGATCCTGGGCGCCCCGGCCTCGGTGCAGGCGTGGGCCCACCTGACGCCCGAGCGGGTCGACGAGAACACCGGCATCCTGCTCGGCTACGAGCCCGGCGCGGTGGCCGCGCTGACGTGCAGCATCAACGGCCAGAGCCGCAACAACGCGACGATCACCGGCACCGACGGCCGGATCGAACTGCCCGAGGGCTTCTTCGTGCCGCGCACCTTCACCCTGCACCGCCCCGGCCGCGATCCCGAGACCTTCGATCATGACTTCCCCGGGAACGGCTACCAGTTCGAGGCGGCCGAGGTCCAGCGCTGTCTCCAGGCCGGCGAGCTCGAGAGCCCTCTCATGTCGCACGCGACAACCCTCGAGGTGATGACCCTGCTCGACACGATCCGCGAGGAAGTCGGCGTCGTCTACTGAGGGCCGGGCCGGCGCGGGTCGGCAGGTCGTCCGTCGTCGGCTCAGGTGAAGAGGGGGCGGACGAGGAAGTAGTAGGCGCAGGCGATCAGGCCGGCGGCGGGGAATGTGGTCACCCAGGCGATCACGATGTTGCCGGCCACGTTCCAGCGGACGGCGTTCAGGCGCTTGGTGGCGCCGACGCCCATGATGGCCGACGTGATCGTGTGGGTGGTCGAGATGGGAGCGTGCAGTACGTACGCGTTGAAGAAGAGCACCGAGCTGGCCACCGTCTCGGCGGCGAAGCCCTCGGCCGGGCCGAGGTCGATGATCTTCCGGCCGAGCGTGCGGATGATGCGCCAGCCGCCCGAGTAGGTGCCGGCGGCCAGCATCGTCGCGGTGGTGATGTAGACCCACCACGGGATGTGGGTGGCGTTGTCCTGGAAGCCGCCCGTGTAGAGCGCCAGCACCACGATGCCCATGGTCTTGGCGGCGTCCTGGATGCCGTGGCCCAGCGACATCAGCGCGGCCGAGATGGTCTGGGCGATGCGGAAGCCGCGGTTGAGCTTGCCCGGGTTGCCGCGGCGGAAGATCCACATGATCGCGACCATCACGATGAAGCCGAGCAGGAAGCCGACGAACGGCGAGGCGACCATCGGGATCAGGACCTTGTCGACGATCGTGCGCCACTGCACCTCGCCCAGCGCCGGGCCGGCGACCAGCGTGGCGCCGACCAGGCCGCCGAACAGGGCGTGGGACGAACTCGACGGCAGCCCGAACCACCACGTGATCACGTTCCAGGTGACCGCGCCGACGACGCCGGCGAAGACCACGGCGAGGCTGGGGATGCCGAGCTCGAGCTTGACCAGCCCGTCGCCGACCGTCTTGGCCACGTCGCCGCCCAGGTGGGCGCCGATGAAGTTGCCGACGGCGGCCATGGCCAGCGCGATCCGCGGGGTCAGGGCCCGCGTGCTGATGCTGGTCGCGATGGCGTTGGCGGCGTCGTGGAAGCCGTTGGTGTAGTCGAAGGCCATCGCGGCGATGATCACCGCGGAGACGGCGAAGAACTCGGGCGACAAGGCCTAGGACTCCTTGACCGCGATGGTCTCGACGGTGTTCGCCACGTGCTCGAACGCATCGCAGGCGGCCTCGAGCTCGTCGGCCACCTCTTTCATCTTGAGCACCGTGAGCGCGTCGTACTCGCCCGAGAAGAGCCGGACCAGCAACATCCGGTACGACCGGTCGCCCTCGTTCTCGAGCCGGTTGATCTCGATCCAGTACTCCTCGAGACCCTTCATCGCGCGCAGCCGCGGCATGGCGTCAGCGGTGATCTTGGCCTGCTGGTCGAGCACGTCGACCAGCTCGTGCATCTCGCGCGGCAGCGACGGGAGCTCGGTCAGCCCGTACAGGTAGAGAAGGTTGCCGACCGCCTCGAGGTGGTCCATCACGTCGTCGAGCTGTGAGCCGAGCGAATAGATGTCCTCACGGTCGAACGGCGTGATGAACGTCGAGTTGATCTTCTTGTAGAGGTCGTGCGTGATCTGGTCGCTGTCGTGCTCGACGTCGGTGAGCCGGTCGCTGACCGACTGCACGTCGACGCCCGGCAGGGCCAGCTCGTTGAGCAGTTCCGTGCCCTTGACGAGATTGTTCGCGGCCTGGGTGAACAGGTCGTAGAAGGCGCCCTCGACAGGGCGGAAGGAGAACTTCACGGCGCGAACCTCGATCGACAGGCGATGGTTGATCTCCGGGAATGCTACGGCCTCCCCTGGTTCACCTTCTGCTCGCCCGCTAAACGGCTTCCCGGTGTCGTTCTGTGCGGGGCGCCTGGGGGCGCGGCGAGTTGCGCCGGACGGCCCGGGTCGGCAGCGGTTCGCGGGCGACCCAGCGGCTCACCGGATTCTTGCGCAGGTGCCGGGCGAGTCCACGCTGGTCGTGGTCGGCGATCACGTCGACGCCGGCGGCGCCCAGCTCGGCCCAGATTGCGGCTCGAGCCTTGCGGGGCCCTTCCGGCAGGCCCGAGATGCGCACGGTACGCCCGTCGTCGTGGGCCGAGCGGACCATGGCGTGCAGCAGGTGACGTTCCTCGGCCGGGATCGGTTCGAGCCCGTCCCAGCCGAACCGCCGGCTCCAGGACTCGCTGATCATCGGTACGAGGGTGGCCGGCGCCGACCGCGAGCCGATGTCGTCGAACGACCCGTCGGCGAACGCGTAGCGCACCGGCTGGGCCGCGAGCAGCTCGCGGACGTCCACGATGCCCGTCACCGACACGGTGACCGCGCCCGGCGCCAGGTCGTCGCCGTCGCAGTGGCTGAGCAGCGCGGCGTGGTCCCGCAGCTGCTGGTCGAGGATGCGGTACGCCCGCAGGAGCGTCTCGGCGTCGCGGACGGCGCCGGTGACCTCGACGACGAGCCGGAACGGCACCGGCTGGTCGCGGGCGAGCCGGCCGCCGTTGCCGCGGGCGCGGGCGAAGAGCGGGGTGAGCACCAGCCGGCGCAGGGTGCGGCCGGGCTGCGGCGCGCCCGGCCCGAGGAACAGTTCGCCCCGTGGACCGGGGGTGACCGGCACGGTGAGGCCGCCGAGCCCGCGCCGGAACACCCCGGGCAGCGGGTCGATGTCGTCCGGCCGCGCCAGCGCGTGGCCGGACGCCAGGTAGGAGCCGCGGCGGCGCACCACCGTGAGTCCGGCCACGGCTGATCCGGCCACGCCGGCGAGTCCGGCCAGGCCGCCCGCGATCGCAAGCCCCTCGTTCACGTCACACCATCCGATTCGTACAAAATGGGCGTTTTATACTCTGACACATCTGCTACCCCGCTCCGGGAATGTCGCGCAGAATTCCCTCATGCCGCCCTCCGCCGAGGCTTTCGAAGCCGAGCGCTCACATCTCGTCGCCGTCGCCTACCGGATGCTCGGCAGCGTCGCCGAGGCGCAGGATGTCGTGCAGGAGGCCTGGCTGCGCTACATGCGCGCGGCCGACGGCGAGATCCGCGACGTGCGCGCCTGGCTCACCACGGTCACCGGCCGCCTCTGCCTCGACGTGCTCAAGTCGGCCCGCGTGTCGCGCGAGTCGTACACCGGTCAGTGGCTGCCGGACTATTTCGTGGACCCCGACGTCGGCCCGGCCGGGCAGGCCGAGCAGCGCGACCAGGTCGGCCTGGCGCTGCTCGTGGTGCTGGAACGGCTGAGCCCGGAGCAGCGGGTGGCGCTCGTGCTGCACGACGCGTTCGCGGTGCCCTACGGCGAGGTGGCCGAGGTGCTCGGCACGACCGAGGCCACGGCCCGGCAGCACGCCTCGCGCGGACGCCGGGCGGCCGCC
The DNA here is from genome assembly GCF_023717965.1 of Paractinoplanes hotanensis. Taxonomy (NCBI): domain Bacteria; kingdom Bacillati; phylum Actinomycetota; class Actinomycetes; order Micromonosporales; family Micromonosporaceae; genus Paractinoplanes; species Paractinoplanes hotanensis. Next base: position 143,146 of record NZ_JAMQOL010000008.1, on the reverse strand, counting down.
GAGGGCAGCGTGCGGCACAACGCCGACCTGGCCGAGCAGCGGCGTGTGCTGGCTGCCTTCATCGAGGCTGTCAACAGCGGGGACATGCAGGCGCTGGCCGCCGTGCTCGCGCCCGACGTCGTGTCGATCAGCGACGGCGGCGGCTTCACCAGCACCGCGCTACGACCGATCATCGGCGCCGACAAGGTGTCCCGCTTCTTCGTCGGCATCGCCCACGGCAGCCGGATGGCGGGCGCCGTTCTCGAGCCGGCCCTGATCAACGGCACCGCCGGGATCCTCGTACGCGGGCAGTCGGTCAGCGGCGCGCTCGCCATCACCGTCGCCGACGGCCGCATCACCGGCCTGTTTCAGCAGCTCAACCCGAACAAGCTGCTAGTCAGCGACCTTCTGTAGATATTGGTGGAAGTGCGTGGCGAACGGCTCGCTGCCGTCGCCCAGCGCCACGAGCAACTTGTCGGCCGCCGCGCGGGCCTCGCGTACGAGATCGTCGGGGTAGCCGAACTGGGTGCGGTGCTCGTCGAACTCGTCCTCGTCGCGCAGTTCGACCACGCCCGTCGAGCGCCGGCGCACCACGTCGAGATCGAGGTCGATGATGTGGACGGTGTCGCCCTCCCACCGTGCCGGGGTGGTGATGTCGCAGTAGACCTCGCTGGTGCGCGGCTGCGGGTTGAACATGCCTGTCCACCACGTGTGGTGGGGGATGAGCAGCACGAACGGGATCTGCTCGACCGACGGGCGGCCGTGATAGACCGACTCCGTGCCCTTGGTGACGCCGACCCAGACCCCGAGCTCGTCGGAGTCGAAACGGCGGGCGGGATAGTCCCGGTGGGCCGACCCGTCGTACTTCGTGTAGACGACCCGGACCGTGTCACTCGGCATGCAAGAACCCTAACGGTGGTCGGCTTCTGTCGGTGGTGGCGGGTACCGTCTGCCCGTGCCCGCAGCAACGAAGAAGTCGGTGTCCGCAGAGCAGCTCCTCGAGGCCGCCGTCGGCGCCGTGCCCGGGGGCGCCTCCCGCCCCGGTCAACAGGCCATGGTGGCCGCCATCGACAAGGCCGTCCGCGAGCGTGAGCACCTGCTCGTCCAGGCCGGCACGGGCACCGGCAAGAGCCTGGCCTACCTCACCCCGTCGCTGCTGGTCGACGGTCCGGTGGTGATCTCGACGGCCACCCTGGCCCTGCAGAACCAGCTGGTCGAGCACGACCTTCCCCGCCTCGCCGCCGCGGTCGAACCGGTGCTCGGCCGCAAGCCCACCTACGCCGTGCTCAAGGGCCGCCACCACTACCTCTGCGTCGCCAAGATGGAACACGCCGACGAAGAGGCCCCGACCGACACGCTGTTCGACGACGCGCCGCCCAAGACGACCCAATGGCTGGGCGAGGCCGGCCGGCTCGGCAAGCAGATCCAGCGGCTGCAGGCCTGGGCCGAGAAGACCGCCACCGGCGACCGCGACGAGCTCGACCCCGGCGTCGACGACACGGCCTGGCGCCAGGTCTCCATGCCGGCGCGCGACTGCGTCGGCGCCGCTCGCTGCCCGTACGGCGCAGAGTGCTTCGCCGAGGCCTCACGGGCCCGGGCCCGTGAGGCTGACATCGTGGTCACCAACCACAGCCTGCTCGCGGTCGACATGCTGGCCGACCGTCACATCGTCCCGCCCCACAAGCTGCTGGTCATCGACGAGGCCCACGAGCTGGCCGACCGGGTCTCCTCCGCCTCCCAGGCCGAGCTGACCCCCGAGGCGGTCGAGCGTTCCTCCCGCCGGGCCCGCACCCTGCTCTCCCCGGCCGCGGTCGAGTCGCTGGCCGAGGCGGCCGACGCGCTCACCGTCGCCCTGGCCGAGGCGCCCGCGGGCCGCATCACCGGCGGTCTGCCCGAGCCGCTGGCCCTGGCCGTCGCACGCGTCGAATCGGCCACCCGGGCCGGGCTCACGGCGATCGGCGAGGTCAAGTCCGACGACCCCGACCCGGTCCGCAAGCAGCAGGCCAAGGCCGCGTTCGACGATCTCAACGGCACGGCCCAGCGCCTGCTCGAAGAGTCCGGCTTCGACGTGGCCTGGGTCGAGAAGTCGGATGTCGGCAGCGGCCGCCGCGCGCTCGTGGTGGCTCCGCTCTCGGTCGCCGGCACGCTCGCCCAGGGCCTCTACGCCGATCGCACGGTGGTGGCCACGTCGGCCACGCTCACGCTCGGCGGGCGGTTCGACACCGTGGCCCGCTCCCTCGGCCTGCCCGTCGCGGCCGCGGCCGGCCCCGAGAGCTCCGGCGACGGCTGGACGTCGCTCGACGTCGGCTCCCCGTTCGACTACCCGCGCCAGGGCATCCTCTACGTCGCCGCCCACCTGCCCCGCCCGCAGATGTCCGGCCTGCCCGCCGCCGCCGGCGAAGAGCTCGTCAAGCTCGTCGAAGCGCTGGGCGGCCGCACGCTGGGCCTGTTCTCGTCGCGGCGGGCGGCCACTCAGGCCGCCGAGCTGCTGCGCGCCCGCACCGACCTGACGATCCTGGTGCAGGGCGAAGAATCGCTGCCGGTGCTGGTCCGCAAATTCCGGGAAGACAAGGCAAGCTGCCTGTTCGGGGTGATGTCGCTCTGGCAGGGCGTGGACGTCCCGGGCGACGCCTGCCAGCTGGTGGTGATCGACAGGCTGCCGTTCCCGCGCCCCGACGAACCTCTGGCCGCGGCCCGGGCCGCGGCGGTCGACGCCGGCGGCGGTTCCGGGTTCGCGTCGGTCAGCGTGCCGATCGCGGCCATCCGCCTGGCCCAGGGCGTCGGCCGGTTGATCCGCTCCACCGGCGACAAGGGCGTGGTCGCCGTGCTCGACTCCCGCCTCGAGACGGCCCGCGGCTACGGCGCCTTCCTGCGCAAGTCGCTGCCGCCGTTCTGGTACACGACCCGGTCCGAGGTCGCCCTGGGCGCCCTCCAGCGCCTCGCCGGCCAGTGAGCCCGATGCGTCGCTGGTGGCTCACCAGCCTCGTCGGGGTCTGGATCGTCGCGCTCGGCGGGCTCGTCGTGTGGTCGGTCGACCACGACCGGGCCACCGTGCCCGAGCAGCGCGACATCGACCTCGCGCTGGCCGACCTCGAGCGGGCGGCCGGGGTCGTCTACGCCGCGGCAGACGGCGACGACCGGGCCGTGGTGCTGGGCGAGTTGCAGCTCACCCGCGACTGCCGCATCACGCCCGTCCGCTCCGGGCTGGCCGCCGCCCGGGCCGTGACCGTCTACGTCGCCGACACGAAGACGGCCGAGGCGGTCGAGCAGATCGCGGCCGGGCTGCCGGCGGACTGGGCCACCGACTGGGGCCGCAGCAGCGCCGGCACCCGGGTCTCGCTGCACGCCGACGCGGGCAACTTCGTCGGCATCGACCTGAGCAGCCCGGCCGTGGCGACGACGTTCACGCTGCGGCTCACCACCGGCTGCCGGCCGCTCGACGGCGAGGTCCCGCGCGGCGCCGGCGAGGCGTCCCCCTCGCCGGCGCCGGCCCTGCTGAGCACGGTGGTGGGTGCGCTGGGCGGCAATGTCGGCGAGCCGGTCGTCCACGCCGTCACGTGCCCGTCGGGCGGCGTCGCGGGCTCGTGGACGGTGGCCGGCGTGTCCACGCCGGACGACCTGCCCGGCCACCTGCGCCCGGCCGGCGAGGTCGTGCACGCCGACGAGACGGTGCGGGCCTACCGCAACCGTGACGACTCGGTGGTCGTGCGGCCCGAGGGCGCCCAGCTGAGCGTGACCGTCAGCACGCCCTGCTAGGTCTGTTTCGCAGCGGGGCCGGGGCTGCGGCGAAACAGACCTAGTAGACGAGCGCCTGCGCGCCGTCCGACATGATCTCCTCCACGAAGACGGCCGCGCCGGCGATGCGGATGCCCGGCAGCACGTCGGCGGCGGTGATGTCGCGGCGCGCCACGCACTGGGTGCAGGCGGTCACCCGGCCCGCCGAGAGCAGCAAGTCGAGCAGGTCGGGCAGGGGAGCCGCGTGCGGCAGCTCGAACTCGGCGGCCCGGCCGGGCAGGGCGAACCACGCCGACTCCCCGGTGAGCCAGAACGACACGTCCACCCCCGACGCGACGGCGGTGCTCGCGACCGTGAAGGCCTGCGAGCAGCGTTCCGGGGCGTCGGCTCCGGCGGTTGCCTTGACGACCAGCAAGCGTGCCATGAACGCCAGCATAGGATGGCTCGGTCATGGTTACGGAAATCGGGTTCGTGAGCCTGCTGGTCGCCGGTCTCGGCGCGCTGGCGGGTGGTGTCGGCTATCTGGCGATGCGTGTGTCGAGGGGGCGTTGGTGAGCGATCAGGAAAATCCACTGGGCCCACCGCCCTGGCTGAACGCGCCGCCCGTCGACGCCTATCCCTACGAAGAGACGCACGACCTGCGTCAGGGCGCCGACCTCAACCCGGCGCTGCTCGGTCTGCTGCCGTTCGTGGGGCTGTGGCGCGGCCGCGGCAAGGGCGGCTTCCCGGCCGAGACCGACTACGACTTCGCCCAGGAGGTGCGGATCAGCCACGACGGCCGCCCGTTCCTGCGCTACGAGTCGCGATCCTGGCTGCTCGACGACGAGTCGAAGCCGGCCGGCGAGTGGATCGTCGAGTCGGGGTTCTGGCGTCCGGTGCCCGACGCCCAGGGCCGCGCGACCGACGAGATGGAAGCCGTCATCGTCAACCCCGACGGTGTCGTCGAGATCTACGTCGGCAACACCATCGGCACCACCCGGCTCGAGATCGACACCGACGCGGTGGCGTACACGCCGACCGGTCAGCACCTGACCGGCGCGCGGCGGCTCTACGGCATCGTCGAGGGCGCCCTGCTGTACGCCCACGAGGTGTCGATCGACAAGAGCGAGCTGCAGCCGCACATGTCGGCCCGGTTGCTCAGGGTCGGCGGCTGACCGCTCCGGGAGCGTAATCTCGTAGCGTGTCCGCCACTTCGCTTGCCGCCATGCTCCGGGAACGGGGGCTGCGGCTGACTCCGCAGCGCCAGCTCATTCTCGAGGCGGTGCACGAGCTCGGCCACGCCACCCCCGAGCAGGTGCACAACCATGTGCGCGAGCGGGCCGCCGGGGTCAACATCACCACCGTCTACCGCACGCTCGAGCTGCTCGAAGAGCTCGGGCTGGTCACCCACACCCACCTCTCGCACGGCTCGCCCACCTATCACGCGGCGGGTGAGGATCAGCACGTTCACCTCGTGTGCCGTGGATGTGGGTCGATCAGTGAGGTAGACCCGAGTGTGATGCAGCCGGTGACCGACCGGTTGTTGAGCGAGCGCGACTTCCGCGTCGACGTGGGCCACGTGTCCCTCTTCGGAGTGTGCGGGGACTGCAAGGAGCTGTGAGATGACCGTGGTAATGGTCGAGGACCTCGATCCCTCCGCCGCCGACTCCGGGGTGCCGGCCCATTACGGCGACCCGATGCGCGAGCAACGCACGCTCGCGACCGCGGTAGGCCTGGTGGACCGCTCCAACCGCGATGTCCTCGCCGTGCCCGGCGAGGAACGTGCGAGCTGGCTGCACACTTTGACGACCCAGCATCTGTCGGATCTGTCGGAGAACCAGGGCACCGAGCTGCTCGTGCTGTCGCCGCACGGCCACGTCGAGCAGCACGCCCTGGTCACCGAGGACGGCGAGACGACCTGGCTCGACACCGAGCCCGGCGCCGGGCCCGGTCTGCTCAAGTATCTCGAGATGATGCGCTTCTTCACCAAGGTCGAGCCGCGCGACGCCACCGGCGAGCTGGCCGTGCTGTCGCTGGTCGGCCCCGGCGCGGCCGACGTGATCCCCGGCCTGGCCGAGCCCCGTGTGCAGCCGGTGCCGGGCGCCAAGTTCGCCGCCGGTGATGTGCGGCCCGAGGCGACGAGCCTGTACGACGTACGGAAAACCGAATTCGGCCTGGCTCGCCGGGTGCCTCTCGGTATCGATCTGCTGGTCCCGCGTACGGAGAAGACCGCAGTGATCGAGAAGCTCGGCGTTCCCCTGGCCGGCCTGTGGGCCTACGAGGCGATCCGCGTCGAGCACCGCACGCCCCGGCTCGGCTGGGAGACCGACCACCGCACGATCCCGGCCGAGGCCGAGTTCATCGCGGCCGCCGTCCACCTCGACAAGGGTTGCTACCGCGGGCAAGAGACGGTGGCCCGGGTGCACCACCTCGGCCGTCCGCCGCGCCGCCTCGCCCTGCTGCACTTCGACGGCATCGCCACCGACCAGCCGCCCGCCAAGGGCACCCCGGTGGTCCGCGAGGGCCGTGAGGTCGGTTTCATCGGCACCGCCGTCCGCCACCACGAGCTGGGCCTCATCGCCCTCGCGGTGCTCAAGCGCAACGCGACGGAGGGCCTCACGGTGGGCGAGTCCGTGGTGGCGGTCGACGAACACTAAGGTCAGATCCATGACCGGGACCGTGATCACTGTTGCTCCGACCGGCGCCGAAAGCAGCAAGGCCGACGTGCCCGCGCTGCCCGTCACGCTCGACGAACTCGTGGCCACCGCCAAGGAGTGCGAAGCGCTGGGCGCTGCCATCATCCACGTCCACATCCGGGACGCCGACGCTCAACCGACCCTCGACCAGGGGCGGCTGCGCGCCACGGTGAGCGCCCTGCGCGAGTCGACCGGCCTGATCGTGCAGCTCTCGTCGGGTGGTGCGGCCACCGACCCCGAGGGTGATCGGCTCGCCGTGCTCGACGCCGGCCCCGAGATGGCCTCCTGCACGATGGGTACCGTCAACTTCGGCGACGGCGTGTTCCTGAACCGCTGGGCGTTCATCGTCGACCTGCACACCCGCATGCAGGAGCGGGGCATCGTGCCGGAGTACGAGATCTTCGATCTGGGTCAGCTCACCACGTTGCAGCGCCTGCTCGGGAAGTACGGCCTGCCGTTCGGCGGGCACGTGCACGTCGACCTGGTGATGGGCGTGCCGGGTGGGATGCCGGCCACGGCGGCCGCGCTGGTGGCCTGCGAGCAGGCGATCCGCGACCTGCCGGCGGGCACCACGTTCTCGGCCACCGGCATCGGGCGCGGCACGATCCCGGTCATGCTGGCCGCGCTGAGCGCGGGCGGGCATCTGCGCGTCGGCATGGAGGACACGGTCACGTACGCCAAGGGCCGGCCCGTCGAGTCGAACATGCAGCTCGTGGCCCGGGCCGTCGGCTTCGCCCAGCTGGCTCAGCGTCCCCCGCTGACCGCCCGCGAGACCCGCGAGCTGCTGGGGATCCCGGCCCCCCATCCAACCACCCCGGCCACCACCCCGAAATCGGACTGAAGGCGCATGATTATCGCTGAAGTAGTGCGCTCGGGCTTCGTCGAGAGCGTGCACCACGGCTCGGTCTTCACGACAGCCGGAAGCCGCGGAGACGTGACCACGCCGATCTTCCCGCGCTCGTCCAGTAAGCCGCTCCAGACCGTCGGCATGCTGCGGGCCGGCCTAGTGCCGCGCGACGAAGCCGACCTGGCCCTGATCAGCGGCAGCCACTTCGGCGAGGCTTTCCACGTACGCCGGGTCCGCACGATCCTCGACGCGGCAGGGCTGACCGAGGACGCGCTGCGCTGCCCGGTGTCGCTCCCGCTGGACGAAGATTCCCGCGACGCCTGGCTGCGTGCCGGCGGCGGCGCCGAGCGGGTGCTGATGAACTGCTCGGGCAAGCACGCCGGCATGCTGGCCACCTGCGTGGCCAACGGCTGGCCGCTGGATTCGTACCTCGACCCGAAGCACCCGCTCCAGGTGGCGATCACCGAGGCGGTGGCCGACCTGGCCGGCGAGCCGATCACCGCGACCGGCGTGGACGGCTGCGGCGCGCCGGTGCTGGCCCTCTCGCTGACCGGGCTGGCCCGCGCGTTCGAGCGGCTGGTCGCGGCCGAGCCGGGCACCCCCGAGCGCCGGGTGGCCGACGAGATGCGGGCCCACCCCGAGCTGGTGGCCGGCACCGGGGCCGACGACACAGTGCTGATGGCAGCAGTGCCGGGCCTGCTCGCCAAGGGCGGCGCCGAGGGTGTGGTCGCGGTGGCGGTGCCCGGCCGCGGCGCGATCGCCATCAAGATCGACGACGGCGGCATGCGCGCCCGCACCCCGGTGCTGCTGAAGGAACTACGACGCCTCGGCGTCGAAGCACCCCAGATCGGGGAGCTCGTACTAGGTGGCGGCAAGCCGGTAGGGGAGATCCGCGCAGTCTCCTGAACGGACACCCGCGCTTCGCCCGTTGATGTCGAGGGCGCCGAAAAGTGCTAGGCGAAGCCGAGGTGCTTTTCGGTGTCCTCGACATCAACCTCCCAGGGCGAAGCGCCCGCCGAGCGAAGCGAGGCCATGTGCTCAGCTTCACGCTTGCTGTAGTTAGCGTTTTGCTTGCAACAGCTAGCACTCCGGGCTACCGTCGGATGCATGGCCGCACCCAAGGATCTGCCCGAGGACATCGGTGGTTTCATCCGTGACCTGCGGCAGACCGCCAAGATCTCGCTGCGCCAGCTCGCCGACAAGGCGGGTGTGAGCAACCCGTACCTCAGCCAGATCGAGCGTGGCCTGCGCAAGCCCAGCGCCGAGGTGCTCCAGCAGATCGCCAGCGCGCTGCGGGTGTCGACGCCCGCGATGTACCTGCGTGCGGGTCTGCTCGACAGCGAGGGTCAGCAGGGTGTGCTGGCCGCGATCGCGGCCGATCCCGAGCTGACGATCGCTCAGAAACAGACGCTGACGCAGATCTACGAGACGTTCCGCAACGAGAACGCGCGCAACCGGCCCGAAGAGGCCGCACCCGAGACCATTCCCGCCCAAGAGGAGCAGAAATGACCGAGCAGACCAAGACCCGCTTCCCCGCCCCGCTCTACGCCGCCGCCGGCGCCGGTGACATCGCCGTCGAGCAGCTGCGCAAGCTGCCCGCCGTGCTCAACGAGCTGAGCGAGCGCGCCACCGCCTCCCTGCGCGTCTACAACGAGCAGGCCGGCACCAAGGCCGCCGAGCTGCGCGACAAGGCCTCCACCACCGACTTCGAGGCGCTGCGGGGCAACGCCGCCAGCGTCGCCACCTCGTTCGCCCAGATCGCGCAGGACCGCGCGGTCGCGGCGTACACCGCCCTCGTCGCCCGCGGCGAGCGCGTGGTCGGCACCGGCGTCGTCGAGGCCGCCGAGGTCGTGAACGCCGACATCGAGACCACCGATGAGCCGGCCGCCATCGAGGCCGCCGACGCGGCCACCGCGAAGGCCGCGGCCACCCCGAAGCCGCGCAAGCGCGCCGCCTCGAAGTGACGACGCGACAAAAGATGATCAGCGGGGCCCGGCATGCGCTGGGCCCCGCGGCATAGACTTTCCGACATGGCCTCCTCCGCGCCGATCTTCTACGACATCGCCGTCGGCTATCTGAACCTGCTCATTCTCATCTTCTCGCTGGTCGTCCAGGCGGTCGCGCTGATCCACTGCCTGACCCAGCGGGGCGACGGATTCCAGGCCATCGGCACCCTGCCCAAGGGTGCGTGGGCGGCGATCCTCGCGATCTGCATCGTGCTGACGCTCCTGGTCAGCAGCGCGGTCGGCATCTTCAGCCTGATCGGTATCGCGGCGGCGCTGATCTACCTGCTCGACGTCCGCCCCGGTCTCAAGGATCTGTCGGACGGCAAAGGCTTCTGGTGAGGCGGTTCGGCCCGCCGCCGCCCGACGGTGGGCCCCGCTTTCGGCGCCGGGAGCCGACCGGGCCGCGGTCCGGCCGGCCGACCCTTCCCGAGCCGCCGACCGAGATGCTGACAACCCCTTCCGGCGTACGCCTGGAGGGGTTGATCACCGGCGTCGGCGATCCCGTCACGGTCTTCGCGCACGGGCTGGCCGGCGACATCTCCGGTACCCGCCCGCTGGGCAGCGCGGTCACCGGCCGCCGGGTCTTCTTCCACTTCCGCGGTCACGGCCGTTCCGACGCGCCGGTCGGCCCGTGGACCTTCGGTGACCTGGCCGCCGATCTGCGTGCCGTCGCCGACCTGACCGGCGCCACCCGGGCACTGGGCGTCAGCCTGGGCGCGGCTGCGCTCGGGCGGCTGCTCAGCGACACGCCCGGCCGGTTCGAGCGGGTGGTCTTCTATCTGCCGGCGCCGCTCGACGGCCACCGGCCCGCGGCGGCCGAGGCGCGGCTCGAGCGGTTGCTGGCCGCGGTCGAGTCGGGCGAGGCAGCGCCGATCGCGGCCGCGGTCGAGCCCGAACTGCCGCCCTCGGTGCGCAACACTCCGGCCGGCTGGAGCTTCCTGCGGCAGCGGGTCGAGCAACTGCAACGCGATGGCCTGGCGCCCGAGCTGACCACCCTGTGGCACGAGCCCGCCGTGGCCGACGAGTCGTCGCTGCGAGCCTTCCAGGGGCGCGCACTGGTGCTGGGCTGCGTCGGCGACGAGGTGCACCCGGTGGCCTGGGCCGAGCGACTGGCTTCCTTGCTGCCGGGGGCTGAGCTGCATGTCTACGACCGTCCGGCCGTGTTGTGGAACAACCGGCGTGAGCTGCGCGAGCGCATCTCCGCCTTCCTGAACGACTGAGGGCACGCCCGATTTCTCCGACGGGTCCTCCAGTGGCGCTGTCTTACGTGCGCCCGTCTGATCGGTCTGCTGCCGGTTGGGCCGTAACCTTCCTCGGCTCTTGGCACGTTGTCTTAAACGTGTGGCTATCCCCCAAATCAGTTTTTTTCGGACTCGTGGCCTTCGGGCTTCCGGTCGCCGTCGCGGTCGGCTGGAACCTTGCCGTCCCGGTCAAGCGCCCCGCTGCAGTGGGCGTCCCGGGCGGCGAGGGCGTGCTCGGCGCCGCCCCGGCCCGGACGGCGACCGAGCCGGTAGCCGTGCGCTACTCGGCCCGTCCCTACCGACCGGTGCCGACGGTGACCCCCACGGCCTCGGCGACGTCGGTCGCGGTGCCGTCGGCGCCGTCGCGATCCCCGGCGGCCACCGTCGTGCCGCCCCCGGCCAGTCCGTCCCCCGGTCCGTCGGAGAGTGTGGTGATCCCGCTGCCGCCGCTCGACCAGCCGCCCGTCCCGACCCCCACCGAGGTCAGCAGCTGGCCGGCCGAGCCCGCAGAGCCGTCCACGTCGTCGTCGGCCCCGGCGGCCCAGCCGTCGGAGTAGACCGACAAAGACTGGGCTGCTGCTGCGCAGCGGGTTCACGCCGGCTGTTCTAAGCTGCCGGGCGTGACCGTCGCGAAGCAGTTCCTCACCGGCGCCGGGCTGCTCGGGCGCGGGCTGGGCCTCGTGTTGCGCAGCCCCAAGCTGCTCGGGCTCGGGCTGGTGCCGGCGTTGATCGCCGGGCTGGTCTACAGCACGGCGCTGTTCTTTCTGATCAACTATTTGCCCGAGCTTTCGCGTACGGTCACCTGGTTCGCCGACGGCTGGGCCGAGTGGGGCCGCGACGTCGTCCAGGTCTTCGCCGGACTGGGGCTGCTCGGGCTGTCCGTGCTGCTCGGCATCCTGACCTTCACGGCGGTCACGCTGCTCATCGGCGACCCGTTCTACGAGCGCATCTCGGAGCTGGTCGAGGACCGGTTCGGCGGGGTGCCGGACGAGGTCGAGGTGGGCTTCTGGCCGTCGCTGCGGCGCAGCCTGGCGGATTCGCTGCGGTTGATCGGGCTGTCGATCCTACTCGGTGTTCCGCTCTTCCTGCTCGGGTTCGTGCCGGTGGTGGGCCAGACGGTCGTGCCGGTGCTCGGTGGCGCCCTCGGCGGCTGGGTGCTCGCCGTCGAGCTGACCGGGGTGCCGTTCCAGCGGCGCGGGCAGCGACTGCGGCAGCGCCGGGCCGTGCTGGGCGCCAACCGGCCGCTCACGCTCGGCTTCGGTGTCGCCGTCTTCTGCTGCTTCCTGATCCCGCTGGGCGCCATCCTGCTGATGCCGGCCGCGATCGCCGGGGCCACACTGCTGGCCCGGCAGTCCCTCGGATACGACATCACCGGCCCCGGCAGCGCGCGACGGGACAGCGGATCAGGCGGACTCGCGGACCACCAGCTCCGTCGGTAGCACCACGGCGTCGGGCAGGCCCTGCTCGCCGTTGACCAGCCCGAGCAGCTGGCGGGCCATCGTGCGGCCCATGTCGGCGATGGGCTGGCGCACGGTGGTCAGCGGCGGATCGCTGTAGCGGCTTATCTCGAAGTCGTCGAAGCCGATCACCGCGACGTCCGCGGGCACACGACGGCCGGCGTCCTTGAGGGCGATGAGCGCGCCGTGGGCCATCATGTCGGAGGCCACGAAGACCGCGTCCAGGGCCGGGTCGCCGGCCAGCAGCGCCCGCATCGCCTGGATGCCCGATTCGCGGGTGAAGTCGCCGACCGCGACGTGCTGGGCCAGCCCGGCCTCCTCGAGGGTGGCGCGGTAACCGGCGAGGCGGTCGATGCCGGCCACCATGTCCTGCGGGCCGGCGATGGTGGCTATCCGGCGGCGGCCCGCGGCGACCAGGTGGCGGACGGCGGCACAGACCCCGCCGAAGTGGTCGACGTCCACATAGGGCACGTCGGCGCTGCCGATGGGACGGCCGCTGCAGATCACCGGAATGCCCAGGCGCGCCAGCGTGCCGGGGAGCGGGTCGGCGCCGTGCATGGAGGCGAACATGACACCGTCCACATGGCCGGCCACCGCGTAGCGCTCCACCCGGCCGTGGCTGCGGGCGGAGCCGGCCATCATCAGCACCAGCTGCTTGTCGGCCGCTTCGAGCTCGACGCCGACGCCGCGGATGATGGCCGGGAAGAAGAGGTCGTCCGAGAAGACGCGGTTGGCCGTCTCGGGCAGGATCAGCGCGATCGACTCGGTGCGCTGGGTGACCAGGCTACGGGCGGCCTGGTTGGGCACGTAGCCCAGTTCGTCGACGGCCCGGGTGACCGCCTCGCGGATCGAGGCGGCCACCGAGGTCGAGCCGTTGACGACGCGGGAGACGGTCGCCCGGGACACCCCGGCGCGGCGCGCCACTGCTTCCAGCGTCGGCCGCTCCCGCGTCACCACTCAGGTCACTCCTCGCTAGAATCCGACGCCGCGATGCCGTTGCGCCGGATCACCTCCCGGTACCACTTCGCGCTGTCCTTCAGCGTCCGCTGCTGGGTCGCGTAGTCGACGTGCACGACCCCGAAACGCTTGCGGTATCCCTCGGCCCACTCGAAATTGTCCATGAGCGACCAGACGAAGTAGCCACGCAGATCGACACCGGCCGTCAGGGCATCATGGCAGGCCCGCAGGTGGCCGTCGAGATATTCGACCCGCCGGCTGTCGTGAACCTCGCCGTCGGCCGACGGCACCTCGGGGTACGCCGCGCCGTTCTCGGTGATCAGCAGGGGCACGCCGGGGTAGTCGTCGTTGATGCGCTTGAGCAGGCCAGTGAGCGCGGACGGCTCGATCAGCCAGTTCATGTCGGTGACGGGGCCGTCCGGCGCGCGCCAGGCGATGCCCTCGCTGCCGGGCTGGTCGAGCGCGGCCGGGGCGCCGGGCTTGGCCGACACGTACGACGGTTGGTAGAAGTTGATCCCGAGCACGTCGATCGGGGCGTTGATCGTGGCCAGGTCACCGTCGGCGATGTACGACAGATCGGTGAAGCGGGACATGTGCTCGAGCATGTCGGCCGGATACTGACCCTTGAACAGCGGGTCGAGGAACATCCGGTTGGAGAGGCCGTCGATGATCCGCACGGCTTCCTGGTCGGCGGCGCTGGTCGGGTCGACCGGCAGCGCGACGTTCGGGTTGAGCGTGATGCTGACGCTCTGGGCGCCGGCCGAACGCAGCGCACGGGCGGCCAGGCCGTGACCGAGCAGCAGGTGGTGCACCGCCGCGAAGACGGCCGCCGGGTCCTGCTTGCCGGGCGCGTGGACGCCGCTGCCGTAGCCGAGGTAGGCCGAGCACCAGGGCTCGTTCAACGTCGTCCAGGTCTTGACGCGGTCGCCGAGCCGGGCGTGCACGATCTGGGCGTACTCCCCGAAAGCCTCCGCCGTCAGCCGGTTGGCCCAGCCGCCGAGGTCTTCGAGGGTCTGCGGCAGGTCCCAGTGGTAGAGCGTGACGACCGGGTCGATGCCCTGGCCGAGCAGTTCGTCGGTGAGCCGGTCGTAGAAGTCCAGACCCTTGACGTTGACCGGGCCGGTGCCGTCGGGCTGGATCCGCGGCCACGCGACCGAGAACCGGTAGGAGGCCAGGCCCAGGTCCGACATCAGCGCCACGTCGTCGACGTAGCGGTGGTAGTGGTCGCAGGCCACGTCGCCGGTGTGCCCGTTGTAGACCCGTCCCGGCGTACGGCTGAAGGTGTCCCAGATCGACGGGCCTCGACCGTCCTCCCGCGCCGCGCCCTCGATCTGGTACGACGCCGTGGCGGCGCCCCAGATGAAGTCGTCGGGGAAGGTGATCGCGGCGAGGGCCGGCTGCGCCGACGTGGACGTGACGGTTGCCGTCATTCGTGCCCCGCTTCCTAGTTGAACGCGAAACCTCAACTTAACCGGTTAATGATAGGAGCGGAACCGCTCCCGGGTAGCCCGGTAAGTCGAATGTAAGCGTCAACCGGTGCGCAGGGCCGAGATCAGGCGGGGGTCGCCGGTCACCGCCAGGCGTTCCGCGTCCATGCGTCCCATCAGCATCAGGAGCAGGTCGCTGGCCGAGCCGGTCGCCTGGGCGCGGGCGTGATGATCGTCGGAGTCGAGGATCGTGCCCGTGTCGAGCAGGGCCACCCCCGGGCCGCGCAGCCGCACGAACCACTCGTACGAAGCGTCGGTCGCCACGAGGTGGACCACGCCGTGCAGGTCGGTCGGGCCCTTGCGGCGGCCCGCCGGAAGCCAGGTGTCGAGCACCTCGTTGACCCCGTCGGCGGCCAGCTTGGTCTCGATCGGCGTGGCTCGCTGGGCCGCCGATTCCGCGTCCCAGCGGTGCACCGAGATCTCGTGAGCCATGCGGCGCTGCCAGAACGACGCCTTCTTGGCCTGGGGCGCCCAGTTCCACGCGGGGAAGTCGGCGTCGAGGGCCTCGAGCGTCTCGATCGTGCCGGTGAGCTCGCGACGGAGCCCGTCGAGCGCTGCCGCCCACTCGGGCCGGGCCGGGACCTCGGCCGGGGCAGGCCGTTCGGTGACACCGCGGGCTGCGGTTTCGCGCACCCAGTGCAGTTCGGAGGTGAGGTGCTCGACGAGGTCGGCCACCGTCCAGCCGGGGCAGGAGGGCACGGCGGCGCCGGCGCCGGCCTGGGCGACGGCGTCCTGCAGCGCGGGGCTGTCGGCACGCAGAGCCGCCAGCCAGAAGTCCTTCGTCGCGTGCAGCCTGTTCATCGCCTTGCTCTCCGCTCCACCGGACCGCCGATGAGAATGCCCGAATCATTGAGCCTAGGGTGGTTGTCGTGTCTGACGCTACCGCCGCCCCGCAAACCGACCTGTCGGCGTACACGACGCTACGCCTCGGCGGTCCAGCCGGCACCTTGACGGTCGCCACCGAAACCGACCAGATCCTGGCAACAGCCCGCAAAGCGCCCGGCAAAGTGCTGATTCTGGCCGGCGGCAGCAACGTGGTGATCGGCGACGACGGGTTCGAGGGCACCGTCCTGTTGTTGCGCACCCGGGGCATCCGCGTCGTGGAGGACGACGGCGACAGCGTGGTGCTGCGGGTCGCGGCGGGCGAACCGTGGGACGACTTCGTGGCGTACGCGGTGGAGCAGGGCTTCTCCGGGGTCGAGTGCCTCAGCGGGATCCCCGGCTCGGCCGGCGCCACCCCGATCCAGAACGTGGGCGCCTACGGGCAGGAGGTCGCCCACACCATCGTGGCGGTGCACGCGTACGACCGGCAGAGCGACACGATCCGGGTCATGCCGCCGGCCGAGTGCGGCTTCGCCTATCGGGCCAGCGTCTTCAAGCACAACGACCGCTTCGTGGTGCTCGAGGTCGACTTCCGGCTGGCCCGCTCGCCCGGGTCGGCGCCCATCCGCTACGCCGAGCTGGCGCGCAACCTCGGCGTCGAGGCCGGTGACCGGGTCGGCCTGCAGCAGGCCCGCGACACCGTGCTGAAGCTGCGGGAGCAGAAGGGGATGGTGCTCGACCCGGCCGACCGGGACACGTGGTCGGTCGGCTCCTTCTTCACCAACCCGGTCCTCGGCGCGGCCGAGTGGACGGCGCTCGGACTCGAGGCCCCGCACTGGCCGGGCGCGGACGGCTCGGTCAAGATCCCGGCGGCCTGGCTGATCGAGCGGGCCGGGTTCGCCAAGGGCTTCGCCGGTGACGGGGTGGCCATCTCGAGCAAGCACACGCTGGCGTTGACCAACCGCGGCGAGGGCACCACCGAGGCTCTGCTCGACCTGGCCCGTACGGTGCGCGACGGCGTCCGTGGCACGTTCGGCATCGAACTGCACCCCGAGCCGGTGCTCATCAACTGCGCCCTTTAGCTCCCGTCGATCAGTCCCAGCCGAAGACCTGGGTGTAGTAGGGAACGCCGTTGGCGGCGTACACCACGCCGGTGCCTATCGAGTGGGCGCCGCAGTTGAGCATGTTGGCGCGGTGACGCGGGCTGGCCATCCAGGCCTGGATGACCTCGGTCGCGGTGCGGTAACCCCAGGCGATGTTCTCGCCGGCCGGCTGTTCGTACCCGGCCAGATGTGACCGGCGGACGAAGGTGGTGCCGTCGCTCCAGACGTGACTGAAGCGGCCGGTGCGCGCCATGTAGAAGCTCTGCCGCACCGAGGCCACAGTCAGTCCCCGGTCGACCGCGAGCAGCCGCCTGCAGCCGTTGGCCCAGCGTTGCTGATTGGTCATCGTGACCACCTGGGACATCAGCACGCGGGGCGCGACGACACTGGGCGGCGCAGCCGGAACGGGCACCACGGCGCCGGCCGGCGCGGCCGCGGCCAGCAGCGCGCCGAGCGTGGCCGTACACAGGACGAGACGTCGCACCACGTTGCCTCCTCTTCGCGGTGGGCCGAGTCGCCCACCAGGGATATGGCATCCGTTTTCTGGCTGTACGTCCCATCTTTGCCGGAAACCGGAATCCCGGGCCCAAATATTTGTCAGGCTGAAGGGATTCGCGTGATCTCCCGATTGGCCGGGCCGGGAGCGAACAGCCCGCTAAACTGTCACTGTCCGTAAATAGACCGTGACATCACGCTATCGTGAGTTTTGCGCGGTTGATTCCGCCGCCGGCGATCGTGCCGACGGCGCCGAGCACACGACACCGACCCTCTCCCCGGGCGCCACCGGCGCGCGGCGGGCGGTCGTGTCCGGACATGAGCACGAGCGAGGGGTGGGGCAGGGTGAGCACAGGATGAGTCGCCTACTCGTCGTCGAGGACGATCCGGACATCGCACTGGCTCTGCGGATGCTGTTCAGCCGGGCGGGCTACGAGGTGGCCCACGCCGGTGACGGCCGTACCGGTCTCAAGGAGGCCTACGCCGAACACCCCGACCTGGTGGTGCTCGACGTCGGCCTGCCCGAGATGGACGGCTGGCAGGTGCTCGAGCGGCTGCGCGACGTCTCCGACGTGCCGGTGCTGGTGCTGACCGCGCACGGCCAGGAGGCCGAGAAGGTGCGCGGGCTGCGTGGCGGCGCCGACGACTACCTGACCAAGCCGTTCGCCAACAACGAGTTGCTGGCACGCGTCGAGGCGCTGCTGCGACGCTCCTCGAGCGGTCAGAACAGCTGGGCCAGCCAGGTCTACGACGACGGTCTGGTGCATCTCGACCCGACCAAGCGGCGGGTCTATGTCAAGGGCGACGAGAAGCGCCTCACGCCCACCGAGTTCCGCCTGCTCAACGCCCTCGTGCGGCACGCCGGCGCGGTGCTCAGCCCCAACCAGCTGCTGACTCAGGCCTGGGACGACCCGACCGGCATCGGGCAGGAGCGCGTCAAGTTCGCCGTACTGCGGTTGCGCCGCAAGCTCGGCTGGTCCGATCCCGACGAGTCGCCCATCGAATCCGTGCGTGGATTCGGCTACCGCTACCGCCGCCCCGGCGGAGAGGCCTGATTTCTCTTCGGTTGTGTTTCAGGTGCCCTCAGGTGGCCCGTACGCAGGTCGATGAGTCCCTTGGAACGCCGAGCTGGAGGTAACGAGCGTGGAAGACCTTGGTGAGATCGTTGGCGAATTCCTCATGGAAAGCCACGAGAACCTGGACCAGATCGACCGTGACCTGGTGCAGCTCGAACAGGACCCGAATTCCCGCGATCTGATCTCACGCATCTTCCGGGCGATCCACACCATCAAGGGCACGAGCGGCTTCCTGGCCTTCGGTCGTCTCGAGAAGCTGGCTCACGCGGGTGAGTCGCTGCTGTCGAAGCTGCGTGACGGGGTCATGCCGGTCACCCCGACGACCATCACCACGCTGCTCGCCACCATCGACGGTGTGCGCTCGATCCTGGCCAACATCGAGGAGACTCAGGCCGAGGGCGACGTCGACATCGACAGCATCATCGCGCAGGTCAACGCTCAGATGAAGGCCGGTGAGGCGGCACCGCCACCGGCGGCCGAGGCACCCGCCGCGGAGGCGGCCGAGGCGCCGCAGCCGATCGAGGAGACGCCCGCGCGCCCGGCCCCCGAGCCGGTCGAGAACCAGCGCCGGCCGATCGGCGAGATCCTGGTCGAGACCGGCGCCGCCCAGGCCCAGGACGTCGGTTCGGCCCTGGCCCAGCAGATCGAGGGCGACGAGCGCAAGCTCGGCACGATTCTGCTCGAGGAGGGCAAGGCACAGCCGGCCGCGGTCAGCGAGGCGCTCCAGGCCCAGGCGCCCAAGCGCAGCATCGCCGACAGCGCCATCCGGGTCGACGTCGATCTGCTCGACACGCTGCTCAACATGGTGGGCGAGCTGGTGCTGGCCCGTAACCAGCTGGTGCGGGGCGTGATGGAGATCGGCGACACGACGCTGGTGCGCAGCGCACAGCGGCTCGGCATGATCACCAGTGAGCTGCAAGAGGGCATCATGAAGACCCGGATGCAGCCCATCGAGCACATCTGGTCGAAACTGCCCCGGGTCGTCCGGGACCTGAGCAACGGCCTCGGCAAGCAGGTCCAGCTGGTCATGCAGGGTAAGGACACTGAGCTCGACCGAAGCCTGCTGGAGGCGGTGAAGGACCCGCTGACCCACCTGGTGCGCAACGCGGTCGACCACGGCATCGAGGAACCGGACCAGCGGATCGCGTCGGGCAAGGGCCCCGAGGGAACGCTGACGCTGCGGGCCTATCACGAGGGCGGGCACGTGGCGGTCGAGGTCGCCGACGACGGCGCCGGCCTGAACGTGGACCGGATCGCGCAGAAGGCGGTCGAGAACGGGCTGCTGCGTGCCGACCAGGTGCCCAACATGGACCGTCGCGACATCATGGCGATGGTCTTCCAGCCGGGATTCTCCACCGCTGCCAAGGTCACCAACGTGTCCGGCCGCGGTGTGGGCATGGACGTCGTGAAGACCAACATCGAGAACATCGGCGGCGCGGTCAGCGTCGACTCCACGCCCGGCGAGGGCACGGTCTGGCGGCTCACCATCCCGCTGACGCTGGCCATCATCCAGGCCCTCACCGTCGACTGTGGTGACCAGCGGTACGTGGTGCCGCAGGTCGCGGTGCTCGAGCTGGTCTTCATCGACGGGCAATCCACCAAGATCGAGTACGCCTCGGGCGCGCCCGTCTACCGCCTGCGCGGCAAGCTGCTCCCGCTGGTGCGGCTCGACCGGGCGCTCGGCCTCGACGTGGGGGCCGACGAGGGCGTGTACATCATGGTGCTGCAGGCCGACGGCCGCCGGTTCGGCCTGGTCGTCGACCGGGTGCTGAACACCGAAGAGGTCGTGGTCAAGGCGCTCAACAGCCGGTTCAAGGACATCGGGCTGTACGCCGGAGCCACCATCCTCGGCGACGGCAAGGTGGGCCTGATCCTCGACGTCTCGTCGCTGGCCCGGCGCAGTCACCTCACCGCGGACGCCGAGCGGCAGAACCTGGAGGCCTCGGCGCGGGCCGGGAAGGGCGCCGGATCGGGGGAACGGCTGCTGGTCACGGCGGTCGGCGAGCGTCGGGTGGCGATTCCGCTCGACACCGTCACCCGGCTCGAGGAGTTCCCGCGCAAACGCATCGAGCACGCCGGCTCCCGCGAGGTCGTGCAGTACCGCGGGCAGATCCTGCCCCTGGTGCGGCTGTCGCACCTGCTCGGGGCGTACGGCGAGGAGCCCGAGGGCGACACCGTGTCGGTGGTCGTCTACAGCGAGGGCGCCCGGAGCGTGGCCCTGGTCGTCGATCGGATCGTGGACATCGCCGAGAACTCGACGACCGCCCGCCGGGACGCTGAGGAGGACGGCCTGGTCGGCACCGCGGTCATCCAGCAGCGGGTGACCGAGCTGCTGGACGTGCGCCGGGCGATTCTCGCAGCCGACCCCAACTTCTACACCGACCTGGAAAACGACGAGTTGCTGGTGGAGGCCTGAGATGCCGAGCCGACAGTTTGCCACGTTCGAGGTGGCCGGCCAGCTCTTCGGTGTCGAGGTGCACACGGTGCAGGAGGTGCTCTCGTACAACGAGTACACCCCCGTGCCGCTCGCGCCGCAGGCCATCGGCGGGCTGTTCAACCTGCGCGGTCAGGTGATCGCCGCGGTTGATCTGCGGGTGCAGCTCGGCATGGCCCGCAAGGCTCTCGAGGGTCCGGTGATGAACGTGATCCTGCGCGGCGACGGCGAGCCCGTGAGCCTGGTCGTGGACCGGATCGGCGAGGTGGTCGACCTGGACGACGACACGTTCGAGCCACCGCCGGACACGCTCAGCGGGCCGACCCGGGAGCTCGTCGTCGGGACGTTCAAGCTGGACGGCCGGCTGATGCTGGCCCTCGACGTCAACCAGGCCGTCGACACGCAGCGCGCTACCACCTGATGTACAGCCTCGTCAGCGCCCCGGTGCTCGGCTTCGACCTGACCCGCCTCACCGGCGGGTCGGCCACGGCCGAGGTGATGCTGCGCGGACTCCGCCTCCAGGCCGCCGACCTGCCGGTGCTCGCCAACCGGCTGCCGGACGAGGGGGTCCGCGGCCCACTGTGGGTAGAGGTGGAGAGCGCCGCCCGCCGGATGCCGTCGCTCAAGGGCCTCAACAAGGACGACGCGGCGGGCAGCCTGGCCCTGGTCGAGCGCGCGCCCATCGGCACCGTCGACTCGCTGCTCACCTGTCTCCGGTACGACGTGATGGCGTGGACCTGGACGGGCACCGGCCGCGACGCGACGCAGACGGAGGAGGCAGCCTCCGCGACCGCGCTGCTGTGCGATGCCGCCGTCGCCAGTTACCTGCGCGAGGTGCTCGACGCCGACACGCGTCGCGGCCTCGGCGGGGGCTGGGTCGCGGCCATGCGCAAGCTGCCGACCGGCGCCCCGATCGACCTCGGTCCGCACCACTACACGATCTCCGCCCTGCTCGACCGGCTGCGCTCGCTGCGATCGACCGACCTGAGCCGGCTCCTCGCCTCGGCCGAGGACTCCCGCCGCAATGCCGGCGGCTGGTCACCGGCCGTGCATTCGGCGTCCTGGGCGGCTTATCTGTCGGATCGGGTCCGCACGGCCGCCGCAGCACAGATGCTGTTGGTACAGGCCGTCGACACGGCCGCCATTCCGTTGGCCGACCGGGCCGGCGGTGTCTGGAACATGCTCAGCGGTGCGGTGCAGGCACTGGTCGTACGCGACCTGCTGGACACCTCGACCGCCCATCGGTTGCTCGCCCCGGTGGTTGCGGCCCTCGGCCCCGCGTGGCTCGGGTAAGGAAGGTGACCGGGTGATATCGGTCCTTGTCGTCGACGACTCGGTGGTCGTCCGTCGCTTGATCGTCGACGCTCTCGGTGGCGCCGAGAACATCGAGGTCGTGGGCACGGCGTCCAACGGGTTGCTGGCCCAGGCCAAGATCGACCAGCTCAAGCCCGACGTGATCACGATGGACATCGAGATGCCCCAGATGGACGGCATCACCGCGGTCCGCGAGCTGCGCAAGCGGCACAAGCAGATCCCGGTGATCATGTTCAGCACGCTGTCGGCCGCGGGCGCCTCGGCCACACTGGAGGCGCTCTCGGCCGGCGCGACGGACTACGTGACCAAGCCGAGCAACACCGGCAGCGTCGAGCAGTCGATCAAGGCCGTCCGGGACGAGCTCGTCCCCAAGATCTACGCGCTGGCGGGCAAACGCCGGCCGAGCGCGCCACCGGCTGCTCCGACCCGACCCGGCGCGGCCCCGCACCGGGTCGGCCTGCCGCCCACCGGTCCGGGCCGTCCGCCCGCCGGGCCGCCCAGCTCCGCCCCGGCCCGGACGGCTCCGCGCCGCTCCGCGCCCGGCGGCCGCATCGACATCCTGGCCATCGGCTCTTCGACCGGCGGTCCGGACGCGCTGACCAAGGTGCTGACCGGCATTCCGGCCGACTTCCCGGTGCCGATCGTCATCACCCAGCACATGCCGCCCGTCTTCACCAAGATGTTCGCCGAACGGCTGGACCGCAGCACGCCGCTGCGGGTGGTCGAGGCCGGCGACGGCATGGAGCTGGCGGCCGGCTGGGCCTACGTCGCACCCGGCGACCAGCACCTGGTGCTGCACCGCCGGGGCACGGCCACGCTGACCCAGCTGAGCGGTGCGCCGCCCGAGAACTCCTGCCGCCCCGCCGTGGATGTCATGTTCCGGTCGGTCGCGGCACTGTACGGCGGCTCCGCGTACGCGACCGTGCTGACCGGAATGGGACACGACGGAAGAGGTGGCGCGAAGGTGCTGAGGGACGCGGGCGCCGAGGTGCTGGCCCAGGACGAGGCCACCTCGGTGGTGTGGGGCATGCCGGGCGCCGTGGTCGGCGCGGGACTGGCGGACGAGATCCTGCCGCTCGACCGGATCGCCGCCCATCTGGTGAGCCGGGTCAAGGCCGGACGCTCGGCGGCGGTGGCCCGATGACGCTGTCGCAGGCCGAGTTCAACTACGTGTCCCAGCTCGTGCGGCGTGAGGCCTCGATCGTGCTGGCTCCCGGAAAGGAGTATCTGGTCGAGGCACGGCTCATTCCGGTGGCCCGCGCGGTGGGGGCGGCCGGGGTCAGCGAATTCCTGGCCGACCTGCAGCGCCGGCCCGATCCGGCCCGGCAGCGCAAGATCATCGACGCCCTGACCACGAACGAGACCTCGTGGTTCCGGGATCGGGAGCCGTTCGCGGCGCTCACCGATGTCGTGCTGCCGGAGCTGGTCAAGTCACGGGCGTCGGCCCGCAAGGTGCGGGTGTGGTCGGCCGCGAGCTCCAGCGGCCAGGAGGCGTACAGCCTGGCCATCACGATGCAGGAGACCCTGCCGCCCGGGTGGTCCTACGACATCATGGGCACCGACATCTCGACCGAGATGGTCAAGCGGGCCGAGACGGCCGAGTACAGCCAGGTCGAGGTGAACCGCGGTCTGCCCGCGGCCCAGTTGGTGCAGTACTTCGAACGGGCCGGGGCGCACTGGCGGATCGCTCCGGCGCTGCGCCGCAACGTCTCGTTCCGCCTGATGAACCTCACCGCGCCGCTGCCGGTCATGCAGCCGTTCGACGTGATCTTCCTGCGCAACGTCCTGATCTATTTCGACGTCGCCACCAAGCGTCAGGTGCTGCAGAACGTGGCCAAGCTGCTGCGGCCGGACGGCTGGCTCTTTCTGGGTGCGGCCGAGACCACGATCGGGATCGACGACAACTACGAGCGGGTGGCCGCCGGCCGCACCTCCGCCTACCGAGTCCGTACCGGGGCGCCCGCGGGCGCCATGAGAAGGGGATGACGCGGATGCGCGCCATGGTGATCGACGACTCGCGGGCGATGCGCATGATCCTCAAGCGCATCGTCACCAAGCTGAATTTCGAGGCGGTGGAGGCGGGCGACGGCAAGGAGGCGCTCGACCTGCTGACCGCGATGCCCGAGGTGCCGGAACTGGCCCTCATCGACTGGAACATGCCCAACATGAACGGGCTCGAGTTCGTCACGCACGTCCGGGCCGACCCACGCCTGCGCGAGATGACGCTGGTCATGGTCACCACCGAGAGCGAACAGAGCCAGATCGTCCGGGCGCTCGCCGCGGGCGCCCACGAATACGTGATCAAGCCCTTCACCGAAGGAGCCATGATCGAGAAGCTGGCCCTGCTGGGCCTCGTCCCGACCGGAGCGAACTCATGAGCGTCGAAGTCGAGGTCAACGAGAACGACCTCGCCGAGATGGTGGAACAGGTCTGGGAGTCGTACCTGGATCCGGAGGGCGTGAGCCCCCTGCTGCAGACCTACGACGAGAACCAGGCGTCCGAGGTGCATTCCTCCGTCTCCATCACCGGTTCCTGGACCGGGCACGTCGTCTACGCGTCCTCGCTGCCGGCCGCCCGCCGTGCCGCCGGCGCCTTTCTGGCCATGGGGCCGGACGAGGTCAGCGAGGAGGACCTCTCCGACGTGCTCGGCGAACTCGCGAACATCATCGGCGGAAACGTCAAGGCGATGCTGCCGCCCGGCGCGGTCCTGTCGCTGCCGCAGGTGGCGCTCGCTCCCGAAGCGACGGCGCGCTACCCCAATGCCCACCGGATAACCGGGGTGTACGGGATCTGGGACGGCGAGCCGGTGTCAATTTCCATGTGGCAGAGCCGCGGAGACAACAAGGAGGGCGCGGAATGAAGATTCTCATCGCTGACGACAGCCGGGTGATGCGGCAGATCGTGATCCGCACCCTGCGTCAGGCGGGGTTCGGCGACCATGAGCTGATCGAGGCGGCCAACGGTCGCGAGGCTGTGGAGATGACCCAGGCGCACAGCCCGGACCTCGTGCTGTCGGACTGGAACATGCCCGAGCTGACGGGCATCGAGGCACTGCGGCAGCTCCGCGCGGCCGGCAACGACGTCAAGTTCGGTTTCGTGACGTCCGAGAGCACACCCGAGATGAAGGAACAGGCCGAGGCGGCCGGTGCTCTCTTTTTCATCGTCAAGCCCTTCTCGGCTGAACGATTCGATGAGGTCTTCGCTCCTATTCTGGGATGATTACGACATGTCCGACGTCTCGCTCCTTCCTGGCACCCTGGCCGTTCGCAACCTCTTCGAGGATCTGCTCGGCCGGGAAGTGACCGTCAGCCCCGGCGAACCCATCAGCGCAGATGAGGTCGCCACCTCGACGGTCGCCCTTTTCACCGATCCCACACAGAACCTCTTCGCCGTCCTCGGCATGGATCTCAAGCTGTCGGCCAACGCCGGCGCCGCGCTCGGCCTGCTTCCGGCCGGCGCTGCCGAGGACAGCATCGACGAGAAGCAGCTGTTCCCGAATCTCGCCGAGAACGTCGGCGAGCTCTGCAACGTGCTGACCAGCCTGCTCAACCGCGAGGGCAGCCCGCACATCAAGCTCCACCAGGTGGTCTATCCCGGCGACCCGCTGCCCGCCGACGCCCGGGCCCACCTGATGGCGCTCGGCCGCCGGGTCGACCTGCTGGTCGAGGTCAACCGGTACGGCAAGGGAAAGTTCAGCCTCTCCCTGGCGCCGTGACATCAGCTCGGCAAGAACGGGTCTGCCCAGGTGGCAGGCCCGTTCTTTTTTGGTTCTAAGCAAGTTGCCGATCCGGTCGAAGCAGATTATGAGCCTCTGCCAACCGACGGGAGCACGTCATGACCTCGCCGATCTCCGGATTCTCCGGCGCCGCGGCCGCGGCCGGCGCCACCGGCGCCGAGAAGGAGAAGAGCAAGACCCTCGGCGACCGGGACACGTTCCTCAAGCTCCTGGTGGCCCAGCTGAAGTACCAGGACCCCAGCAAGCCGGCCGACTCGACCCAGTTCCTGGCCCAGACGGCCCAGTTCACCCAGGTCGAGAAGCTGGAGGGCATCGCCGACATGCTCAAGGGCCAGCAGCTGATCACTGCCAGCTCCCTGGTCGGCAAGACGGTCGAGTTCATGGACGCCGGCGGGGCCAGGGCCACCGGGGTCATCTCGGCCGCCAAGCTCAACGGCGACAGCGAACCGATGCTTCGGATCGGGAACACGGACGTGCCGCTGTCCAAGGTCACGGAAGTCCAGGAAGTGAAGCCGGACGCGACCCAGGCGACGCCCAAGCCGTAATCCTCAACCGCTGTAGTCCTCAACCGCAAAGGATCCATTCATGCTGCGTTCCCTCTATTCCGGCATCAGTGGCCTGCACGCGCATCAGCAGATGATGGACGTGACCGGTAACAACATCGCCAACGTCAACACCGTCGGTTACAAGGCGAGCTCGGTCCAGTTCCAGGACACCCTCAGTCAGATGACCCAGGCGGCCGGCGCTCCCCAGAACGGCGGGGCCGGCACCAACCCGGGCCAGGTCGGCCTCGGTGTGCGCAACGCGGGCATCACGTCGAACTTCAGCCAGGGCTCGGCCCAGACCACCGGCAAGGCCGGCGACATGATGATTCAGGGCGACGGCTTCTTCATGACCCGCCGCGGCAACGAGGAGCTCTACAGCCGGGCCGGTTCCTTCTTCTTCGACGCCAACGGCACGCTGGCGACGGCGACCGGGGATCCCGTGCAGGGCTGGACGGCCGACGAGAACGGTGTGGTGAACCCGGCGGCCAAGCCGGGCGACATCAAGATGCCGCTCGGCAAGAGCATCTCGCCCGTGCCGACCAGCACGGTCGAGATCAAGGGAAACCTGACCAACGACATGCCGGAAGGCGTCACCGACCCGACCACCATTCCGGCCATCGAGATCCCGTTCAAGGCGTTCGACAAGACCGGCAACCCGATCAGCCTCTCGGCGAAGTTCACGCGAGACACCGTGGATCCGACGGCCTCCGTCCAGGACTGGACTGTGACTCTCACGAAGTCGGGTGATGCCGGGCCGGCTACGCCGGTCACCGCGACCATTCAATTCCAGGACGGTAAGCCTGTCCCCACGCCTCCGGCGACG
Organism: Paractinoplanes hotanensis; assembly: GCF_023717965.1. Taxonomy (NCBI): domain Bacteria; kingdom Bacillati; phylum Actinomycetota; class Actinomycetes; order Micromonosporales; family Micromonosporaceae; genus Paractinoplanes; species Paractinoplanes hotanensis. The sequence continues at coordinate 116,414 of NZ_JAMQOL010000008.1, read as the reverse complement.
AGGGCGATGCTGGCGTTCACGAACGCCGCAACGATCGACCCCACCCTCAGTGACACGTTCGATTTCGACGCCGGGGACCTGACGATGTACCACGGCCTCACCGAGGCCCGGGTCTCCGACTCGAACGGCAACGCGGCCGGCACGCTGGCCTCGCTGTCGTACACCGTCTCGGACACCGGGCAGATCATCGGCGCCTTCAGCAACGGTCAGAAGAAGGTGCTCGGGCAGGTCGCCCTGGCCACCTTCAAGAACGTCAACGGCCTCGAGAAGACCGGGGACTCGCAGTGGCGGGCCACCGTCAACTCCGGTCTGGCCCAGGTCGGGCAGCCCACCAGCGCCGGTCTGGGCCAGGTGATCAGCGGCGCCTTGGAGATGTCGAACGTCGACCTGGCTCAGGAGTTCACCAACCTGGTCATCGCCCAACGCGGCTTCCAAGCCAACTCCCGCATCATCACGACCTCTGACGAGATGCTCCAGGAGCTCGTCAGCATGAAGCGCTAGTCATAAGCATCAGAACGGTCGACCGGTCGGGACAGGCGTTTTCACGCTTGTCCCGACCGTCTGTCTTTGAGCGGATCGGCTGCACCCGTACCGCCACCGGTTGGATCTCATCGGCAACCGGGATCAGGCCGAAACACATATCGAAGGGCCACGGACGGCCACCAGCCAGGACTACACCACCAAGGACGGATGTAAGTGATCCTCGTAACCCGCATCAATGGTGCCGTGTTCGCCCTGAACCCGGACCTGATCGAGCGCGCGGACTGCACGCCCGACACGGTCATCACGCTGGTCGACGGCACCAAGTACGTCATTGCCGAGTCCGTGCCCGAGTTCATCGATTCAGTGCGGCACTACCGCGCCTCACTGATCGCCCAGGCAAGCCGCCTCGAGGCCGAGCCCACCAACACCCACTCCTCCGCTCCGTCGTCCGATGACGACGACGACGCCAAGGTGCTCCCGCTGCACCGGAATGGACGCTGATGGACATCTCAACCATCGTCGGTGTAGTCGCCGGCCTCATCATCGTCTTCACCGTTCAGATCCTCGAGGGCGGCTCGCCGACCTCCATCCTGCTGATCCCCTCGATGTTGCTGGTGTTCGGCGGCGCCTTCGCCGCCGCGATGGCCGGCGGCGTCATGAAGGACTGGACGGGTGTCGGCGCCCAGCTCACCAAGGCGTTCGCCAAGAAGGTCACGCCCCCCACCGAGCTGGTCGACGAGGTCGTCAAGCTGGCCGAGCGGGCTCGTCGCGAGGGCCTGCTGGCCCTCGAGGACGCGGTCAAGACGGTCGAGCACCCCTTCCTCAAGCGCGGTCTGCAACTCGCCATCGACGGCACCGACCCCGACGAGCTGCACGACATCCTGCACGCCGAGATCGCGGCCAAGAAGAAGTCCGACAAGGCCAGCGCGAAGCTGTTCGAGAACATGGGCGGTTACGCCCCGACCATCGGCATCGTCGGCACGGTCATGGGTCTCGTGCACGTGCTCGAGAACCTCGACAAGCCCGACACGCTGGGTCACTCGATTGCCGCGGCGTTCTGCGCCACCCTCTGGGGTGTTCTCAGCGCCAACCTGATCTGGCTGCCCGTCGCGTCCCGTCTCGCCCGGCTGAGCGCCGTCGAGGCCGAGGAGATGGAACTGGTCGTCGACGGTGTCCTGGCCATTCAGGCCGGCTCCAACCCGCGCCTTGTCGCGCAGAAGCTCCGCAGCCTCCTCCCGCCGGACGAGGCCAAGAAGGCCGAGACGGCCGCGAACACGAAGAAGGCGGCCTGACCCGATGAGCAGTGGCGGGGGTAAGCGTAAGCAGAAGCACGAGGAGCACGAGGAGCACGTCAACCACGAGCGCTGGCTCGTGTCCTACGCCGACATGCTGACCCTGCTGTTCGTTCTGTTCGTGGTCCTGTACTCCATGAGCGACGTCAACATGAAGAAGTTCGCCCAGCTCGCCTCCGGTCTGTCCTCCGGCTTCGGAGCTCAGAGCGTCGCCTTCCAGGGCCAGACCGGGCCGATGGACGGCTCGGGCAACTCCGCCGAGATCGTGCAGATCGACCCGGGCGCCAACCCCGGCGACGGCAAGGCCGGCTCGTCCAACCTCACAGCCCAGCAGAAGGAAGCCGTCAAGGCCGCGATGGCTGCCGAGAGCCGCGCGCGGGCTTCGAAGAACGCTCAAGCCGCCGCCAAGGAAGCCGAAGACCTCAAGAAGATCGAGAACAAGATCTCGGACGCGCTGGCCAAGCAGAAGCTGCTCGGCTCGGTCAAGTTCACGATCGACCGCCGGGGCCTGGTGGTCACCGTCCTGACCAACGAGGTCGTCTTCGCCGGCAACCGGGCCGATCTGCAGCCCGGCGGCCGGAAGATCCTCGACGCGATCGCCCCGACCCTGGCCAAGTTGCCCAACCGTATCGAAGTCAACGGCAACACCAACCAGCTCAAGGTCAAGACCACGTTCTACCCGAGCGGCTGGGAGCTCTCCGCCGCCCGCGCGTCGACCACGGTGCGCTATCTGGTGGCGCGTGGCCTGGCCAAGGACCGCATGAGCGCCGTCGGCTTCTCGGACACCAAGCCACTGATCAACCCGTCCGACCCGCGGTCGATCACCATGAACCGCCGCGTGGACGTCGTGGTCCTGACCACGCTGACCGCCGAGCAGGCGGCACTGCTGCCGGCCGCGTCCGGCGCCGACAGCAAGTTGCACACCGGTGAGACTTCGGAGCAGGCCGGTAAGCGGGCTCAGAGCGGCACCGGGAACACCGATACAACTGGCGAGTCCAACAACCAACCCCGCTAACACGCCAACGTACGACTGAGAGGAGCTTTCAGATGAGCAAGGACGAGACGACCACTGCTGCCGCCGACGCCCCGAAGAAGTCCAAGAAGATGCTGATGATCATCGTGATCGCCGCAGTCGTGCTGCTGGGCGGCGGCGGCGCCGGAGCGTTCTTCATGCTGAAGGGCGACACCGCCGAGGCCGCGCCGGTCAAGGGCAGCGTGGTGGCCCTGGAGGACGCGATGACGATCAACCTGGCCGACGGTCACTACCTGAAGCTGAACTTCTCGCTCCAGCAGACCGCGGACGCCGGCGCCGAGTCGGTCGACACCAGCGAGGCCCGCGAGCTGGCGATCGACGAGTACACCGGCAAGTCGCTGGAGGAGCTCTCCACCGAGAAGGGCCGCGAGGAGCTCAAGAAGGAGCTGACCGCGAAGATCGTGAAGGCGTACACCGAGGAAGACAAGAAGCTGGTGATGGGCGTCTACTACACCGCCTTCGTCACCCAGTAACTCCAACAGCACAGGTTAGCCAAGAGGGCGGGTTCACTCCGGTGAACCCGCCCTCCTGGGTCGTAAGCCCGTAAAAACGCCCCTCCCGCTCAGCCGTTCCGGAAACGAGCCGATGGGGACAACGTGACCAACGCCGCACGTACCTCGGGCCGGATCTCGCGCCGTGGCCATGGCGGCGGGCCGGCGCCGTACGACTTCCGCAAGCCCATCAAGCTCTCCCGGGAGCACGTCCGCACCTTGCAGATCGCGTTCGAGACGTACGCGCGCAGCTGCGGCACACTGCTCACGACCCGGCTGCGGGCGGTCAGCAACGTCACGCTGGCCGGGATCGAGCAGTTGAACTACGACGAGTACGTCGCCGCTCTCAACAATCCGACGGTGCTCGCGGTGGTGGTGCTCGATCCGCTGCCCGGGTCGGCCCTGTTCGAGATGTCCACCTCGGCGTCGATGACCGCGATCGATCACATGCTGGGCGGTCCCGGCGGGCCGCAGCCGGAGCGGCCGCTGACCGAGGTCGAGATGCCCCTGCTGCGCGGTCTGCTGGAGCGGATGCTCGGCGAGCTGCGGTACGGCTTCGAGACGCTCGTCGACATGCACCCGAAGCTCAAGGAGATCGAGTACAACGCGCAGTTCCTCCGGGCCCACCAGCCCGGGGACGCCTGCGTGGTCGCCTCGTTCGACATCAAGATCGGGGCCGAGGAGACCAGCCACACGATCTGCCTGCCCTTCAACACGATCCTGCCGGTGCTCTCGCGTACCGAGGCGGTGGTGCTCAGCGACGCCGAGCGGGCGGCCAAGGACCTGGCTCTGCGCAACCTCACGGCCGGACTTTCCTCGGCCCCGCTCGATGTGGCGGTCCGATTCCAGCCCATTCGGATGCGTACCGATGACATCGTGGACCTGAGGCCCGGTGACGTCGTCCCGTTGGGCCATCCGACGAGTCAGCCTCTCGAGGTGACCGTCAACGAGACCGTTTTCGCCCATGCAGTGCCCGGTAATCAGGGGGCCCGGCTCGCCTGCCTCGTCGTGCCTGCCCCCAAGGAGTCCTCGCCCAAGGAGTCTGGTCGCCCATGACCGCGCCCACCATCACCGCGCCGCAGCTGGCGCTCGCCCGGAACGCGGCCGAGGCCGCGCTGGGCGTCCTTCCCACCAGCCGGCCCCTGGTCGCTGCCGACCCGATCGCGGCGACCGCCGACGCCCTGACCGAGGGGCAGGCGGTCACCGCCCGGTTCAGCGGCGCGGCGTCCGGCGAGGTGGTCGTGGTGGTCGGGCAGGATCTGGCGGACGCGCTCCGGGAGAGCCCGCTCGGCGAGCTGGACCTGACGGCCGCGGTGCGCCCGGCGCTCGAGGCCGCGGCCCGCGTCTTCGGCCCGGTGGTGCTCGACCCCGGTGTCGTGATGGAGCCGCAGGTGGCGCTGAGCGCGCTGGCGGCCAAGGACGACGCTGTGGCCGTGCCGCTGGTCGAGGGCAACGAGATCCGGGCCGTGCTGGCGCTGGCCCTGAACCCGTGGCCCACCGGCGACGGGGGCGGGGGCGGGGGCGGGGTGGCCCGGCGGGAGCCGGCGGGGCCGGCGGCCGTTCAGCTGCGCGGCGGACTGGACATGTTGCAGGACGTCGAGATGGAGGTCTCGGCCGAGCTGGGCCGCACCCGGATGAGCGTGCGCGAGCTGCTCTCGCTCACCCCGGGCGCGATCGTCGAGCTCGACCGGGCCGCCGGCAGCCCGGCCGACCTGCTGGTCAACGGCCGGCTGATCGCCCGGGGCGAGGTCGTCGTGGTCGACGAGAACTTCGGCATCCGGATCACCGACATCGTCGCGCCCGGCGCCGAGCGGGAGTAACGGCCTTGTTCGAGCTCGTGCTGCGGGTCGGCTTCTCGCTCTTCGTCATCCTCGGCATGATGTGGGGGCTGGCCAGGCTGGTACGCCGTCCGCTGCTCGGGCGCGGACACGGGGATCTGGTCGTGCTCAACCGTCAACAGCTCTCCCGGGGCGCCGCGCTGGCCGTGGTCAAGGTGGCCGACCGGGCGATGATCCTGGGCGTCACCGATCAGCAGGTGAGCCTGCTGGGCGAGGCCGAGGTCGAGCTGTTCGAGCACCACCCGAACGAACACCGCGACCATCTGCCGGTGGACGCCGACCTGGCCGTGGAACTGGCGAACGGCTCGGGCGATCTGCCCGGGCGGCATCCGGCGGCGCCGAAGCACAGCCGGTTGGACGGGTCACTGCTGTCGCCGCGCACGTGGCGCTCGGCCATGGAGTTTCTCCGCGATCGGACCAGCCACAAATGATCAAGCGCGCGCTGTTCCTCCTGCTGGCGAGTTGCGGATTCGCACTCGCGCTGTTGCCCGGACCGGCAGCGGCCGAGCCTTCCCGTATGCCCGCGACCCCGGACCGCGCGCCGGCGACCGTCGTGGTCGCCCTTCCCGAGCGGGCCCCCGCGCCCCCGAGCCCGCCGGCCCGGCCCCGTGGGCCCAACCTCAACGTCAACATCCAGGGCACGAACCCGGACGGCAGTCGCCCGGCCACGTCGCTGATCATCATGCTCGGCCTGACCGTGCTCTCGGTCGCGCCGGCCCTGCTGTTGCTCTGCACCTGCTTCACCAAGATCTTCATGGTCCTGGGGATCACCCGCAACGCGCTCGGCCTGACCTCGATGCCGCCCAACCAGGTGCTGGCCGGCCTGGCCCTGTTCATCAGCCTGTTCATCATGGGGCCGACCGTCTCGGCCATGAACGAGCAGGGGGTCCAGCCCTATCTGAAGGGCGACAAGACCCAGTCGCAGGCGTTCGAGGACGGCGTCAAGCCGCTGCAGGACTTCATGTGGCGCACCACCCGCGACGACGAGGTGGCGCTGATGATCCGGCTCTCCGGTGAGGAGCGGCCGCAGAACCGCAACGACGTCGAGCTGACCACCCTGATCCCGGCCTTCGTGCTCTCCGAGCTGCGCGCCGCCATGATCATCGGGTTCGTCATCTTCATCCCGTTCCTGCTGATCGACATGGTGGTCTCGGCGTCCCTGATGTCGCTGGGCATGATGATGCTGCCACCGGTGACTGTTGCTTTACCCTTCAAGCTTTTACTGTTCGTGCTGGTCAACGGGTGGGGGTTGATCCTCACGGCGCTGGTGGCGTCGTACCGATGAACCTGTCCGTGCCGACCGCCGAGCTGCTCGCGCTGATGCTCGGCGCGGCCCGCACCGGGGCCTGGATGATGGTCTGCCCGCCGTTCAACTCGCGGCTCATCCCGGGCCCGGTCAAGGCGCTGCTGTCGATCGGCCTGACGTTGCCGGTCGCTCCGCAGCTGCGCGGCGCGCTGCCGTCGCTGCAGACCTCCGACATCATCTTCAGCGTCGCCCTCCAGGTGTTCGTGGGCGCGGCGCTGGGCTTCGTCACCGCCATCCTCTTCGCGGCCCTGCAGGCGGCCGGTGATCTCATCGACCTGTTCGGCGGTTTCACGCTGGCCATGGGGTACGACCCGTTGTCGCAGAACCAGAGCTCGATCTTCGGCCGGTTCTACAACCTCGTGGCCGTCACCCTGCTGTTCGCCACCGACGGCCACCAGCTGGTGCTGCGCGGCTTCCTTCAGTCGTTCAAGACCGTGCCCCTGAACTGGACGTTCTCCCCCAATACGTTCAGTGAGCTGCTGATCAAGGGGATCGGCGAGATGTTCGTGGCCGCCGTGCAGATCGCCGGCCCGCTGATCGCCGTGCTGTTCCTCACCGACGTGGCCTTCGGCCTGCTCAATCGGGTCGCCCCCGCGCTGAACGCGTTCCAGCTCGGCTTCCCAGCCAAGATCTTCATGGTCCTGCTCATCTCCGGCATCGCCATCACGGCCCTGCCCGGGATCCTCGACGTGATCGTGGAGCGCGCGGTCAACGCCGTCCTCCAGCTCAGCGGCGGATAGGGGGTGACATGTCGGGCGAGAAGACCGAACAACCGACACCCCAGAAGCTCAAGAAGGCCAAACGCGAAGGGCAGATCGGCCGCAGCCAGGACATCGGCGCCTGGTTCGGCATGCTGGCCGCGAGCGTGATGCTGCCGCGCACCCTCGAGTCCGCCATGGAACATGCGGAGAAGCTGGTGGCCCAGCTGCCCGACGTGATCGCCGACCCGCAGCCGGCCCAGGCCATGGCCCTGCTCAAGCAGGCCATGATGGGCACGATGTGGGCCGTGCTGCCGCTGGCCCTGACGATGATGGTCGTCGGCATCGCAGCCGCCGGGTCGCAGGGCGGCATCCGGGTCGCCACCAAGCTGTTCATCCCCAAGTTCAACCGGCTCAACCCGTGGCCCGGCCTCAAGCGGATGCTCGGCCCACAGGCCCTCTGGGAGGGCACCAAGGCGCTCGTCAAGACGGGTGTGCTGGCCGGTGTGCTCTATTCGACGACCAGGGACGTGTTCCCGGCGCTGATGAGTGCCGGGCAGCTGCCTCTGCCCGCGCTGCTCGGCACCGTCGTGGACGCGTCCCTCAACCTGATCCGTGCCGCCTCGGTGGCCGGCATCGCGATGGCCGCCGCCGACTACTTCGTGGTGCGCCGCCGCACCAACAAGCAACTGCGCATGACCAAGGAAGAGGTCAAGCAGGAGTACAAGAACACCGAGGGTGATCCGCTCATCAAGGCGCAGATCCGCGCCCGGCAGATGGCGATGGCGCGGAACCGGCAGATGGCCGACGTGCCGACCGCGGATGTCGTGATGGTCAACCCGACCCACGTGGCGGTGGCGCTGCGCTACGAGCCGCAGAAGGGCGCGCCCCGGGTGGTGGCCAAGGGCCAGGGCCCGCTGGCCACCAAGATCCGCGAACTCGCGGCCGAGCACCGGGTTCCCATGGTCGAGGACAAGCCCCTGGCCCGGGCCCTGTACGGCAGCGTCGAGGTGGGCCACGAGATCCCGGCCGAGTTCTTCGGCACGGTGGCCAAGGTGCTGGCGTTCGTCATGAGCCTGAAGGCGAAGGGATCGGCGGCCGGGCTGCACCGCAACCCTCATTCCGCCTCAGAAGCCGCATAACTGAAAAGTTAGGAGATTTCCTCACATCGGTACCTCGAACGAGGGAAGATCGCTCTGTGGGTCAGCATGCCCTGCTCAGTGAAGGCGACGGATCGCCGAACAGAGAAACGCCAGGATGGCGACCACCGCGCAGGGCTGGCTCCAACGTCCACGCCTGGAAGGTGCCGTGAAGAACCGCAGCATCAGCAAGCTTGCCGTGCCCGTCGGGGTCATCGGCATCATCCTCATGATGGTCGTGCCCATGCCGACCTTCCTGCTGGACACGCTGATCGCGGTCAACATCACCGGGGCCCTGCTGATCCTGCTGGTCAGCATGTTCGTCCAGAAACCGCTCGACTTCGCTGTCTTCCCGGCCCTGCTGCTGGTGGCCACCCTGTTCCGGCTGGCCCTGAACATCAGCGCGACCCGGCTGGTGCTGCGCGACGGTGACGCCGGCAAGGTCATCCACGCGTTCGGCAGCTTCGTCGTCGGTGGCAACCTGGTCATCGGTCTGGTCATCTTCCTGATCCTGGTCATCGTCCAGATGATCGTGGTCACCAAGGGCGCCGAGCGGGTCGCCGAGGTCGGCGCCCGGTTCACCCTCGACGCCATGCCCGGCAAGCAGATGGCGATCGACGCCGACCTGAACGCCGGTCTGATCGACGAGGACCAGGCCAAGGCCCGCCGGGCCGAGGTGGGCGCGGAGGCCGAGTTCTACGGCGCGATGGACGGTGGTTCCAAGTTCGTCAAGGGCGACGCCATCGCCGCCGTCATCATCACGCTGATCAACCTCGTCGGCGGCTTCGCGATCGGCGTGGCCCAGCAGGGCATGGCCGCCAGCGACGCGATGAACCACTACAGCCTGCTGAGCATCGGCGACGGCCTGGTCTCGCAGATCCCCGCGCTGCTGCTCTCGGTGGCCACCGGTCTGATCGTGACCCGCTCGGCCACCTCGGGCGACATGGGTTCGACGGTGACCGCCCAGCTCAGCCAGAACAAGCTCGCGATGCGCATCGCCGGCAGCGCCTCGCTCGCCCTGTGCGTGATCCCCGGCCTGCCCAAGGTTCCCTTCCTGATCGTCGGCGTGGCCGTGCTGGCGGCGGCCCAACGGATCAAGGACCCGGTGCCGGAGGAAGAGGCGGCCGCCGCGGCCGCAGCCTCGGAAGCGGTCGACCTGCCACCGGCCGACTCGCCCGAGCAACTGCTGGGCGAGATGCGGGTCGACCCACTGGAACTCGCTCTCTCGCCCGACCTGGTCGATCTCGTCGACGCCAGCAGCGGCGACCTGCTCGACCGGGTCCGGGCCCTGCGCCGCAAGATGGCCATGGAGCTCGGCGTGATCATGCCGCCGGTGCGTACCCGGGACGACCTCGATCTGCCCCTCTCGTCGTACGCGATCCGCATCTCCGGGGTCGACGCCGGCACCGGGGAGGCTCCGCCCGGCACGGTGCTGGCGATCGGCGACGGCCTGCAGGGGCTGCCCGGCAAGGCGGGCGTCGAGCCGGTCTTCGGCCTGCCCGGCAAGTGGGTGCCGTCCGAGCTGCACTATCAGGCCGAGCTCTCCGGGGCGACGGTCGTCGACCGGGCCAGCGTGATCATCACGCACCTGGCCGAGGTGGTGCGCACCAACGCCAGCCGCCTGCTCGGCCGCGAGGACGTGCGGGCGCTGACCGAGATGGTCAAGCGGACCCATCCCGTCGTGGTCGAGGAGCTCACCCCCGCGGTGCTCAGCCTGGGCCAGATCCAGAAGGTCCTCCAGGCGCTGCTCGACGAGGGCGTGCCGGTGCGGGACCTGGTGCGCATCTTCGAAGCTCTCTCTCTGCGAGCGAAGGTCACCATCGACCAGGACAGCCTGGTCGAGGCGGCCCGCGCGGCACTGGGCCCGGCCATCGCCGCCCAGTACACGACCGCCGGCCGGCTCACGGTGATCACGCTCGACCCCATGCTCGAGCAGCAACTGCTCGAATCTCTGCGGCCCAGCGAGACCGGGGCCTTCATGGCGATCGACGGCATCCGTGCCGAGTCCATCGTCAGTGAGGCCGCCCGGCTCGCCGAGACCGCGGAACAGCAGGGCCTGGCCCCGGTGCTGGCCTGCTCGCCACAGCTGCGGCTGCCACTGATGCGACTCCTGCGCGCTGGGTCGCGCCGGGTGCATGTGCTGTCGTACGGCGAAATCTCTGGTTCAACAGCACAGATCGAGACGATTGGGGTGGTGAACGGTGCCTACGCGGGTGCTGCTTGAGGGGCCGGCCATCGAGCCGTTGCTGGCTCAGGTACGCGATGAGTACGGCTCCCGTGTCCGGATCATCTCTGCCGACAAGGTCCGCAGTGGCGGGGTCGGTGGCTTCTTCGCGAAACAGCATTACGAGCTGTCCGTGGAGGTTCCGGACCCGAACGAGGACAGGAGTGACATGGCACAGCGCACGAAGACGGCCGACAGCGGCCAGCACAGCCTGGAACGGCTCCTGGAACGGGCCGAGTCGCAGGACCGGATCGACGATCCGGGCCGGGGGACGGCCCGTCCCTTCGGCACGTCCTCGCCGCGCTCGGTGACGCCGGCTTCGTTCGGCATCTCCCGGACGGCCGAGACGCCGGCGCCCGAGAACAACTTCGGGGCCGACGAGGGTCGCAGCGCGGCGCTCGGCGACACCGGGGCCGCGTTCGCCGAGCTGATGGCCGGTCTGGACGCGGGCAACGACCGGTTCGCCTCGCGTCCCAAGCCGGCGCCGCGGGAGGACACCCCGACGGTACGGCCGTTCCGTCCGGCCGCCGCCGCGGAAACGCCGGTCAACGCCGCTCCGCGGATCCCCACCCCGCCGACGGTGGCGCCCCAGTCACCCGCGCCGCCGCCGATGGCCGCGACCGCGCCGATGACCGCGACCGCGCCGATGGCTCCGCCGCCGATGACCGCTCCGCCGCCGATGGCCGCTGCGCCGATGGCTCCGCCGCCGATGGCTCCGCCGGCGCCGATGGCCGCCACAGCGCCAGTGGCCGCGGCAGCGCCGGTTGTCACGCCGCCGCCGGTGGCGCCGGCCGTTTCCGAGCCGGTCGCCCCGGTCTCGCCCGCGCCCAGCCTGGCCGATCGGATCGGTGGGCTGGCCGCCAGCGAGGTCGAGGTGGACCCGGCGCCGGAGCCGATCGCCGAGCCGCACGGCTTCCAGCCGGCCGCGTCCGTGTCGCCGGCCCCGGCCGTCCAGCCCGTCGCGTCACCCGAGCCTGCGGTGGCCGACAACGAGCCGGTCATCCGCAACCTCATGTCGGTGGGCATGCCGGAGTCCATGGCCCGCCAGATCACCGGCAGCGACACGTACGCCGGTGTGCTGAGCGTGCTGGCCGCCCGCCCCGCCGCGGCCGGCGTCCCGGACGGCCCGGGCGAGATCCTGGTGCTCGCCGGCGACCTCAACCTGGGCGTCACGATCGGTCGCCAGCTGCTCGACGAGATCGGGGTGCCGGAGAACCACCTTCTGCTGGCCGCCCAGTCGACGGCCGGCACCGGGCTGCACTCGTCCCGGCTGATCTCGACCCCGGACGCGGCCGAGCAGCGGGCCGAGAAGCTGCACAGCGCCGAGGAGCCGTGGGTCGTGGTGCTCGAGGCCCCGGTCGGCGGCACCGATCCGATCTGGATCAACGAGATGTGCGACGCGATCGGGGCCACCGCGGTCTGGGCGGTCGTCGACGCCACCCGCAAGACCGCCGACACGGCCCGCCACCTGCGGTCGCTGGGCGAGGTCGAATCGCTGGTGGTGCACGGCGTCGAGCTCACCGCCGACCCGGCCTCGGTGCTCGGCCTCGACCTGCCGATCCACTCGCTGGACGGCAAGCCGGCCACCCCGCACGCCTGGGCCGCCATGCTCTGCGCGCGGATCGCCACCGACGTCATGCCGGTGGCCGCGCCGCCGCGGCGGGTCACCCGCTCGGTCCGGCCGTGATCCGTCCGTCGGTCCTGCTGTTCGCGCTCCTGATGAGCGCGCCGGCGTTGTATCGCTACGTTCTCGACCAGGTCGACGTCACCGAGGTACTGATCCGGTTCGTGATCGCGGTGCCGATCGCCGCTCTGCTGCTGGCAGGGTTGCGGTTCGTCACGGCAGGTTACGGCCGGCCGGAGGGGAAGCCGGAAGGCACCCCGGTGACGCCGACTTCCATGGAAGAGGCCGAGAGGCCGGTCTGACGGGCACAAGTCGAAGAGGGGTGATCGCGAAAGCGATCACCCCTCTTGCGTTCGGAGTCTACCGGCGAATCAGGTTCAGGCGTGTGTGTCGAGACGGCTCGAGCCCGGTGCGGCCGGACGGATCGTCGGCGTGTTGGGCTCGGTGGGCGCGGCCGGGTCGGCGTCCCGGCGGCCACCACCCGGCAGGCCCCCGCCCGCGAACTGCTGACGTGCCTGCTCCTGCTGGGCGCTGCCCTGCCGCAGGTCGAGCGACGTGTTGCGGAAACCGGCCTCGTCGAGTTGTCGCCGCAGGTCGTCGAGCGCGTTGCGCAGCGCGTCGTGGCCGGCGTCGGTGCTGCCGGTCAGCTGCACGTTGATGTCGCCGTTGCGGATCTCGGCCACCACCTGCACCGGGCCGAGGTCGACCGGGTGCAGATGCACGGTCAGGCGGTGCACACCGTCGGCGTCCAGCTTGAGCGGCACGATCCGCATGGCCAGTTGGGCGGCTGGCGGCGAGAAGGGCTGCGCGGCCGGAGCCGGAGCCTGAGCGCCGGCCGCGGGTGCGGTTGGCGCGGGGGCCTGAGGTCCGGTCACACCGGCCAGGCCGGCCTGGCCGAGCGCGCTGGTGGCAGCGCCGTCGGGGGCCACGCCGGGGGCAGCCGACGGGTTGACCGGATTCGCGGTGACGGTGCCCGCCGTGGCGTCGGGCGCCGCCTGGTCGGGAAGCGGGACCGGCGGGGCCGCGGCAGCGTCGTCCGGCGGTGCCGGGGCGGCGTTCGCGTCGGCCGGGCCGGGCGCGGTCGACGCCGGAGCGGTCGCAGCATCGGCCGGTGGGGCGAGAACCGCGGGCCGGGGACCCACCAACACCGGATCGCCGGTGCCGGCCGGTGCCGTGAGTGCGGTGGCGGCCGCGGCAGCCGCAGCCGGTCCGGCGGGCGTCGCGGTGCCGGTCGGGTCGGTGCCGACGGTGTGTCCGGCCGGTGCGGCCGGGCCGGCGCCGCTCTGGGCGAGCTGGGCGGCCAGGGCCGGCGAGAGCGGCGTGGCCGGGGTGCCCGGCGGCGTCGCGCCGGCGGGGTTCGAACCTCCGGTCGGCACGCCGGGCGTGGGCGGCCCACCGGCTGGCGAGACTCCGGCGGCGGCCGGGCCGCCCGGCGGGACGGCCGGTGCCGCTGTTGTTGTCGTGGTGCTGGCCGTGTCGGCCGCGGTGGGCTGAGCGGCTGACGGCGGGACCGCCTGGGCCAGAACGGCGGCGGTGGCCGGAGTGGTGGTGGCTTCGGCTCCGGCGGGGGCGGACGTCTCGGCGTCCGTCGAATCCGAGCCGGTCGAACCGGCCGCGTCGGCATCGGTCCGGACCTCGCGGGGGCCGGTGGGCCCGTCGCTGCTGGGGGACTCGGTGTTGCCCTGGTCGGCGCGGCGGTTGTCGGCCCGGTCGGTGCGGGTTCGGTCGGTATCGGTCCGGTCGGTATCGGTCCGGGCGGTGTCCGTCCGGGCTGTGGGCTCACGGTCGTCGGTGCGGCGGTTGCCGGCCCGGTCGGTGTCGGTCCGGCGCTGCCCGGCCCGGTTGGCGGCCGCGCGGTCGGCCGCCTCCCGCTGCAGGGCGCTGCGCCCGGCGGCGTCGGCCCGGCGGTCCGCCGCGCGGTCGGCGACGCGCTGGTTCGCGGCCTGGTCGTTGGCCCGGTCGGCGGCACGCTGGTCGGCCGCGCGGTCCGCCGTACGCCGGTCGTCGGTCTTCGCCTGGCCCGGCCGGTCGAGCTCGGCCGAGAGCGCGGAGCCGAACTCCTCCGCACCCTCGCCCTTCCTGGGGGGCCGGCGGCCGGCGTCGTGCACCGACGCGCGGTCGGCCCCGCTGACGGAATTCGGCATCTTCATGCGGATCTCCTGCTCGCGTTGGGGATCGGATCCCGGTCAGCCGCCGAGCGCGGCCAGGGCCTTCTGGACCTTCGGGACGTACGCCTGGGTCTCCCGGAACGGCGGGATGCCGCCGTATCTGTGCACCGCGCCGCCGCCCGCGTTGTACGCGGCCAGCGCCAGCGGCAGAGACTTGAACTCGCGCAGGTTGCGGGCCAGCAGCTTGGCGCCGCCGTTGATCGCCTGCTCGGGGTCGAAGGAGTTCTTGACGCCCAGGCCGCGTGCGGTGGACGGCATGAGCTGCATGAGGCCCTGCGCGCCGGCCTTGCTGACCGCCTGGGGGTCGTACCCGGACTCGACCTTGGCCACCGCGGCGAGCAGCTTGGGTGAGACGCCGTAGCGGTTACCGGCCTTCACGAACAGATCGCCGTAGGGAACGCCGCTCAGCGAGCCCGTGCCCTGCAGGCTGGCCGGGCGCATTGCCGCGGCCGCGTTCGATCCGGCCACGGCGGAGAAGTCGGAGACGACACGGCGGATGTGCGTCGGCTTCTCGTACACGCTCTGGATCTTGACGTGGTCGCCCGGCTTGGGCGCCGCGATCATCTTGTTGTTGCCGAGGTAGATGGCGACGTGGTCGACGGGGGAGTCGAAGGCCAGGATGTCGCCCGGCTTGGCCTGGGCCAGGTTGGCCACCGGCTCGCCCGCCTTGGCCTGCTGGTGGGACAGCCGCGGCAGCTTGATACCCAGGTCCGAGTACGCGCGCTGGACCAGCGACGAGCAGTCGAGGCCCCGGTCGGGGTCGGTGCTGCCGAAGACGTACGGGGTGCCGAGGTACTTCTTGGCCGCGTCGGCCACATCCTGGCCGGTGGCCTGGCTGTTCAGCCGCATCGCCGTCCCGGCCCGGCCGGTGGCGCTGGCCAGCGCCGACGCGAAGGTCGAGCCGCCGGCCGCCGCGGTTCCGGTGGCGGTGGCGCCGGTCGTGCCCGGGGCCGGGTTGACCGGTGTGAGTCCGAGGTGCCCTTGAAGCTCCTGGATGCGGTTGAGCACCCCGGAAACACCCATCATTCGGCGGCTCCCCGAGCCTCGTTGCGGGCCTTGCTGGTCATCGCCAGCTCGTCCAGGTTGGCCTGGTCCTTGCGCAGGTCGTTGGCGCGCACCATCTCGGCATGCCGCTCGGCCATCATCTCGACCGCGCGGCGGCGCTTGGCCGCGTCGGCCAGCACGGCCATCCGGTCGCGCTCGACCTCCTCGGCCTCGGTGACCATCTTCTGGGCGCTCATCAGCGCGCCGGCCAGCGACTGGCGGGCGACCAGCGAGGCCACCATGGCCCGGGCCGTGGCCTCGGTCGGAGCCTCCGCGCCGACCAGGTCGAGCTGCTTGCGGCGGACGAGAGCCTGGGCCTCCCGGACGTCCGCGCGGGACTGGATCACGGCGCCCTTGGCCGCGTCCTCCTGGGCCTTGCGGGCACGAAGCACGGGCGAGAGTCGAAAAAACCGGTTCACTGTCAGCCTCCTAGCGCGGCCAGCGGGCGGCCCTCACTTGTCCGGTCGGCCCGCGCACCGTTTGGCTGAGTCCCTGCACCCGAGCTGCAACTGTGTTCGCTGTGCTTATGGCTCCGCTTCGCTTCGCGGGCGATCGCCTTTTAGCTGGTGAACGGGCACGCGATTTTCCGCCGTCCGCAAGCTGTGCTTATGGCTCCGCTTCGCTCCGCGGGGCAGCTCACTTGTGGTGGTCGCGGGGCAGCTCATTGGTGGTGGCGGGGCAGCTCATTGGTAGTGGTGGTGGTGGGTAGCTCGCTGGGGGTGAATGGGGGTTGGCTTGGTGGGGGTGGTTGGTGGCTAGGCTGCGGCTACCAGGGCGTGTAGTTGGGCCCAGGCTTCTTCGGCGGTTACGCGTTCGTCTAGGCCCTGGCGTAGGAAAGCGTTGATGTGGGACCAGACGGCGGTGGCCCGGTCGGCGTCCGGGTTGGTGCCGGCGACGTACGCGCCGATCTCGACCAGCTCGCGCACCTCGCGGTGGGCGGCCATCAGGCGGCGCAGTTCGGTGGCGTCGGAGCGCTGCTGCGGGGTGGTGATCTTGTTGGCGACCCGGGAGATCGAGTCGAGCGCCTGGATGCTCGGGAAGTGGCCGGCGGTGGCGAGCTTGCGGTCGAGCACGATGTGGCCGTCGAGGATCGAGCGGGCCGCGTCCGCGATCGGCTCGTTGTGGTCGTCGCCCTCGACCAGCACGGTGTAGAGGCCGGTGATGCTGCCCCGCGCGCCCGGCCCGGCCCGTTCGAGCAACGAGGCCAGCATCGCGAAGACCGACGGCGGGTAACCCCGGGTGGCCGGCGGCTCGCCGACCGAGAGCCCGACCTCGCGCTGGGCCATCGCCGCACGCGTCACGCTGTCCATCATCAGCAGCACGTCGGCGCCCTCGTCGCGGTAGTACTCGGCGATCCGGGTGGCGACCGCGCCCGCCCGCAGGCGCACCAGCGGCGGCGTGTCCGAGGTCGCGATCACCACCACCGAGCGCGCCAGCCCCTCCTCGCCCAGGTCGTGCTCGATGAACTCGCGCACCTCGCGGCCGCGCTCGCCGACCAGTGCGACGACGTTCAGCTCGGCCGAGGTGCCCCGGGTGATCATGGACATCAGGGTCGACTTGCCGACGCCGGAGCCGGCGAAGATGCCGATGCGCTGTCCGCGTCCGCACGGCACGAGCGTGTCCAGCACCCGGACGCCGAGCGGCATCGGCTTGTCGACCAGCTGGCGTTCCATCGCCGACGGGGGCGCGGCGTCGATGCTCACCAGGTGCCCCTGCAGCGGCGGGCCGCCGTCCATCGGCCGGCCCAGCCCGTCCAGGATGCGTCCCTGCAGGTCGGGGCCGACCGCGACCCGCAGCGGACCGCCGGTGCTGACCACCGGGGTGCCCGCGCCCAGTCCGGCGATCGGTCCCAGTGGCAAGCAGGACAGCTTGTCGCCGTCGATGGCGGCCACCTCGGCGAAGATCGCGTCCGGGCCGTCGCCCATCTGCACCAGGTCACCGACCCGGGCGTCGACCCCGCTGACCGTCACCCGCAGGCCGACCGCGCCGGTCACCTTGCCGCGGGTGAGCGGGCGGGCCGCTTCGAGCGCCGCCGACATGCGGTGGCGGAACACGTCCGTCATATTGCGCCTCTTTCGATACAGGCCGCTACAACAGCCGCAGCGCCTCCCGGGCGCGGGCCGTCGCGGCGGCGATGGTGGCGTCCACCGTCGCCATGCCGGTCTCCGCGACCGCGTCGCCGGGGCGCAGCGCACCGTCCGGGCGCAGGCGCACCCGGCGTCCCTCGTACTCGAAATCCGTCTCGCCGGCCTCGCCGACCAGGGTGTGGTAGTCGTCCGGGTGCAGGCTGACGACCAGCGAGCCCGCTTCGGGGGTGGCCGCCATCGCCCGGCGCAGCGCGGCCACCGTGCGGCCCTGCGGGTCGTCCAGGCTGCGGCCGACGATCGCCTCGGCCAGCTCGAAGGCGTGCGCCAGCAGCACCTCCTGCAGCTCGGCGAAGGTCGGCATGAGCTGGTTCTCGTGCTCGGTGACGGCCCGGCCGAGCGCGTTGACGGCCTGCGCCAGCGCGGTCGCCCGGCGCTGTTCGTGGGCCTGCTCGGACGCGGCCGCCCGGGCCTGCGCGTTCTGGGCCGCGGCGGCCGCCTCCCGCTGGCCCTGGGCCCAGCCCTCGGCGTAGCCGGCGGTACGGGCCTGCTGCCGGGCCCGGTCGAGCGAGTCGCTGTCGGTCGGCAGGCCGGTACGCAGGTCGGTCCCGAACCGGGCGGCCGCAGCGGACTCGGCGACCGTGCCTCGCAACACGGGGCTGGTGCTCTCAGGCGATGAGCTCATCGGCCTCGCCACCGCGCTGGACCTCGATCTGGCCGGAGTCCTCGAGCGAGCGGATCACCGAGACGATCTTGGCCTGGGCCTCCTCGACCATCTTGACCTTGACCGGGCCGAGCAGGTCGATTTCCTCGAGCAGGTTCTCGCGGCCGCGCTCGGAGAGGTTCTTGGTGACCTTGTCGCGGACGGTGTCGGGCACGCCCTTGAGCGCGGTGGCCAGGTCGGCCGGCTCCACCTGGCGCAGCACCAGCTGGATGGCGCGGTCCTCGAGGTTGATGATGTCCTCGAACATGAACATCCGGCGCCGGATCTCCTCGGCCAGTTCGGGGCTGCGGGCGTCCAGGGCCTCCAGGATGAGCCGCTCGGTGGTGCGGTCGGCGCGGTTG
The DNA here is from genome assembly GCF_023717965.1 of Paractinoplanes hotanensis. Lineage (NCBI taxonomy): Bacteria > Bacillati > Actinomycetota > Actinomycetes > Micromonosporales > Micromonosporaceae > Paractinoplanes > Paractinoplanes hotanensis. Next base: position 97,925 of record NZ_JAMQOL010000008.1, on the reverse strand, counting down.
ATGATCTCGACCAGCGGCTGGAGGCCGCCGACGGTCGAGAGCTCGTCCGGCTGGAGCACGGTCGAGAGCTTGCGCTGGAGCGCCTGCTCGACCTGGCGGATCACCTCGGGGGAGGTCCGGTCCATGACCGCGATGCGGTGCGCGACGTCGGTCTGCACCTCGATCGGGAGGCCGGCCAGGATCGACGAGGCGAGCGCCGAGGGGATGTGCGCCAGCACCAGGGCGATCGTCTGCGGGTGTTCGTACTGCACGTACGAGAGCAGCTGCCGGGGGTCGGCGTGGCTGAGGAAGTTGAACGGGATGTCGTTCATCGAGGCTTCGAGCCGGTCCAGGATCAGCGCCGCCCGGTCCTTGCCCAGCGAGGCCTCGAGCAGCTCGCGGGCGTAGTCCATGCCGCCCGAACCCGCGTAGCGGGTCGTGGCCATGGCGTAGAACTCGTCCATCACGTCGTCGACCTGGGTCGGCTCCAGCTTGCCGAGCCGGGCGATCTCAGCCGAGATCATCTCGACTTCCTTCTCCGACATCTGCGACATGATGTGGGCGGATTGTTCCTTGCCGAACTGGACGAGCATGATGGCGGCCTTGCGCACGCCCGTCATCGACATGGTGGTGAGCGCCGGTGTGGTCAACGCGTACTCCTCGGACCGTCAGCAGGAAATCAGCCAGCGGCGACCGGCTCCAGCCGGTCGCCGCCGAAAGGGTCAGCGCGTCGCGTCGGCGGCCAGCCAGCCGCGCAGAAGCACCGCCATCTCGTCAGGTTGATCCTTGACCATCTGCTCGATCTCCCGCTGGCGTTCCTCGCGAGCCTGCACGTTCGTGTCGTCCATGGCCATTCCGGCCTCCAGCATCTGAGCGGGAATGGCCTGATTGAGCTCGGCCAGCCGCTGAGCCTCGAGAGCGGCCTGCATGTCCTCGAGGTGCTTGCGCTCCTCGGGGCTCAGGCCCCGCCGCTTCTTGCCCTTCCGGCTGAACCGCCAGGCAAGGAACATCAACAGCAGCACGAGCGCGCCGAGCGCTCCCGTCTTGATCAGCGACATCTGCTTGGCCTGGGTGGCGGCGGCCGACGACGCGGCCAAAGCCTCCTGGGCGGCCTTGGCGGCGCTCTCGTCGAACGGCATCGCCGAGACCGCGATCGTGTCGCCGCGGGTGGCGTCGATGCCGGCCGCGGCCGAGACGAGCTGCTGCACCTGGGCCGGGTCGATGGTGCCGGCCACGTTGCTGTTCAGCAGGACGGCCACGTTGAGCTTCTTGATGCCGCCCGGGGCGTTCTTCCGGGTCTCGTTGATCTCGTTGAGCGCGTTGTTCCGTACGCTCGAACTGTTCTCGTACTGCCCGGGGCCGGCGTTCGTGCCGCCCGGGGCACAACCGGGCCCGGCGATGTTGTCGGGGCCGAGCACGCCACCGGCGCAGTTGTCCGCGGCGTTGTAGGCCTCGCGGGTGTTCTGCTCCGAGAGGGCGGGCACCGACGGGTCCGCGTTGTAGGTGCGGCTCTGCGTGGTGGCCTGGTCGAAGTCGAGCGTGGCGCTGGTCTGCACCACTGCGTTGCCGGGCCCGACGAGGCTCTCGACGATCTTCTGCAGCGACGAGTTCATGCGGTTCTGGAAGGCGACTGTCTGCGCTTCCGTCCCGCCGGTCCCGATGGCCGCGCCGCCACCGGTCGAGAGGATCTTGCCGTCGGCGCCGGCCACGGTGATCTCGGTGGGGTCGAGGCCCTCGACGCTGGAGGCAACCAGGTGCACGATGGCCTGCACCTGATCGCCACTCAGGGGCTGGGTGGAGGTCGAGGCCACCAGCACCGAGGCGGTCGGCTTGTCCTGCTCGTCGGCGAAGACGTCCTTCTTGGGGATCACGAGGTGCACGGTGGCCGCCTCGACACCCTCGATCGACTTGATGGTGTTGGAGAGCTCGCCCTCGAGCGCGCGCTGGTAGTTCGTCTGCTGCATGAAGTCGCTGGTGGTGATGCCCTGCTGGTCGAGCAGCGAGTAGCCGGTGCCGGCGTCGCCGGGCAGCCCCTCGCCGCTCAGCGACAGGCGCAAGTCGTTCACCTGGTCCTGCGGCACGAGCACAGTCTGGCCGTCGTTGGCCAGCTCGTAGCTCGTGCCGGTCTTCTTCAGCGACTCGACGATCGCGCTGGCGTCCTTGGACGACAGATTGTTGAACAGGATGGAGTAGGACGGCTTGGAGGCCCAGGTGGCGAAGAAGTAGGCGCCGATGACGAGGGCGACCACCGCCGCGATCGTGACGGCCTTCTGTCCCGGTGTGAAGGACCGGAACGTGTCCGTGACGCGGCGGACCGGAGCGGGAAGGCGGTCGGTCATCTCAGGCCTGCATCCTCATGATTTCCTGGAAAGCTTCCACGGCCTTGTTGCGCACGGCGAGGGTGAGCTGCAGGCCGAGCTGAGCTTCGTTGGCCGCCATCGTGTACTGCGCCGGGTCCTGGAGCGTGCCTTGAGCGACCTGGACAGCCAGGTCGCTGGCCTTGGCCTGCGACGCCGAGACACTCTCGAGGCCACGCGAGAGCATGCTGGCGAAGCTCTCGTGCTCGCCCTGGGCTGCGGTGACCTTCTCGGAACCGGCCAGGGCGCCGGCGCCGCCGATGCCGCTGACCGCGTCGAGGCCGGAGACCGGTGAGAAACCGCTGATGGGACTGATCGGGGAAGTCATCGCCTACCTCACTTTCCGAGGTTGATCGCGGCGGTGTAGGAGTCCTTGGCCCGGTCCACGACCGCCAGGTTGGCCTGGTAGGCGCGCTGGGCCATCATCATCTGGGACATCTGCGAGCTCAGGTCGATGTCGGCCTTGCGCACGTAACCCTGGTTGTCTGCGAGCGGGTTGTCCGGCTCGTGCACCAGGACGCCCTCGGCGCTGCCGAACGCCACTCCGCCGACCTGGGCGCCGTTGCCGTCCTGGGCCTCCTGGGCGAGGACGTACCGGGCCTGGAAGGCCTTCTCGGACGTGCGCACGGTGTTGTCCATGTTGGCGATGTTGTCGGAGACGGCGTCGAGCCATTTGCGGTAGACCGTCACACCGGTGCCGGCGACCCCGATCGCGTTGAAAGTGCTCATGCTCAGGCTCCCTTGATCGCGTCGCGCAGCATCGAGTACTTGGTGTCCATCGCCCGCAGGGTCAGCTGATAGCGCATCGTGGTGTCGATGTGGGAGAGCGTCTCCTCGTCGAGGTTGACGTTGTTGCCGTTCAGTCGCGTGGGCTCCAGCGACGAACGGGTCTGCGGTGCGACCCCGAGCGGTGACATGCCCTTGGCGACGGCACCGCGCAACGCTTCCTCGAATTCGACCTTACGGGCCCGGTAGCCGGGGGTCTCGATGTTGGCGATGTTGTTGGCGATGGCGCTCTGCCGAGCCGACAGGCCGGCCACCGCGACGCGGAGGGAGGACGATGAGACGTCGTCGAACACAGCAGCTCCTTGTGTCGTTCCAAGGTGCCGATCCGTGGCTTTCCAGTGAGCGTTCCGTCGCTCGTACCATGCAGTTCGGCGCGTTCGGGAATCCGCTGAGTGTCAGACGGTTGCCAGCCGGTTGCACGAAAAGGTCCCGGCGCCCCCGCAACGGGACTCCGGGACCTTTTCGATGCCCATTACATGGCCCGGTCGACGTACACGGGCCGTTTGACTGCTTCGCCGGTCTCGATCTTTCTCGTCATCGTCATCTGCTGACGGGTGGCGGTCATCCGCCGCGCGATCTCCTCGGCCGCCTTGAGCTGGCGGGTGAGGATCTCGTCGGCGCGCGGCTTGAGCTCCAGCGGCAGCGCGCCCAGTTCGGTCGGCGCCTTCCACAGGCTGGCCGGCGGCGTCTCGGCGTTCCGGTGCTCGTCGTCGAGCATCGCCTCGATCGTGGCCACGTCGAGTTCCAGCTCGTCGAGGGCCTCGCTCCAAGCGTTGCGCCAGTCACCGCCGCTCATGTCGCTCCTCCGCTCGTCAGTGGGCGACCGCCGAGGCGGCGGCCTCTCGCCAGGCGTCGCGAAGCGGCTCGACGAAGCCCCGGCAGACGGCCACCCGGCCGGCGTCCTTGGCGACGTTGGCCCCGATCAGCTCGGTGATCAGGTAGCCGTACAGGTTGGCCAGACCGGGCGCGCCCGACCAGGCCTCGACGTCCAGGCTGACCTGGAGCTCGATGAGAATCTCCTGAGCGTGGGAGATCTTCTCGTGCGCGTTCTCGATCTCGCCGGCGCGGATCGCCTCCTCACCCTGCACGAGGTCGAGGACGAGACGGTCGTAGAGCATGGTCAGCAGCTTGGCCGGCGAGGCGGTCTGGATCGAGTCCTGCAGGTAGCGGTTGCGGAGGTTCGGGGCGGTCACGGTCATCGGTCTCCTAGGTCAGGGCCCTGCGATGGCTGGTCGGGGCGGTGGATCAGAGGCCGGAGAGCTGGCCGGCGAGCCAGGTGGACTGGTTCTTCAGCTTGCCCAGAGAGGTCTCCAGGTCGGCGTACTGCCTTTGGAGAGCCAGCTTCCTGGCCGCCAGCCGGATGTCCCAGTTCTCGATCTGTTCGGTGACCCGGTCGATTTCGCTGTTCCGGCCTGTGATGACCGACTTGACGTTGGTCGTCATGCCGATCGCCATGTTCTCCATGTTGTCGGCGAAACCGATGCCGGCAGCCTGGATCGCGTCCGCATTCTCGGCGTAACCGTTCTGGAACTTCGTGGTGTCGAAGGTGAGCCGGCCGGTGCTGGACAAGCTGATTCCCATTTTGGACAGCGACCCGAAGTCGATCATGTCGGGCTTGGCGTCCGGGTCGTTGTCCGGCTTCACCCAGTTCGGATCCTGATAGCTCAGACCCTGGCTGATGGCGCCGAGAATGGTCTGGCTCATGTTGCGTACCGCGAAGTCACCGGTGAGCGGAGAACCCCGCTTGGTCGACGCGTCGTAGGCAGTCTGCGAACTGATCTCGGACAGCGTCGCGTTCGCAGCGTCAACGAGAGCCTGGAATTTGTCGGCGATGCCGGTCACGTCTGCGGCGGCGGTGACCGTCACGTTGTCCTCGACCTTGGAAACCGTGATCGAGACGCCCGGCATGAGGCCGGTAAAGGTGTTGTTGGTGCTGGTGACGTCGTAGCCGGCGCCGCTGGGGTCGCTGTCTCCGCCACCGATCTGAAGCAGCGCGTTGCCGGCGGTAGCCACGTCGCGCAGTTCCACAGTCGTACTCGACGTGCCGAGCCCCGACACGTCGAACTTGTTGTCGGCACCGGTCTTCACGCCGCTGAGCTGCAGGATCTTGTCCGACGTTCCGGTCGATACCAGGGCCGCCTTGACGCCAAGACCGGCGGCGTTGATGGCACTTGCTACGCCGGCGGCCGTCTTGTCCTTGCTGACGTCGATCGTGACGGTCTTGTCCTTGGGCGTCGTGCCGTCCGCCTCCATGCTGCCGTCGAGCGGCCCGACCGTGATGGTGATCGTGTCGGCGTCGACGATATCGCCGGTGCCGGGCACTCGCGCGGTGCTGATCTGGCTGGTGGCGAGATTCTTCACGTTGAACGTGGTGGTGCCGGCCGCGCCGTTCGTGCCGGTCACCGCAGTCGCGGTCACCGCGGTCGAACTGGACGTCGCCTTGATTCCGCGCCAGGTGCTCAGCTGACCCAGGTTGTCGGCGGCAGTCTTGAAGGCGGCGAGCTTCGAGTTCACCGACTGGTATGCGGCGACCGCCGTCTGCGCGGTGCTGACCTTGGACTTGAGGCGGGTCTGAGGCGCCGCCTCAACCTGCATCAGCGAAGTGATCATGGAGGAGGTACTGAGGCCGCTGACGAGGCCGTCAACCGAAGTAGACACCAGTGCCTGCCTTTCGCTGCGGAATAGAAGCGGGGTAGCCGGCGCGGTCTGCCGGCTACCCCTACCTATTCGGTCGTGCGAGCGCGTTCTTCAGTGCCAAACGGTGGCAGTTCGGTTAGCGCAGCAGCGAGAGTACGTTCTGCGCAGACTGGTTCGCCTGCGACAGCATCGAGGTGCCGGCCTGAGTCAGGATCTGCGCGCGGGTGAACGACACCATCTCCTGGGCCATGTCGGTGTCACGGATGCGGGACTCCGAGGCAGACAGATTCTCGACCGCCACGTTGAGGTTGTTGATGGTGTGCTCGAAGCGGTTCTGGACCGCACCGAGCGTGGCGCGACCGTCGGAAACCGACTGGAGCGCCTTGTCGAGGATCGTGATGGCGGCGTCCGGGTCCTTGGTCAGGTCCAGGGCCGCGGTGCCGAGCGACTCGGAGTCGACGGCGGCGACCGTGATGGCGATCTTCTGGTTGGCGTTCGAGCCGACCTGGAACCGGCCGGTGTTGCCGCCGGTGTCGTCGCGGGCAACGGTGAAGTCAAAACCGGCGCCACCGGTGTTCTCGCCGGTGGTGGGGTCGACCACGGCAGCGCCAGTGAGAACCGTGTCGCCGGTGATCGAGAAGTCGCCGGAGCCTGACATCTTGTACGTGGTGGAGTTCTGACCGTCGACCTTCGCCGACATGGTGATCTCATTGCCCTGGAAACCGTGCTGCTTGAGGGCGTCCGAGAGTCCGTCGTTGACCGCCTTGGCCAGGTCCTGCGCGGTGGCATCGGCACCGAGCTGCTTGATCGTGACCGTGATCGGCGTGCCGGTGGCCGAGATGTCGTTGCCCCTGGGATCCTTGGTCGCTCCGCCCACCTGCTCCAGTGTGAACGAATACGTTCCGGTGCCGATGGCGCCTGCGGGGATCTGGGCCGCAGCGCCGGCGGTGGTGGCGCCGACTGCCGTGCCCGTCGTCGCCTTGGTGGCGCCGAAGGAGCCGTCGAGCAGCTTCTGCTTACCGAACGAGGTGGTCTCCCCGATCCGGTTGAGCTCAGCGTTCAACTGCTCCATTTCCTTGTTGGCCGCGCCGGAGGCCGCCGTGTCGGTGGCTCCCGAGTTGGCCGCCTGCACCGAAAGATCACGCATGCGCTGCAGGATCGAGGTGACCTCGTTCAGCGCGCCTTCAGCGGTCTGCGCGACGCTGACGCCGTCCTGGGTGTTGCGCACGGCGACCTTGAGACCGCCGACCTGCGAACGCAGGCCCTCGGAGATGGACAGACCGGCCGCGTCGTCGGCCGCCCGGTTGATGCGGAAACCACTGGACAACTTCTCCAGCGACTTCGACATCTGGTTGTCGGTGACCGACAGGTTCCGGTAGGCGTTCTGCGCGGCGATGTTCTGATTGATGCGGAGACCCATGGGGTGCTTCCTCCTTGAGAGGGGTCTGGAACCGGCCCATCCATGGGGCCGTGGCGTTACGCCAGCCGATCGGCGCGGTGCCGACGGTTCACTGAGCAGTCTGCGAGATTTCCGCGCTCATTTCCGGCGAACCCGAAGAAACCCGAGCCAAACTCACATGAACCCGGAATGCACCGGATCGGGGGAAATCCCTCAGCGGAGTCGCACCCGTGCCGACGTGTCCGAATGAGCGGGTTCGTCGAGAGGGCGGACCCGACCAGAGGCGAGACGGAGGACCAGGGTGAGCCTTACCGACCTGGCCAGCGTCCTGTGGCGTTCACGTGAGCTGCTCGAGATGCTGTTGTTCAAGCTGGAGGAGGAGCAGCTGCTCCTCGCGGCCGGCCGCTCGCGCTGGCTCAGCCACGCCACCCGCGAGGTCGAGGTGGTGCTCGAGCAGATCCGGCAGACCGAGGTGATCCGCGCGGCCTACGCTCAGGACGTCGCGGTCGAGCTCGGCCTCGCGCCAGAAGCGTCGCTCGGGGAACTGGCTGACGCCGCTCCCGCGCCCTGGCAGGACCTTCTGCATCAGCACCGCAAGGCGTTCCTGCTGCTGACTTCCGAGATCAGCGCGCTCGCCGACGTCAACCGAGACCTGCTCACGGCCGGTCAACGCGCAGCCCGCGAAACCATGCTCGCGTTCGCCGAAACTGTGGAAACCTACGGACCACAGGGGCAGACCGTTTCCGGCGGCATCCGCCGCTCCAGCCTGGTGGATGAGGCGATCTGAGATGGCTAGCAGCTTCAGTGGAATCAACACGGCGCTCACCTCGCTCTACGCGCAGCGCCGCGGCCTGGACGTCACGGGCCAGAACATCGCCAACGCGAACACCGAGGGCTACACCAAGCAGCGGGTGCGGATGGCGTCGCAGACCGGCAGCCTGAATCCCGGTGTCTACGCGACGACCACGCAGGTCGGCAACGGCGTGACTGTCGCCGGCGTCGAGCGCGGCCGCAACGCGTACCTGGAGGAACGGGGTCGCACCGAGCACGCCAACTCGGCGTACCTGGCTTCGCAGGCGGCGGCGTACGACCAGATCGAAAGCGTCCTGGCCGAGCCGAGCGACACCGCGCTGCAGGCCCGTCTGCACGACATGTGGGACGGCTGGAACGACGTCGCCAACAACTGGCAGGACCCGTCGACCCGCTCCTCCCTGCTCGAGAAGAGCCGGACCGTCGCGATCACGCTGAACGACACCCGCGCCTCGCTCGCGAATCAGTTCGGCGCGAACCGCAACGAGATGAGCGCGTTCGTCGACCAGGTCAACACCATGGCCGACAACATCGCGAAGATGAACAACCAGGTCGTCGTGGCCCGGGCGGCCGGCCTCGAGACCAACGAGCTGCAGGACCAGCGGGACGTGGCCGTCATGAGGCTCTCCGAGCTGGTCGGCGCCACCACCGAAGCCAAGACCAACGGCTCCATCAATGTCTACGTGGGAACGTCGCCGCTCGTCAGCGACTTCTCCACCCGCAAGCTGGAGCTCACCGGGCCGCCCAACCTCGATTCCTGGGACGCGAACTCCCAGGTCGCGCTCAAGTGGCAGGGCACCGACACGACGGCCAACGCCGGCGGCACGATGGGCTCGATGCTCGACACCATGAACACCGTCATCCCGGGCATCGCCAAGCAGCTCGACGACGTCGCCAGGTCATTGGCCAACGGCGTCAACGATCTGACGACCACGGCGTACGACGTCAACGGCGATCCCGGCACAGCCTTCTTCTCCGGCACGACCGCGCGGGACATCAAGGTCGCGATCGACGACCCCGACATGGTGGCCTTCTCGGCCGGCAACCCGAAGGCCGTGCCACCCGACGTCGCCGCGATCGACAACGACAAGGCCGACGAGTTGGCTGCTCTCGGCGCCTCACCGGGCGGCCCGGACGCGACGTACCAGCAGATGATCGGTCAGCTCGGCGTGGCCTCGCAGGCCTCGGCCCGGCGCAGCGAGATCCAGGACGCCGTCCGCGATCAGGTCGACACCTCGCGCGAGGCCGAGTCCGGGGTCAACCTCGACGAGGAGATGGTCAACCTGCTGACCTATCAGCGGGGTTACGAGGCCGCTTCGCGCGTGCTGACGACGATCGACTCGATGCTCGATCAGCTGATCAACCGCACCGGCCTCGTCGGCCGATGACCGGGCGACGGCGTAGGGGAATCGCATGACCATTCCGAGCAGGGTCACCGACAGCAGCATGCGGCACCGCATGCTGGGCGATCTCAATCGCGCCATGGCCCGCGGCCAGAAACTGCAGGAACAGATCTCCAGCGGCAAGCAGCTGAGCCGGCCCTCCGACTCTCCGACCGGGACAGTGACGTCGCTGCAGCTGCGCGGCGAGTTGCGTTCCACCCAGCAGTTCGCTCGCAACGCGGACGACGGGCTCGGCTGGCTGGGCACCATTCAGGACAAGCTCGGCGACGCGTCGGGCCGGATCATCCGCGTACGCGATCTGACCGTGCAGGGTCTCAGCTCGGCCAACAACGCGTCGGCGCGGAATGCGATCGCGGTGGAGATCGACAACATCCGCCAGTCGATGATCGGCGAGGCGAACACCCAGTACCTGGGCCGGCCGGTTTTCGGCGGCACCACGCCGGGCGCAGTGGCGTTCGACGAAACCGGTAAGTACCTCGGCAACGACGGACAGACCACTCGGACCGTCGGACCGAACGCCAAGGTCCGGATCGACACGACCGGTGCTGAGGCGTTCGGCGCCGACGGGAGCGACACGCAGCTCTTCAAGGTGCTGAGCGACATTTCCACGGCACTTCGTGGCAATGACGACACTGCTCTGAACGCCGCACTGGGCAACCTCGATACTGCCCACGATTTACTAAAGTCCACCCTTTCGGACGTTGGCGCCCGATATAATCGGATTACGCAGATGAAGCAGTCCGCTGATGACCATTTGCTCTCCGTGACGTCGCAGCTGTCCGACATCGAGGATGTGGACCTGCCCAAGGCGATCATGGAATTGCAGATCCAGCAGACGTCTTATCAGGCCGCCCTGGCCGCCTCGGCCAAGGTGATCCAGCCCTCGCTCATCGATTTCCTGAGGTGACCATGACTACTCGCACCGCGTCCCGAACGATTGAGGACACCATGATCGACCCGTCGCTGGGCCTGCCGACCATCACGATGGCGGTGCCCATGCCCGGTTTCCCGGCCCACCGGGAATTCGTTCTGGTGCGGCTCAACGAAGACGGCCTGCTCTACGCTTTCACGTCCACCGAGGACCCCGACCTGCGCTTCCTCGTCGCGCCGCCGGAGCCGTTCTTCCCGGACTACGCGCCCGAGATCGAGGCCGACGTCTTCGCCGCGCTGAACACCAAGGACGCCGACCGGCTCCTGCTGCTGACCGTCATCACGGCCGGCACCAACGAGACCACGGCCAACCTGATGGCGCCGATCGTGGTCGACCGCGACAGCATGCGCGCCATCCAGGTTGTGCTGAGCGGATCGGGCTTCCCCGTCCGCGCGGTTCTGAACCCGGTCTACTGACGTCCAGCGGGCGCGGCCGCCGGGCGGCGACCGCGCCCGGTTCGCGATGCTGTCCGTCCACGGATGGAGGAGGGCACCGACGATGCTCGTACTGACCCGGCGCTCCGGAGAGAGTGTGATGATCGGCGACACCGTCGTCATCACCGTGCTCGAGGCGCGTGGCGACGTGATCCGGCTGGGCATCCAGGCTCCGCGTGACGTTCAGGTGCATCGCGAGGAGGTGTACCGGGAGCTGCAGGCATCCAACCGAGAGGCCGCTTCGCCCACACAGGACGAGGTGCGGGCGGTCAGCAAGATGCTGCATTCACCGACCACATCGGACTGAAAGCTGTGCCGAACGCCCCGTCGCCGGTCGACGGGGCGTTCGTCCTATCCGATTTGGCGGAAAACGCACCCCTCGCGCCGGAAGAGCTGAAAGATGTTCTTAACCGCACAGGCGGCCCAGCTCCGGCCTTTCAGGGGGATCGATGTCGCGACTGGCGCAACTCGGAATTGCCAAACGGCTCGGCCTGATCGTGCTCGTCGGCGCCCTGATGCTGGGCGCGCTGGCTGCCGTCACGTTGGTCGGTCAGAGTCGGCTCAACGAGCAGGCCGACCACGTCTCCCGGCTCCAGTCCGGCCAGGCCGCGCTCAACCACCTCGACACCCGGCAGAGCGAGCTCAAGGTGGACGCCTACCGGGCGGCCCTCGGCATGGACGTCAGTCAGGACGTGATCGACGACGTGCAGTCGGCCACCGAAGCGGCCGACGCCGTGGTCGGCGCCGGGCTGCCGGACGACATGACCGCCACGTTCCTCGAGGACCGCTCGGACTTCGTCGCCTTCGGCGCGTTCATCTCCGACTTCGTCGCCGCGGCGGGCCGGAACCCGGCGTCGGCCCGGGGCCGGCTGGACGAGATCGCCGAGCGCAACAACGTCACCGACGACAAGCTCGGCGCCCTGGTCGACCGGGTCGGCGCCGCGGTCGACATCGAGCACGCGGACATGGCCAGCACGGTCAGCCGCACCCGTACGCTGTCGATCGGCATCGCCCTGGCCGGCCTCGCCCTGCTGGTCGGCCTGGCGATCCCGCTGGCCCGCTCGATCCTGGTGCCGGTGCGCCAGCTCGGCGCTGTCATCGACGCGCTTGCCCGGGGCGACCTGACCAACCGCAGCGGCATCACGAGCCGCGACGAACTGGGCCGGATGGCGGCCGGACTCGACGGTGCGCTGGAGTCGATCCGCGGCTCCCTCACCACGATCGGCCACGATGCCGACGCGCTGGCCGGGGCGGCCGGCGAGTTGTCCTCGGTCGCGGCCCAGATCGCCGAGGCGGCCCAGCGCACCGACCGGCAGTCCGCGTCGGCGGCCACCGAGGCGGACGAGATCTCGCGCAACGTGCAGACGGTGGCAGCCGGCGCCGAGGAGATGGGCCTGGCCATCCGGGAGATCTCGCGTAACACCAGCGAGTCGGCGCAGATCGCGTCGGTGGCCGTTGCCGAGGCGGCCCGGGCGACCGAGACGGTCCGTCAGCTCGGTGACTCCTCGGCCGAGATCGGCAACGTCATCAAGCTCATCACCTCGATCGCGGAGCAGACCAACCTGCTCGCGCTGAACGCCACCATCGAGGCGGCCCGCGCCGGCGAGGCCGGCAAGGGCTTCGCCGTGGTCGCCAGCGAGGTCAAGGATCTGGCCCAGGAGACCGCGCGGGCGACCGAGGACATCGGGACCAGGGTCGCCGCGATCCAGCAGGACACCGGCGGCGCGGTCGAGGTCATCTCCCGCATCAGCGAGGTCATCGCCCAGATCAACGACTTCCAGACGACGATCGCCTCCGCCATCGAGGAGCAGACGGCGACCACCGGCGAGATGAGCCGGAGCATCGCCGAGGTGGCCGACGGCTCGGTCCGCATCGCCACCAACATCACGGATGTCAGCGCGGCCAGCGCCGAGGCTGTGCGCGGCGTCGAGCAGACCCGGACGGCGTCCGACGGGGTGGCCCGCACCGCCGACGAGCTGCGCAGCCTGGTCGGCGCGTTCCGGCTGTGAGCCGCGCGCACCCGGACTGCACCGGCCCGTAACCGGGGTTGACAACACGGCGACCCCATTCTTCTGGTCAGACGGGAGGAGCCCGTCGAGCATCAGGCTGGGAGAGACTGTGAGCGCGGAGCGGGAATCAGTCATCGGTGTGGTCAGCACCCTCGACGCACTGGATCTGTCACTGGATCTGTCCACCGATGCCCATGTGCACACCGGCTTCGCGACCGGACGCGACGCGGTCGGGGTCGTCGTGTCGGCCGCCGACCGGGCCGGGCTCACCGCGATCACGTTCGCCGACCAGGCCGGGCCGGACTCCAACTGGCTCCCCGTGTACGCCAACTCGGTGCGCCGGGCCCAGCGGCGTACGGAGATCCGCCTGCGCCTGGCGGCCGAGGTCGAGGTCGTCCGCCCGGACGGCTGGCTCGCCCTGCCGGCCGACTTGAACCACCTCGAGGCCGTCTCGGTCGCCGTCTCCAGCCTGCCGCTGCCGGCCGGCCCGGCCGCGCCGCGGGAGGTGCGGGCGATGCTCGTCGCCGGCGAGCTGACCGCCGATCAGGTGGCCGAGGCGCTGGTGACCGCGACGGTGCAGGGCATCGGCCGGGCCTCCCGGTACGCGCCGACCCAGCTCGCCCGCCCGCTGAGCCTGCTCGCCCAGGCCGGCTTGGACGACGCCGTGCTGTCCCAGGAACTGATCGGCACCCTGGCCGCGGCCTGCCGCCAGACGGGCACCGTGGTCGAGATCAGCGAGGCCTGGCGGTCACCGTCGCCCCGCGTCGTGGCGCTGCTGCGTGCGGCGGGGGTGGTCCTGGTCCCCGCGAGTGACGCACGGTACGCGACCGAGGTGGGCCAATGGCAGTACGTCCGCCGGGTCTGAGCGAAACGGAACGCTTCCCGTAGCCGTCTCCGTACTCTCGGTAATGCCGAAGTCACCACGCGTAGGCATGGGAGAGATGCGATGAGTATGGTTCAGCAGGCCATCGAGGTGAGTGCGCCGGTCCACACGGTGTACGAGCAACTCGCCGCGTTCGAGAACTACCCACAGTTCATGAGCGGCGTTCAGCAGGTCACCACGATCGGCGACGACCGCACCCACTGGATCATGGACGTCGAGGGCAAACGCCGCGAGTTCGACGCCCAGATCACCGAGTGCTCGATGGACGAGCGGGTCTCGTGGGCGACCACGGACGGGCCGCTGCTCGCCGAGACGATCACGCTGCGGCCCATGGGCGAGACCAAGACCCAGGTGGTCGCGCAGCTCGAGGCCGACATCGCCTTCCTCATGCCGAACGACCGGCATGGCCAGGCCTCCCTGAACAAGCGGCTGAAGGCCGACCTGACCGCCCTCAAGGGCCTGGTCGAGAGCGGCGCCAGCACCAAGAAGTTTGCCCGGCCGGTGCCGAGCCCGGCGGCGGTCGCCACGCGGGCCCGCACCCGCGCGCACCCCGGCGCGGGCTGGGGAACCAGCGCGGGCGAGCACAGCAACGCCAGCCGGGCCGACCTGCCCTACCACGGGATGTCCGCGTCGGCCATGGGCACCAACGTCGACATCACCAGCGCCCCCGGCATCCGCAGCACGCACGACCTCGACGACGTGCTCGCCCCCGGCCGCCGTGTCGCCCCGGCCGCCGGAGCGAGCGCCGAGATGGGTGGGCGCACCACGGCCCGGGACGCCTGGGGCGACGGCATGATCAACGAAGAGGACCGGGGCAGCGCCCACGACTTCTAGCGCTCACCAGGGCGGCCGGCTCGGGATCGGGCCGGCCGCCTCCATCGTCACGATCAGGCGCGCGCCGGTCGGGGTGGCAGGCTCGTAGCGGACGGTGCCGCCGTTGGCCTCGACCAGGTGGCGGACGATGAACAGGCCCAGGCCGGCGCCCCGCGCGAAACGGCCGAACAGCGCCGGCAGCAGCTCGTCGGGGATGCCGGGCCCGTTGTCCCGCACAACCACCTCGACATTTTCGCCGTGCCGGGTCGCGCTGACCGTCACCGGCGATTTCCCGTACGCGAGGGCATTGCCGACCAGGTTCTGCAGGATCACCTGCATATGCCCGCGATCGGCCAGCACCGACAGCTCCTCGGCGATCTCGACATCGATCTCCCCGGGCGCGACCGACTCGGCGAGTTCCTTCAGGGGTACGGGATTCCGCCGCGCGGTGACCGAGCCGGTGTCCAGCCGGAACAGCAGCTGCAGATCGTTCATCATCTTGATCAGGCGCTGCGTGTTCTTGTCGATCTTGGTTGCCAGCTCGAGCCGGAGATTCTCGGGCAGGTCAGCCCAGTCCGAGCGCAGCAGTTCGGCCAGGCTCGCGATCGAGCTGATGGGCTGCGCGACGTCGTGCGTCAGCATCGACGTGAGGTCGTTCTTGAAGGTCAGCGCCGCCTCGAGATTCGCGTGCGCCGTGCGCAGCCGCGCGGCCTCCTCGACCGAGCCGGCGCTTTCCGCGCGCAGCCGGGCCGTCTGCGCGCGGGCGGCGGCAGTTTCCGCGAGCGCGGCGGCGTTGCTTTCCCGCAGCCGGGCCGCTTCGGTGCGGGCGGCGTCCAGGTCGCCGGCGAGCCGGCGCTGCCGCAGCGCGCCCAGCGTCACCGCGAACCCGGCCGGAACAAGAGCAGCCGCCGGTACGGCAGAGCCGTCCGGCGGATCACCTCGGAGCGACCTGAGCAGGGCCGCGACGCCGACGAGGGCGATCGCGGCTCCGGCGCCCCCGGCGATCAGCCAGGGGCGTCCACCCAGATCACGCGCCGCATCCTGCAAGTAATCCCCTCAATTACTGAGGAAGCGAGCATAACGCGACGCAAGCGTGTCAAGCGGTTACTTTCCGGCCCACTCGAAACCGTCCTCGAGGACGATGCGCTCACCGACCCGGGCGATGTCCTCGCTGTGGCGGTTGGCGTGGTGGCCGCAGAACGCCAGCTCGCCGCCGCTGGTCAGCGTGACCACCAGCTTGGCGGCGGCGCTGCAGCGGTCGCAGCGCTCGGTCATCGCGGCAACGGTGGTGATCTCGGGCGACAGCAGGCTGGACATATCGCACTCCTTGCTCAGTGGCGGTGTGTAGCGGTACTCCGTGTTGATCGGCTCCACGCCACACCGCTTTAGCTGTTCTCTTCGATCTTCCAGGGTGCTCCTACGACCCCGGAGGCGTTGCAACCCAGGTGCAACCGGGCCACTCCACAACTTCCCTCAACCAGATGCGGGCATGCGTATTCCGGCGGGTGATCTGGCCCTCGGGGCACGCTCGGCCGGCCGTGATGCGCAAAGGCCGGACCGCGCAACCTCGTGCGGCTAGCGTGAGAGCGCGAAGCCGGCACGGAAAGTGACGTCAGAACCACCGGGAGGATCCATGTCGCAGGCGCCCGCACCCGAGACACGGCCCACGGTCCTGGTCGTGGACGACGAGGAGGACCTGCGCGACATCATGCGCCGGATGCTCGAGCGCCGCGGCTTCGCCACCCTGATCGCCGGCGACTCCCAGCAGGCCATCACCGCCTGCCGGGAGCATCCGGGCGACATCGACATCCTGGTCACCGACCTGGGGCTGCCCGGCGTCTCGGGCGGCGAGCTGTCCCGGTCGGCGACCGAGCTGCGGCCCGAGATGAGCGTCGTCTACATCTCGGGACTGCCCAAGGAGATCGCGGTGGCCGACGGCCTCATCGGCGAGGACGCCCTGCTGGTGAAGAAGCCGTTCAGCAGCGAGCTGCTCGTCCAGACGTTGCGGTCCGTGCTCGGCGGCTCCTGACCTGCTCCCGACCGACCACCCGCACGGCACCTGTCACCCACGAATCTGGGTGACAGACGTTACTCGCCCCCCTGAGGCCGGGTCGGTCCGCTGCGGAGGGCCGGCCCGGCTTCGACTTGCCCGGGCCCTGTTCCAGTTCCGGGCCACGGCACCGTCAGCTCGCCGAGTTTCCAGCGCGCCGGGCCGTCGAGCACTGGCCGGCCCTGCTCGCGCATCCGCCGGCAGGTGGCCAGCCACCGTTGCCGGGGCCCGAACGGGGTGGCTTCGGCCTCCCAGGCGCGACCCAGCGCCCACAGCAGTTCGTGCACCGGCTCGCCCGGCACGTTGTGGTGGATCAGAGCCTTGGGCAGTCGCTCGGCGAACGTCGCGGGATGGTCCAGATCGGACAGCCGGGCGGAAAGGGTGAGCGTGCTCGGGGCGCCGCCTTCGATCACCGCCCAGGTGGCGATCCGGCCCAGCTCGTCGCAGGTGCCCTCGACCAGCACGGCGCCGGTCGCGGTCATCGCCGCCCAGGCCGCGGCGACCTCGTGCTCGGCGTACTGGCGCAGCACGTTGAACGCGCGCACGACCGCCGGCCGCAGGCCTGCCAGTTCGAAGCCGCCACGCCGGAACTCGAGGTGCGGGAGGTCGGCGTGCGGCTGCGCGGCCGCCACCCGTACCGGATCGATCTCGAGGCCGACCACGGTGACGTCCGCCCGGACGGTCGCGGCCAGCCGGGCCCGCAACTCGACGGCCGTGACCGGGGTGGCGCCGTACCCGAGGTCGACCACCAGCGGCGCCGCGGCGGCACGCAGCAGATCACCGCACCGGTACGCGATGTAGTTGTCGACGCGGCGCAGCCGGTTGGGATTGGTCGTCCCCCGGGTGATGGCGCCGACCGGCCGCACGCCTACTTCTCCCGGTAGACCTTGTGCTGGGCGGCCTGCGCGATCGGGCGCACCACGATCCGGTCGAGGTTGACGTGGTGCGGACGGGTCGCCGCGAACGCGATGATGTCGGCGATGTCGTCGGCGACCAGGGGCTCCTTCACGCCGTCGTAGATCGCGTCGGCCTTGGCCCGGTCGCCGCCGAAACGCTTGAGCGAGAACTCGTCGGTGCGCACCATGCCCGGGTCGACCTCGACAATTCGTACGGGCTTACCCGACAGTTCCAGCCGCAGAGTGCCGACCAGGGCGGTCTGGGCGTGCTTGGCCGCCGTGTAACCGCCGCCGCCCTCATAGACCGTGAACGCCGCGGTCGAGCCGACCGTCACGATCGTTCCGTTGCCGCTCCTGATCAGCGCCGGCAGCAGCGCCTGGGTGACCCGCAGAGTGCCGAGCACGTTCACCTCGTACATCGCCTGCCAGTCGGCGGCCGAGCCGGACTCGACCGGATCGAGGCCGACCGCCCCGCCCGCGTTGTTGACCAGCAACGTCACCGGCCCGCCGAGCGCTGTCACCGCCGCCGCCAGCGCAGCGACCGATTCCTCGGATGTGACGTCGCACGCGACGGCGGTCGCGGCCGGGCCGATCTCGTCGATCAGTTCCGCCAGCCGGTCGGCCCGCCGGGCGGCTGCGACGACGTGAAAACCCTCGGCGGCGAGCCGGCGGACGGTCGCCGCCCCGATTCCGCTCGACGCACCCGTGACCACAGCGATGTTCTGCATGCCTCCATCCTTCCCGATGACATCAGTCACCCCAGGGCCGCGGGATTGTGGTTCGGAGCACCTAGCCGGGGAAGATTAACGACGACGCAACAATCCCCGTGTCATCCGTGCAGGAGGAACGATCGTGGCAGAATGGCCGACCCCCCGGCGCATCGCCACCCTCTCGGTTCACACGTCCCCGCTCGAGCAGCCGGGCACCGGCGACGCCGGCGGCATGAACGTGTACATCGTCGAGGTCAGCAAGCGACTCGCCCGCCTCGGCGTCGAGGTCGAGGTCTTCACCCGGGCCACCCGCAGCGATCTGCCCCCGGTGGTCGAGATGGCTCCCGGAGTCACCGTCCGGCACGTGACCTCGGGCCCGTTCGAGGGCCTGTCCAAGGAAGAGCTGCCGGCTCAGCTCTGCGCCTTCACTCACGGCGTGCTGCGGGCCGAGGCGGCGCACCCGCCGGGTTACTACGACCTGATCCACTCGCATTACTGGCTCTCCGGCCAGGTCGGCTGGCTGGCCCGCGAGCGCTGGGGCGTGCCGCACGTGCACACCGCGCACACGCTGGCCAAGGTGAAGAACAGGCTGATCGCGGCGGGCGACCGACCCGAACCCAAGGCCCGGGTGATCGGCGAGGAACAGGTGATCGCGGAGTCCGACCGGCTGGTCGCGAACACCCGCTTCGAGGCGCAGGACCTGGTCGCCTACTACGACGCCGACCCGGCCCGGGTCACCGTCGTGCAGCCGGGCGTCGACCTCGACCGGTTCCGCCCGGGCCCGCTTCCCTCGGCGGCCGACCGGTCGCGGTTCGGGCTGCCCGAGCGGGGCAAGGTTGTCGCCTTCGTCGGCCGCATCCAGCCGCTGAAGGCCCCCGACGTGCTGATCTCGGCGCTGGCCCGGATGCGGGAACCGGACACCACGCTGGTCATCTGCGGCGGGCCGAGCGGCACCGGGCTCGACCGGCCGACGGCGCTCATCGAACTGGCCGAGTCGCTGGGGGTCAGCGACTCGGTGGTCTTCCTGCCGCCGCAGGACGGCGCCGGGCTGGCCGCGCTCTACCGCACCGCCGATCTGGTGGCGGTGCCGTCCTACAACGAGTCGTTCGGACTGGTCGCGCTCGAAGCGCAGGCCTGCGGCACGCCGGTTGTGGCGGCCGCCGTCGGCGGGCTGGTGACCGCCGTACGGGACGGATTGAGCGGTGTTCTGGTCGACGGGCACGACGCCGGGGAATGGGCGCGGGTGCTCGACCGCCTGCTCGCTTCGCCCGGGCTGCGCGAGAAGCTGTCGGCGGGGGCGGTCGCGCACGCCGCCGACTTCTCGTGGGACCGCACTGCCGAAAACCTGGTGCGGGTCTACCGTGAGGCCGTGACCGAGCACCGCGCGTTGATCGCGAAGCGCCTGGAGGCGTACGCATGGTGACCGACCTGATCGAGAAGGCGCTCACCGACCGGGAACTCGAGTGGGAATCCACCGGCCCCGGCGCCTACGTCGTGACGCTGCCCGGCACCCACAAGCTCAAGACGGCGTGCAATCTGATCGTCGGCGAGCACGCGTTGCGCATCGAGGCGTTCGTCATGCGCCGCCCCGACGAGCGGCACGAGGAACTGTGGGCCTGGCTGCTGCGGCGCAACGCCCGTATGTACGGGGTGTCGTTCTCGATCGATGCGGCCGGCGACGTCTACCTGACCGGTCGGGTGGCGCTGACCGGCCTCGACGAGGACGAGTTGGACCGGCTGCTCGGGGTCGTGCTGACGTACGCCGACGAGTCGTTCGACACCATGCTCGAGATCGGCTTCGGTTCGTCGATCAAGCGCGAGTGGGAATGGCGCGTGAAGCGGGGCGAGTCGGTGGCCAACCTCCAGGCGTTCAAACATCTTGCCCCGTCGGAGGATTCGTCCTCCTAGGCAGTGTCGGCGCTGGAGAACCGGGTAGTGACACCGGTAATAGGAAACCGCCGATGAATGAGAGGTGAATTGGCGTGGCCGCCACCAAGACCGCTGCCGCCGGTTCCAAGAAGCGGGCCAGCCGGAACGACACCCCCAACACCCCGGATGTGAGCGAAAGCAGAATCGCCCGGATGAAGGTCGGTGAGCTGCGCCGGGAACTCGACAATCGCGGCGTCCGGGGAACGGCCGACCTCAAGAAGCCGGACCTGGTCAAGAAGCTGATCAAAGCCGAAAAGAAGTCGTCGTCCTCGAAGGCCAAGAATCCGACCAGCCGCAACGACACCCCGGACACCCCCGAGGTGAGCGAGAGCAGGATCGCCGCGATGAAGGCGTCCTCTCTGCGCACCCAGCTGACCAAGCTGGGCGTCAAGGGCACCGGTGACATGAAGAAGGCCGAGCTGGTCGAGCGGTACGTCAAGGCCCGGCTGAAGCTGGCCAAGGCCGGAACCGGCTCGAAGGCCGGCGCCGCGTCGAAGCGGGGCAGTGGTTCCAAGGCGAGCGCAGCCTCCGCCAAGAGTTCCGCATCCAAATCCAGCACGGCTTCGAAATCCAGCCCGGCTTCAAAGGCCGGCGCCGCTTCGAAATCCAGCCCGGCTTCGAAGGCCGGCGCCGCTTCGAAATCCGGCACGGCTCAGAAGGCCGGTGGTAAGCGCACCGGGAAGAAGACGTCGAAGTCGCTCGACTATTCGCAGGAGATCACGTCGACGAGCGACAAGCCGGAGCGCAACGGCCGCAGCCTCATCACGACCGACCATGAGGTGATCCGCCAGTGGGCGAAAGCCCGCCGTGCGGTGCCGTCGACGGTGGCCGGCACTCAACACGACGGCCATCTCGGTGTGCTGCGGTTCGACTTCCCCGGGTACTCGGGTGACGGGCTCGTCGAGGTCAGCTGGGCCGAGTGGTTCGAGGCGTTCGACAAGCGCCGGCTGAACTTCATCTACCAGGAGCGGCGATCGGGCGGGGAGCGCAGCAACTTCTTCCAGCTCGACAACCCCGACGAATAGCGGAGTCCGGACTGTCGCTTTTGTCCACTCCAAATGTGGGACAGGTCATCCGCCGATCGGCCAATAGTGGGTGACTGTGATGGTGCAGACAGATGGCGGACAGCCAGTTGGCTTGTCTGCCTTGACTGCCCCAACTAGCGTAATCAATGGACGTCGGACCGTTAGTTCGGGGAACTGGTTGATCGGAGACGATCACCGCGGCCGGCGTTTGGGGACGGGTGGCATATGCCGTTGGGGGACGGCGCGACCCGAGACCGGCGGTTAGTGCGGGCGACGCCTATGGGGATGGGCGTCGTCCGCCGCCGCCGGTGCCAACGGACGACCTGAGGGTCGTCCTTTTTTGTGCCGCGAGACGGAGCCCTCGGAGGCTGAGCCGCTGTGGACAAGCGCGCGCGACCATCCGGGTCATCGAGCCCAGCTGTGGACAACCGCCCGGCGTCGCCTTGACGGCAAGTAACGTCCTCCCCACGTCCCTTGGGTGGGCGGGGGAGGCGGTGGCACCCCGGAAGATCGACGCGGCCGCGCCGGATTCAGCTCACGTTCGCGATGGCGGCCGTGTCGGAGCGGATCGCCGCTACCCGGCGTTCTCGCGAGGGGCCGGCCGACAGATGCAGGACTGCGGCCACCGCCCCCAGGGCGCCGACCACGAGCCAGTGCGCGTCCCCGAGGTATTGCAGGCCGGCCCCGCCCAGCGACGGCGCCAGGAACGATGCGGCCGGGAAGGTCAGGAAGAACACCGCCTGATAGCGCCCACGCAGGGCCAGGGGCGCCAACTCGGAGTTGATCTCGGCGTTCGGGGGCGCGGCCAGCATGCTGCCCACCGTCCAGATCACCGCCGCGGTCAGATAGAGGGCCACGTGGTCGGCCAGGGCCAGCACCGCGAAGCCGGCGCCGTTGAGCAGCAGGGCCAGGGCCAGCACCCGGGCCTTGCGGCGGCCGTCGATCAGGCGCGGCACGAAGAGCTGGCCGAGCACGATCAGGGCGCCGCCGAGCGCGACCACCGAGCCGTAGGCCGACGGGCTCAATCCGTCCGCATGCATCGCCAGCGGCACGATCGTGCTGGCCTGCGTGTAGATGAGGGCCTGCAGCAGCGTCAGCCCCACGAAGACGAGGAAGATGCGATCGGTCAGCACGGTTCCGAGCCCGCCGCCCCTACGGAGCTTCTGGGCCGACGATGACACGAGCGAGGGCCAGGGCGAGGGCAGGGGCGAGGGCAGGGGGGAGCGCGACGGCGAGAGCGACGGCGGAGGCAAGGTGCGCAGTGTCTCCGGCACCTTCCAGGCGATCAGTACGCCGGTCGCCAGAGTGCAGCCGGCGTCGATCAGGAACAGGGCCTGGTAGCTCCACTGGGCGAGCAGGCCGGCCAGCAGCGAGGCTCCGGCCAGGCCCAGGTTCAGCGCCCAGAATTGCAGGTTGAACGCACGGGACCGCTTGTCGGCGGGGGTCACGTCGATGATCGCGGCGACGAACGCGGGGGCCGCCATCGACTGTGCGACCCCGAGCAGGGCGCAGAGGGCGGCGATCACCGCGAGCTGGGTGTTGAAGGCGAGCAGGCACAGCGCGGCCACGGTGGCGAAATGGGACACCAGCAGCGTGCGGCGACGGCCCCAGCGGTCGGTGAGGACGCCGCCGGCCAGCGTGCCGAGCAGGCCGCCGATGCCGTACGTGCCGACGATCAGGCCGGCCTGGGCGGTTCCCGCGCCGCGCTGCGACGTCAGGTAGAGCGACAGGAACAGCACGGCGAAGCCGCCGACCTTGTTGATCAGCAGGCCGGTCCAGAGATACCAGTACGTGGCGGACAGGCCGCCGGCCGTGTCACGAAGCCATGCCCGCACGGGCCGCACTCCCTATTGGCAACCTTCTTGGCAGAAGAGACGTTACCGCGTGGGCAGCTTGGCCGGCGGGTCGGCCACCGGCTCGGCGACCGCGGGCACGTCGGCGATCGGCTCGGGGAGAACCGGAGCGGTGACGCCGAGGGATGCGATGCGCCGCCGGCGGCTCGGCCCGGAGAGGATGTGCCCGAGAGCGACCAGCGCGCAGACGAGGAAGCACCCGATCCACAGAGCCGCGTTGCCGAGGTGCTGCTGGGTGAAGCCGCCGGCGATGGGGGCCAGGGCCGTCCCGGCCGACCACGAGAGCGAGTTCAGTCCCTGATAGCGCCCGCGCAGCGCGGCGGGGGAGAGCGCGGCCACCGTGGTCGCGTTGCTGGGTGACTGGATCATCTCGCCCAGCGTCCAGATGATCACGCTCAGCGCGAAGAACCAGGACGCGTGGGCCAGCGCGTTGAGCCCGAAGCCGACTCCGATGATCAGTGAGCCGAGCGCCAGCACGCGGGCCGGGTCACGCTTCTCGATCAGCTTGGGGACGAACAGTTGCCCGACGACGATGAGCACGCCGTTGACCGCGATCACCCAGCCGTACGTCGCCGCCGACAGCCCCTCCGCGGTCATGGCGATCGGCAGCGTCGACAGGTGCTGCATCATGACGACGATGCCGCCCACGGAGACCAGCAGGTAGGTGACGAAGACGCGGTCGCGCAGCACGGTGATCAGGCCGCCGGCCTCGCCGCGGGGCGGCCGGACCGCCGTCCGGGAGGGCTGGGTCTCCTTGATGAAGATCAGGCAGATCAGGGCCGTGGCCAGGGTGGTGCCCGCGTCGACCACGAAGAGCAGCAGATAATCGACCTTGGCGGCCAGACCGGCGCCGACCGCGGCCAGGGCGAAGCCGAGGTTGATGGCCCAGTAGTTCAGCGAGAACGCCCGGACCCGGTCGCGGTCGGGCACGACGTCGACCATCATGGCCGAGAAGGCCGGCCGCACCGCCTCGCTGAAGAAGCCGAGCAGGAACGTGACCGCCAGGATCTGGCCGTAATGGTGCGCGAAACCGAGCGCGAGCATCAGCGCCGCCGCGCCGAACTGGGCGGTCAGCATCGTGGGTTTGCGCCCCCAGCGGTCGGCCAGCACCCCGCCGACCGTGGTGCCGAGCGCGCCGCCGACGCCGTAGAGGCCGATGACCAGGCCGGCCTGGCTCTGCGAGAAGTGCCGCTCGCCGGTCAGGTAGATGGCCAGGAAGATCACCACGAACGAGCCGACGCGGTTGACCAGCGTCCCGGTCCAGAGCAGCCAGAACTGCCGTGGCAACCCGCCCACAGCCTGGTCGAACCAACCCCGCACACTCGCCCCCGTAATGAGTGATCACGCTTGCTTCCCTTACAACCTAGGAGGTGGCGCAACCGGGTTTCAACGGGGTCGGCGCTCGCTGTTCAGGTGGCTGCGGCAGGATGGAGGTCATGACAGGGACTTTGGTGCTGCTGCGGCACGGCAACAGCGAGTGGAACGCCAAGAACCTCTTCACCGGCTGGGTCGACGTCGACCTCGACGCCAAGGGTGAGGCCGAGGCCCGGCGCGGTGGCGAGCTGCTGAAAGAGAGCGGCGTGCTGCCGGACGTGGTGCACACCAGCGTCCTGCGCCGCGCCATCCGCACGAGCGAGATCGCTCTGCACATCGCCGACCGGCACTGGATCCCGGTGAAGCGGTCGTGGCGGCTCAATGAGCGCCACTACGGCGCCCTGCAGGGCAAGGACAAGAAGCAGACCCTCGAGACGTACGGCGAGGAGCAGTTCATGCTCTGGCGCAGGTCGTACGACGTCCCGCCGCCGCCGATCGAGCCCGGCTCGGAGTTCGCGCAGTTCGACGACCCGCGCTACGCCCTGCTGCCGTCCGAGGCGAAGCCCAAGGCCGAGTGCCTGAAGGACGTTCTGGTGCGGGCTCTGCCCTACTGGTACGACGAGATCGTGCCCGACCTGCGGGCCGGCAAGACCGTGCTGGTCGCCGCGCACGGCAACTCGCTGCGCGCCTTCGTGAAGCACCTCGACAGCATCTCCGACGAGGCGATCTCGAAGCTGAACATCCCGACCGGCATCCCGCTGCGCTACGACCTCGACGACGACCTGCGCCCGCTCAAGCCGGGCGGCGAATACCTCGACCCCGAGGCGGCCAAGGAGGCCGCGGCCGCGGTCGCCAACCAGGGCCGCTGAGAAACGCTGAGAACAGCAGGAGGCCGGGACGCCCCCGTGGCGTCCCGGCCTCCGCTTTCGACCAGGCGAGCGAGGCTCAGCCCTGGTCGCCCACCGGTTCTCCGGTGATCAGGTACACAAGCTGCTCGCCCACGTTGACTGCGTGGTCGGCGTACCGCTCGTAGAAGCGGCCCAGCAGCGCGCCGTCGATCGCGGTCTCCGCGCCGTACGGCCAGTCGTCGTCCAGCATGATCTTGAAGAGCTGACGCTCCAGATCGTCGATCGCGTCGTCCTCGTGCTCGAGCTTGGCCGCGAGCTCAGCGTCGGGCTTGGCCAGCAGGCCCGCGATGCTCTCGGCCATGTGGTCGGCCACCTCGGCCATGCCCTTGAAGACCGGGCGCAGCTCGGCCGGCACGGCCGGCGACGGGTGACGCCGCTTGGCCGTCTTGGCCACGTGCTCGGCCAGGTCCCCCATGCGCTCGAGGTCGGCCGAGATGTGCAGGGCCGTGATGACCATGCGTAGATCGGAGGCGACCGGCGCCTGCCGGGCGATGGTGTCGGCCACCTTGGCCTCGACCTGGCTGTAGATCTCGTCGACCTCGTTGTCGCGGTCGATCACCGACTGGGCGGCCTTCAGGTCGGCGGTGAGCAGGGCGGTGGTCGACTTGCGCATCGCCTCGCGCACGGACTCCGCCATCGTCACCAGCAGGCGGCTGACCTCGTTGAGGTCCGACTGGAACTCCTCGCGCATGTCCTCGTCCCGGGGTTTCGGTGGGGCCGTCCCGTGGAGCAGGGCACGACCGTGGTTGGTCCTCAAACTATGCGGGTCCGGCGGCGCTCGCGTGAACGGCGATGAACGACGCCGGACGCAGTGGTGAACATTATTCGACGCGTGCCCGATTTGTCCGGCTGATGCTAGTAGCCAGGTAAACAATGACCCTACGATCGCAGCGTGGACCTGGCCTACGGCATCCCTCTGATAGTGCTCGCGCTCGTCGCCGGCGCAGCCGCCGGGGCGCTGATCATGCGAGGTCGCCAGTCACCGGGGGAGCCGGCCGGTGACCAGCCGCACAAGGGGGGACGCGCCATCGACACCGAACCGCACGGCAAGCACGGGATGAAGGGGCTGGGTCGCAAGAGCCTCGATTCGCTGCGCGTCGGCGTGGTGGTCCTCGACGCGGAGGATCACCCGGTGCTGGTCAATCCGGCTGCCCGGGCGATGGGCCTGCTGCGTTCGGGCGGCGCGCCCGGCACGATCGCCGCCCACCCCATCCTGCGTACGCTGGCCGGCCAGGTCCGGCGCACCGGAGTGCGCCGCGAGGTCGAGCTCGACCTGCCCCGGGGTCGCGCCGGCGCCGCCGCCGCGCCGCTCGGCCTGCACCTGCGGGCCGTCGCGCTCAACGCGACGCACGTGGCCATCGAGGCCGCCGACGTCACCGAGTCGCACCGGCTGGCCCGGGTGCGCCGCGACTTCGTGGCCAATGTCAGCCATGAGCTCAAGACCCCGATCGGCGCGCTGCAGCTGCTGGCCGAGGCTCTGCTCGACGCGACCGAACTGCAGGCCGCCGACGCGGGCGACGACCAGTCGGAAGACCTGCTGGCCGCGCGCCGGTTCGCCGAGCGCATCCACCACGAGTCGGCCCGGATGGGCCGGCTGGTCAGCGAACTGCTCGAGCTGACCCGGCTCCAGGGCGCCGAGCCGCTGCCCACCCCCGAGCCGGTCCCGGTCGACTGGGTGATCGCCGAGGTCATCGACCGCACCCGCACCACGGCGTCGGCCAAGGGCATCGAGGTCGTGTACAGCGGGCCCAAGGGCGCCGTCGTCTACGGCAGCGACAGCCAGGTCGCCACCGCGGTGACCAACCTCGTCGAGAACGCGATCGCCTACTCGGGCGACGACACCAAGGTCGAGCTCACCCTGCGCCAGGGTGACGACTGGCTCGAGATCGACGTCGCCGACCAGGGCATCGGCATCGCCCCGCACGACGTCGACCGCATCTTCGAGCGTTTCTACCGCGCCGACCAGGCCCGCTCGCGGTCCACCGGCGGAACAGGCCTGGGTCTGGCCATCGTCAAACACATCGCGACCAATCACGGGGGCCGCGTCGACGTGACCAGCTCCCTGGGCGACGGTTCGACGTTCACTCTGCGCCTACCGGCGC
Source organism: Paractinoplanes hotanensis (assembly GCF_023717965.1). Classification (NCBI taxonomy): domain Bacteria; kingdom Bacillati; phylum Actinomycetota; class Actinomycetes; order Micromonosporales; family Micromonosporaceae; genus Paractinoplanes; species Paractinoplanes hotanensis. The sequence goes on along the minus strand of NZ_JAMQOL010000008.1, from coordinate 70,697 downwards.
GTCCCCCCGAAGCCCCCTTGCCGTTACCGACGGCAATTGAGATCGAGTCCGGTGCGGCCGGGCATTAGTCCCGGCACCCGGAAGATGGAAGGAACCACATTGGCCCGCGTGCTCGTGGTCGAGGATGAGGAGTCGTTCTCCGACGCCCTGTCGTACATGCTGCGCAAGGAGGGCTTCGAGGTGTCGGTCGCCCCGACCGGGACCTCGGCGCTGACGCAGTTCGACCGGACCGGCGCCGACATCGTGCTGCTCGACCTCATGCTGCCCGAGATGTCCGGCACCGAGGTCTGCCGCCAGCTCCGGCAGCGCTCCGCCGTTCCCATCATCATGGTCACCGCGCGCGACAGCGAGATCGACAAGGTCGTCGGGCTCGAGATCGGCGCCGACGACTACGTGACCAAGCCGTACTCGCCGCGCGAGCTGGTCGCCCGGATCCGCGCCGTGCTGCGCCGCCAGGGCACCGAGGCGGCCGAGGTCTCGACGCCCACGCTCGCGGCCGGTCCCGTCCGCATGGACGTCGAGCGCCACGTCGTCACGGTGGACGGCGCCGGCGTGCAGCTCCCGCTCAAGGAGTTCGAACTCCTCGAGCTGCTGCTGCGCAACGCCGGCCGGGTGCTCACCCGCGGTCAGCTGATCGACCGGGTCTGGGGCGCCGACTACGTGGGCGACACCAAGACCCTCGACGTGCACGTCAAGCGCCTTCGCTCCAAGGTGGAGCCCGAGCCGTCGGCGCCGCGCTACATCGTCACCGTCCGTGGCCTGGGCTACAAGTTCGAGCCCTAGGAAGCCACGGACGGCGGCTAGCTGTTGGGAGGCGCGGCGGGTTCACGTCCGCCGCGCTTCTTCGGCGCCGCGGCCTTGGCGGCCGCGACGGTCGCCGGGTGCACCGCGACCAGGCCGGATTTGATCCGCGCGTCGCACAGCTCGGCCAGCCGATCGTAGGCGCCCTTGCCGATCAGGGCGGTCAGCTCGGGCGCGTACGAGACGTACATCGGATCGGCGCCGACGTGCGCGTCGGGCGACGAGGTGCACCACCAGTCGAGGTCGTGCCCGCCCGGGCCCCAGCCCCGCCGGTCGAACTCGGTCAGCGTCGACTGGAGCAGCTTCGTGCCGTCCGGTCGCTTGATCCAGTCCTGCTCGCGGCGCACCGGCAACTGCCAGCACACGTCCGGCTTGTACTGCAGCGGGTGGACGCCGTCCCGCAGGGCCTGGGCGTGCAGGGCGCACCCGCCGCCGCCCGCGAAGCTCGCGTCGTTGAGGAAGACACAGGGCCCATCCTCGGACTGGATGGCCGTGCGACGGGCCGGCTTCGCCCCGTCGATCGTGTCCATCTCGGTGTAGTTCTTGAAGCCCTTGCGGTAGTGCTGCCAGGTCTCGGGGGTCAGCTTGGCGGCGGCCGACTTCACCCTGTTCTCGTCGTCGGCGTCGGTGAAGAACGCCCCGTGCGAGCAGCAGCCGTCCTGCGCGCGACCGGCCACGATGCCGTGGCAGGCCGAGCCGAAGACACAGGTCCACCGGGACAGCAGCCAGGTCAGGTCGGCTCGTACGAGATGCTTCTCGTCGTCGGGGTCGAGGAACTCGATCCACTCACGAGGAAAGTCGAGGTCGACCTCGGCCGCGCGGGCGGCTGCCGCGGGGTCCAGGGTGATGCGGATCTGGTCACGGCGGCTCACCTGCGACAGCGTACGCGCGCAGGGCCCTTGTTCCCGAGTCGACGCCCGGTATCATCGCATATACCCGGTCGAGGAGAAGGCGTACGCGACAAACGGGTCTACGCTTGACCTCGTGATTTCCCGCGTCCCCGTGCTTCTGTCCAGCTCGTCGGTGTTCCCCGAGCCGACGGCCGCCGCGTTCGAATTGGCCGCCACGACCGGCTACGACGGCCTCGAAGTCATGGTGTGGACCGACCGCGTCAGCCAGGATGCCGGTGCGCTGCAGGGTCTGTCCGACCATTACGACATGCCGGTGCTCTCGGTGCACGCCCCGTGCCTGCTCGTGACCCAGCGGGTCTGGAGCCCCGACCCGTGGGAGCGGCTGAACCGCGCCGCCCAGCTGGCCGAGACGCTCGGCGCCCCCACGGTCGTGGTGCACCCGCCGTTCAGCTGGCAGCGTGACTACGCCAAGAACTTCGCGGCCGGCCTGGCCAAGGTGCAGGCCCGCCACCCCGACCTGGCGTTCGCGATCGAGAACATGTTCCCGGTGAAGATGGCCGGCCGCTGGTTCGTGCCCTACACCCCGGGGTGGGATCCGACCGAGACCGGCTTCGACGCCTACACGCTCGACCTGTCGCACTGCGCGGCCTCGCGCATCAACGCGCTCGGCATGGCCGACAAGATGGGCGCCGGCCTCAAGCACGTGCACCTGGGCGACGGCACCGGCGAGGGCCGCGACGAGCACCTGGTGCCCGGCCGCGGCAACCAGCCCTGCGCCGAGCTGCTGCGGTCGCTCTCGGCGCGCGGTTTCAAGGGATCGGTGGCGCTCGAGGTCTCGACGCGCAAGGCGGCCAGCCGCGCCGTCCGCGAGGCCGACCTGCGCGAGTCCCTCGAGTTCGCCCGCAAACACCTGGCTGAGCCTGCCGGCGATCGCTCCGCTCCGCGGGCGATTGCCCTTTAGCTGGTGAGATGGCAGGCGATTTCCGCCACCCGCAAACCCCAAAACCCCGCGGGCGTCGAAAAACCGACTGCCATCTCACCAGCGGCAATCACCGGCCGAATCGGCACCCCCCCCGCTGTTACGCGGGCGTAAGGCTCTGGGCGCGCTTGCGAGCGCGGTGCGCGGCTACGTGTGAACGGGTCGCGCAGCGCTCGGAACAGAAGCGTCGGCAGTTGTTCGAGGACGTGTCGAGGTAGACGTTGCCGCAGCGCTCGTCGGCGCAGATGCCGAAGCGGGCGCTGCCGTATTCGCACAGCCACACCGAGAGGCCCCAGGCCGCGCCGGCCAGGTATTCCGAGCTGACCGACGAGCCGCGGCTGGTCACGTGCATGTGCCAGTCGGCGGCGTCGTGCCCGGAGATGCGCGGCTGCACCGGGAACACCTCGAGCAGGGCGTTGAGTTCCTTGACGGCGTCGGCGTCGCGGCCGGACGTGCCGTATTCGAACACGTCGCGCAGGCGGCGCTGGGCGCGGCGGAACACGGCGACGTCCTTGTCGACGACCTCGTCGCGCATCCAGGCCTGCTCGTCGGCGAACAGGGCCTGCAACCCGGCGAGGTCGCCCAACTGCGCGTTGACGAGGTCGACCGCGGTACGGGCGTACGCATCGAAGTTCACCCGACAAAGGTAACCGCCGGGAAGCGCCGCGGACATAAGCGTTGTGGCTGACTACGCCGGTGACACTCCCGCGATACCGGGTGTTCCGGACGATACGCTCGGGTCATGCTCCGTCACCTGCTCCTGGCCGCCGCCGGTTCGGACCGTCTGGGGCGGCTCGCCGCCTCCGCGCCCTTCAGCAAGAACGCCGCCCGCCGGTTCGTCGCCGGCGACGACGTCGAGGCGGCGCTGCGCACCGGCCGGATCCTGGCCGACGACGGTCTGGCCGTCACTTTCGAGCACCTCTCGGCCGAGACCCGCAGCGCGGAGCAGGCGGTGGCGGTCCGCGACGAATACCGCGCCCTGCTCGGCCGGCTCAAGGGCGCCGGGCTGGTGCCCGCGGCCGAGGTCAGCGTGAAGCTCTCGGCCCTGGGCCAGCGGCTCGACGAGAAGCTGGCCTACGAGCACGCCCTGGCTGTCTGTGCGGCCGCCACCGAGGCCGGCACCACGGTGACGCTCGACGCCGAGGACCACACCCTCACCGACTCGACCCTCGAGATCCTCACCGAGCTGCGCAAGGACCACCCCGGCACGGGCGCGGTGCTGCAGGCCCACTTGCGGCGCACCGAGGGCGACTGCCGCGAGCTGGCTACGGCCGGCTCCCGGGTGCGGCTCTGCAAGGGCGCGTACGCGGAACCGGAGTCGGTGGCCTTCCAGTCGTCGCTCGACATCGACAAGTCGTTCGTGCGCTGCCTCAACATTTTGATGTCGGGCGAGGGCTATCCGATGGTCGCCACCCACGACCCCCGGTTGATCGCCATCGCGGAGGATCGGGCGCGCTGGTTCGACCGCGCGTCCGACGAGTACGAGTTCCAGATGCTGCACGGCGTACGCACCGAGGAGCAGGCCCGCCTGGCCGCCGGCGGCAACGTCGTGCGCGTCTACGTGCCGTACGGCGAGCAGTGGTACGGCTATCTCGTGCGCCGGCTGGCCGAGCGGCCGGGCAACGTGGCCGCCGTCGGACGTGGCCTGGTCGGTCGGTAGCCGCCTCATCCGTAACAATTCGGGCTATAACCCACCAGAATCGGCGTGTCGGCCTTGACTTTTTCCGGCCATTTTCACGGAACGCATCGCGTTGGTCACAGACGTATCGATACCGTTCTGGTGACACGCAGTTCTCCGCCGCGTCGCTAGACCTTCCCGGTCGCCGCGGCTTGTGCCCGGAGAAAGGATCGGTGCGACGACATGACAGGTCCAGCCCAGACCGAGGAACGGCTCTCGGAGGTGCGGTTCCTGACCGTGGCCGAAGTGGCCGCGCTGATGAGGGTTTCCAAGATGACGGTCTACCGGCTGGTGCACGGGGGTGACCTCACGGCCGTACGGGTCGGGCGGTCTTTCCGTGTGCCCGAGCACGCCGTCCACGAGTACCTGCGCGGCGCCTTCTCGCAGACGGCATAGGCCCGGTTCTCCCGGACGGCGCAGTCGGGGCCGGGGCCGTTTTGGCTCGGTCCCGGGCGGGCCGGTACGCTGGTGCGGTTGGTTCCCGGTTGTGGTAGCGCCGGGGGCTGTCGATTCAGATCGGAATCGGGCCGTCGCACCCGGCGTGCCCGCTCCGAGCCACCAGGTTTCGAGAGGCTTTTCGTATGGGCTCCGTGGTCAAGAAGCGCCGCAAGCGTATGGCGAAGAAGAAGCACCGCAAGCTGCTGCGCAAGACCCGCGTCCAGCGTCGCAAACTCGGTAAGTAGCCTGCAGCCGGGTCGGGTTGAGGCCCGCCCCGGCTGGGCAGGTTCCAGCCGTACGCACCGCACCCGCAAGCATCGGAAGGTGCGCCCGACGTGACCTCTCCGCCCCGCGTCGTCGTGGTCACCGGAGTCAGCCGATACCTCGGCGCCCGGGTGGCCGCTCGTCTCGCCGCCGATTCCCGGGTCGACCGCGTGGTCGGCCTGGATCCGCACGAACCGCCCACAGCTCTGCGTGAGCTGCTGGCCGACGTCGAGCTGATCCGGGCCGACGCTCGTGCGGCCTCCGGCGCCCTGGCCGGCCTGGGCGCCGAGGCCATCGTGCACCTCGCGGTGACCAGCGCGCCCGACCCGCAACACGGCCGGGCGGCGATGAAAGAGCAGAACGTCATCGGGACGATGCAGCTGCTCGCGGCCGCCCAGGCCGCACCCCGGCTGCGCAAGCTGGTGGTGCGTTCCTCCACGGCCGCCTACGGTGCGTCCTTCCGCGATCCCGGCGTCTTCACCGAGGACACGGAACCGCGGGCGGTGCCCCGGGGCTCGTTCGCGCGCGACATCCTCGACATCGAGGGTTATGTCCGCGGCTTCCGCCGCCGCCGGCCCGAGGTGGCGGCCACCGTGCTGCGGTTCGCGCCGTTCATCAGCTCGACGGCCGACACGACCCTCACGCGCTACTTCGCCCAGCCGGTCGTGCCGACTGTGCTCGGCCGCGACGCCCGGCTCCAGTTCGTCCACGTCGACGACGCGCTCGAGATCCTGCACCGCTCGATCGTCGAGGAGCACCCGGGCACCTTCAACGTGGCCGGAACCGGCATCCTCGCGCTCTCCCAGGCCATCCGCCGGGCCGGGCGCATCTCGGTGCCGCTGCCCGAGGGCACCCTCTCCACCCTGGCCGGCTTGGCCCGTAACGTGGGCATCGGCCAGATCGGCTTCGACCAGATCGACCTGTTCGTGCACGGCCGCGTGGTCGACACGACCCGCCTGGTCGCCGAGTTCGGCTTCACGCCGCGCACCACGGCCGAGGCGTTCGACGACTTCATCAAGGGTCACGCCAACGGCTCGTCGATCACCGCCGACCGGCTCGCCGCGGCCGAGAAGGCGATCCTCGACGGCATCCGCCGGGTGCGTGCCGGGGCCGCGTCCGGGGGTGACCGGCATTGAGTCAGGATGAATTCCGGAGCATGCTGCCGGGGCAGGCCGACTTCACACTGCCCCGGCCGGCCGAGCCGGTGCGGGTCAACGGCCGACGTCCGATCCCGGAGGTGCCGTCCATGAACGGGAACGGCAACCATCCCGGCCCCGAGGCGCCGCCCGACCCGATCGATGTCTGGGATCAGCGGGTGGCTGCCGGGCTGGCCTTCCTGCGCCGCCGTTTTGCCGGCAACTACGAGGTCGATGACTTCGGCTTCGACCGCGAGCTCAACGACGCCGTCTTCCAGCCCCTGCTGCGGGTGCTCTATCACGACTGGTTCCGCACCGAGGTGTACGGCATCGAGAACGTGCCCAAGGACGGCGGCGCCCTGGTGGTAGCCAACCACTCGGGCACCGTCGCGCTCGACGCCCTGATGCTCGGGGTCGCCATCCGCGATCAGCACCCGCAGGAGCGCCACCTGCGCCTGCTCGGGGCCGACCTGGTGTTCCGCATGCCGGTGGTGAGCGAGCTGGCCCGCAAGTCGGGGGCGACCGTGGCCTGCAACCCCGACGCCGAGCGCCTGATGAGCACGGGCGAGCTGGTCGGCGTGTTCCCCGAGGGCTTCAAGGGCATCGGTAAGCGCTTCGCCGACCGCTACAAGCTGCAGCGCTTCGGCCGGGGCGGCTTTGTCTCGGCCGCGTTGCGCACGGGCACACCGATCGTCCCGGTGGCGATCGTCGGCGCCGAAGAGATCTATCCGATCCTGGCCGACCTCAAGCCGCTGGCCCGGCTGCTCGGCATGCCCTACTTCCCGATCACGCCGACCTTCCCGTGGCTGGGACCGCTGGGTCTGGTGCCGCTGCCGAGCAAGTGGCTGATCCAGTTCTGCCCGCCGATCCCGACCGAGCACCTGACCGACCTGGCCGACGACCCGATGGTCGTCTACAACCTCGCCGACCAGGTGCGCGAGACGATCCAGGCCGCGCTGCTGGAACTGCTCGAGAAGAGGCCCGACCCGTTCGGTCTGTGACGGCTTGGTGCTTTTGAGTAGCGGCTTGTGGGCCTATAGTGACAAGTGAGGGGCGGCCCCGGGGAAATCCCGGCACCGCCCCTCGCCATGTCTGCCTGTCGGCCCATGTCTGCCCGTCGGCCGAGCTGTCAGTCGTTCCCGAAGATGCCGCCGAGCAGGCCACCCAGCCCGTCGTCCTCTTCGTCGGCCGGCAGTTCCTGCTGTTGTTGCTGTTGCTGCTGGAAGGTGTCGTCGGCCGACGGGCTCGCTTGCAGCGGAGTGCCGCCGAGCGGCAGATCCGGCGTCTGCGACGGCGTCCGCTGCTGGGCCGGCCGCCGAGCGCCGGTCGAGGTCGTCGGTGCGACGGCCGGGTCGCTCGCGCGCGGCGCCTTCACGTCGTCCTGTCCGGCCGTGCGCGGCTTCTGCTTGTCGTTCTGCCCGGACGAGCGCGACGGCGGAGCCTGAGCGTCCGTCTCGTCACCGGCCGCGCAGCCCTTCAGCTTGGGCCCGAGCTTGTCGGCGCCCGCCGAGACCGCGTTGTCGCAGCCCAGACCGGTCCGCAGGCTCTCCGCGCGCTTGTTCACCGAGTCGAGCAGCCCGATCGACGTCAGCGCCCGCTCCTGGTTGGTGGCGGACAGCCGGGACAGCGACGGCGTCAGCGTCCGGCGCTGCTGCTCGGCGAACGTGTCGATGGTGGACAGCGGCTTGCTGTCCTTGCGGGCCACCGCCGACGTGGTGAGCAGCTTGACGCCCTTGCGGGTGTCGGCGTCCATGTCGTCGAGCACGCCGCCGAAGCCGGCGTCGTTGCCCGGCATGGCGACGGCCTCGGCCAGTCTGGTGCGGGCGAAGTCCAGCGACAGCTGGCCCCGCGTGACGTCCGAGCCGGCCATCGCCAGCTGGGCGCGTTCGGTCGAGCGCTTGACCCCGTAGAGGGCGTCGCCCGGTGATGCGTTCTCGCTAGCCGCGGAGATACCGGAGACCGCCAGCGCGCCGGCGGCTACCCCGATGACGATGGCGCCCCTGGCCCGGATGCGGCCACCGTGGCCGAGAAGTCCGTGCCGCAGCCGCCCGGTGCGGGCCACAGCGGCCGGCTCGGGTTCGGTGTCGGCGGCCCGCGCGGTGTGGCCGATGCCGTCCCGCTCGGCCGTGGCGACCAGCATGGCCCGTAGCCCGGTGCGGAACTCGGGTTCGACCCGGGCCCCCGGACGTGCCGCGGACAGGCTGCTACCGATGGCGACCAGCTCGGCGAGCTGCTCATCGGCCGGACCGCGGCTGTGGTGCCGCCGGCCGCCGGTGCTCTCGTCGAGAAGCTCCGCGAAGCGCTCGGCGCTCCGCCGGTCGAAGAAGTCGAAGTTCACCGCGGGCACCTCCCCTCGCTCGTGAATGTCTCGCCGGCTGCATCGCCGGCGGTCGCGACGATGCCGGTGACCGGCTGGGCCGCCCGGGGTCGCACTCGGACAAACGCGCGACACGCGTCCCCGGTTACGGGGACCAACGCCGCGCATCGGGTATTAGGCGAGAGCCCCGTCACGCTTGGAATCCATCCGGGAGGAGGCGTGCCAGCGCTCGCACTGCCCGGTACTGCAGTGCTTTGATCGCTCCTTCGTTCTTGCCCATGGTCTGCGCGGTCTCGGCCACCGAGAAGCCCTGGAGGAAGCGCAGCACGATGCACTCCTGCTGTTCCGGGTTGAGCTGCTTGACCGCGGTGAGCAGGGCGACGTTGGTGATGTGGTCGACCACCGAGGATTCCGGGCTGCCCTCGGGGCCGCGGGCCTCGCGGTCGGCGTCGAGCACGTCGCCGGTGGTGACCTCGAGGCGGTAGCGGCCGGACTTGAAGTGGTCGGCGACCAGGTTACGGGCGATGGTCACGAGCCAGGCGCCGAGGTCGCGGCCCTGCCAGGTGAAGCTGCCGATGCGCTTGAGCGCGCGCAGGAAGGTGTCCGAGGTGAGGTCCTCGGCCAGCTGGCGGTTGCCGACGCGGAAGTAGACGAACCGGAAGACGGTGTCGACGTACCGGTCGTAGATCAGGCCGAACGCCTCGGCCTCGCCGGCCTGGGCCCGTTCCACCAGCGCCCACACCTCGGCTGCGGCGTCGCCGGGGTCGGGGCGGGCCGGATACTTGGGCGGCTCGGAGTCGCGCTGGGGACCGGTGGTGCTCTGCGACGGAACGACCACGGTCTGCTCGCCCACGGCCGGGGCTTCGGGCAGGTTGCTGCGCTGGCCGGCGGTGGGCTGCGCAGGCATCGGCGGACGGCCGGGCACGGCCACCCGGCCGCCGCCGGTCATCGGCTTGGCGTTGCCGGTGGGTGGCAGCCGCTGGCCCGGCGACTCGTTGATGTGGGGGCGGTTGCGGGTCCGCTTGGGTCCGTCGCCGCGGATGGTGTTGACGATCATGTCGTCGACCGAGCGGCGCAGGCCTGTCAGCCCGTCGGCGAGGGGTCGGTGGTACGGATCCCCGGCGTAAACATGACTCACTGCGCCTCCTCAACCCGGCGGCTCTGCTCCGACTGCTGATCCGTCCCGCCAGACAGGGATTGGCAGTGTTTCCGTGCTTTTTGTGGCACAGCGGCCTCCTCGGGATGAGGGGTGGAAACTCATAGCAAAAGGGGTGAAGTGGCCCGCGATACTGCCGACCGACCTCACCCAGGGTTTTGGAGTCCGTTACTCAGACGCGAAGTATCACGGACTCCGAACACACGGAGTCGCACACCGTGTGCGCTGCGCGAAAATAGTACGAAGTGGCGCAGACAAGACACAAGGAACGTCTGACACGATGACCGGCACGGGCACCCGGACGACGGACAAGTTGTCCGCCGTCCACTTCCGTGGATGTTTGTGCCAGACTCGTGCCTCGTGGACGAAGCAGCCCGCGATGCGGTCGCCGCGGCCGCGGCCCACCGGCCCACCGGCCCCGCGCTCATCACCGGCGAAACCACTCTGACCTGGTCCGATGTCGATCGGCGGGTGACCGCGGCGGCGCATCGGATCGCCGGGCTGGTGTCACCGGGCGGCCGCGTCGCGATCGTGCTCGGCACCTCGATCGAGTTCGTGGTGACCTACTTCGGTGTGTTGCGGTCCGGGCGCGTCGCCGTGCCGCTCAATCCCGCCTACTCGGAGGGCGAGCTCGAGTTCGCGATCACCGACTCCGCCGCGGAGCTGGTCGTGGCCGAGGAGGACGGGCCGGGTCGCGTACGCCCGCAATTTGATCTTGATTCGGCCGAGCCGGCCGGTGGCTTGCCCCAGGTGAAGGCGCGCGACCTGGCCGTGTTGCTCTACACCTCGGGAACCAGCGGGCGGCCGAAGGGCGCGATGCTCACCCACGCCGCCCTGGACGCCAACCACGACCAGCTCGACGCGATCGACCCGCCGGTGGTCGGCGCCGACGACGTGGTGCTGCTCGCGGTGCCGCTCTTTCACGCGTACGGGCTCAACACCGGTCTCGGCTCCGTCGTGCACCACGCGGCGACCGGCGTGCTGATCGACCACTTCGACCCGGCGGCCTCGCTGGCGGTGATCGCCGAGCGCGGAGTGACCGTGGTGGTGGGCGTTCCAGGCATGTACTCGGCGTGGTCCCGGCAGCCCGGCGTCGAGGTGGCACTACGCAGCGTGCGGTCGGCCGTGTGCGGCGCGGCCCCGCTGGCGCCCGACGAGATGGCCCGCTTCGGCGTCGCGACCGGCAAGACCATCGTGGTCGGCTATGGGCTGACCGAGACGGCGCCCGTGCTGACCACCACCGCGGTCAGCGACCGTGGCAAGCCCGGCTCGATCGGGCGACCGCTGCCCGGGGTCTCGCTGCGGCTGCGCAGCCCGGCCGGTCAGGTGCTCTGGGAGGACGGCACCGCGTCGCCCGAGGAGGACCTGGCCGAGCTCGACCTCTCGGTCGAGGACGTGGCCGGCACCGACCCGGGGGAGATCGTGGTGCGCGGGGCCAACCTCTTCTCCGGCTACTGGCCCGACGGGCGCGGCGGCCCCGGACCCGACGGCTGGTGGGCCACCGGGGACGTCGCCTACGCGGACGCCGACGGCGACCTGCATCTGGTCGACCGGGTCGACGACCTGATTCTGGTGCACGGCTTCAACGTGTATCCGGCCGAGATCGAGCGGGTGCTGGCCTCGCACCCCGGCGTGGCGGAGTCGGCCGTGCTCGGGGTGCCCGACGACGAGTCCGGGCAGCGGCCGCACGCGTTCGTGGTGGCCGCCATCGACCCGCCGCCGACCCAGGCCGAGCTGCAGGTCTACTGCGCCGCCCAGCTGGCCCGGTTCAAGCTGCCCACGGTCGAGCTGGTGCGTGAGCTTCCCCACTCGGCCACCGGCAAGGTCCGCAAGAGAGAGTTGTTGGCATGAGCCGAGTGACTTTGATCAGCCGGGACGGCTGTCACCTGTGTGCGGAAGCCGAGGCCGTCCTCGACCGGATCATTCCTGGCCAGTGGGTGCGGGTCGACATCGCGACGTCGATCGAGCTCGAGCGTGACTACGGCGACCGGGTGCCGGTGGTGCTGCTCGACGGGGCCGAGCACGGCTACTGGCGGGTGGAAGAGTCCCGCCTGTTGCGCGATTTGGCTCGACAGCCGGGGGAGCCCCGGCTGTAGGTTCTTTCGCCGTGGCACGTACTCACCTGGTTTGGGACTGGAACGGCACCCTTCTCGACGACCTCAGTCTGGTGGTCTCGTCGACCAACGAGGCCTTCGCGGCGGTCGGCGGGCGGGCGGTCGACGCCGACGAGCATCGCCGCCGGTTCCGTCGCCCGGTGGCCGAGTTCTACGCCGAGGTGCTCGAGCGGGCGGTCGACGACGAGGAGTTCGGCCGGCTCGACCGGATCTTTCATGACGCGTACCGGCTCGGCCTGACGAACATGGCGCTGGCGGCGGACGCCTCGGCCGCGCTGAAGGAGTGGCCGGGCACGCAGTCCCTGCTCTCCATGTGGTTCCACAGCGAGCTGGTGCCGGCCGTCGAGACGTACGGCCTGGCCGGGATCTTCGCCCGGGTCGACGGGCTGCGGGCCGAGCTGGGCGGGCACCTCAAGGCGGGCCACCTGGCCGAGCACCTGGCCGGGCTGGAACTCGGCGGCGAGCAGGTCGTGCTGATCGGGGACTCTCTCGACGACGCGGCCGCGGCCGACGCGGCGGGGGGAAAGGTCGTCCTCTACACGGGCGGGTTCACCGACCCCTCGCGGCTGCGTGCCTCGGGTCGTCCGGTCGCGGACACTCTGGTCGAAGCGGTCACGATCGCCCGTACGCTGTAGCGGGGTGGTCGGCGCCGGACCGAGCCGGGCATAATCGAATCTTGCGGTCGTTAACACGCCGGATGATCTTTGTCCACCCGCACCACCAAGATCGCGATTTGTGCACACCTTCACAAGCGCCTACTCTTTGATTCCGGAGAGCCCCGGTAGCACAGCCGGTTCAACCAGGCGCCCGAGGGCTCGCAGGTTCGCCACCTCGTCGGCACGGAGTCAGATGAGCCAGCAGCGTCACGGAAGCACGCCCGGCAATGCCCCCGGCGAGCGCACCGGTGCCGTCACAGCCTTCCCGGATCTGCCGGAGGCGACGATCGCACGACTGCCCGAATATCTTCGCGCCCTGCACAACCTGGGCGGGGCCGGTGCGGACACCGTCTCCAGCGAGGGTCTGTCCGCCGCGGCCGGGGTCAACTCGGCCAAGCTTCGCAAGGATCTCTCGCACCTGGGGTCGTACGGCACGCGGGGCGTCGGTTACGACGTCACCCTGCTGATCGAGCAGATCGAGTACGTGCTCGGCCTCGACCAGCGCCGGGCGGTCTGCCTGGTCGGTCTCGGTAACCTCGGTCACGCGCTGGCCGGCTACGACGGCTTCGCCAGCCGCGGCTTCAAGATCGTCGCGCTCTTCGACGCCGACGCGTCCAAGGTCGGCGAAGAGATCCAGGGCCTGACCGTGCGTCACATCGAAGAGCTGGGCCGCGCCGCGGTGGAAGAGAACATCGCGATCGGGGTGATCGCCACCCCGGCCGGCGCCGCCCAGGCGGTCGCCGACGTGCTGGTCGACGCGGGCGTCACCAGCATCCTGAACTTCGCTCCGTGTGTGCTCTCGGTGCCGGCCAACGTCGACGTGCGCAAGGTCGACCTGGCCATCGAGCTGCAGATTCTCTCTTTCCATGAACACCGCAAGGCATCGCTGACCGCGTTGCCGGGCGGCCGGTCCGCCACGGCGGCGGGCAACCAGGAGGCGGTCGGGTCGTGAATCTCCTCAGCGTCGGTGCGTCCTACCGCACCGCCGATGTCGCCACGCTCGAACGGCTGGTGATCGCCGATCACGCGCTGCCCGGACTGCTGGACAAGCTCGTCGCCCAGCCGTTCGTCGGCGAGGCCGTCGTCCTCTCCACCTGCAACCGGATGGAGATCTACGCGGCGGTCAACACGTTCCACGGCGGCCTCGGCGACATCTGCAACGTGCTCGCCGAGTTCTCCGGCATCCCCGCCACCGAGCTGGCCGGTCACCTTTACGTGCACTACGACGAGGCGGCGGTGCTGCACTCGTTCAAGGTCTCCAGCGGCCTCGACTCGATGGTCGTGGGTGAGTCCCAGATCCTGGGCCAGCTGCGCGACGCCTATCACGCGGCGAGCGAGGCCGACACCGCCGGCCGCCTGCTCCACGAGCTGATGCAGCAGGCGCTGCGGGTCGGCAAGCGGGCGCACGCCGAGACCGGCATCGACCGGGCCGGGCAGAGCGTGGTGACCGCGGCCCTCGACGTCGCGGAGGCCACGCTGGGCGACCTGGACGGCAAGCGCCCGCTGGTGATCGGCGCGGGTGCGATGGGTGCGCTCTCGGTGGCCACCCTGACCCGGGCCGGCGTCGGTCCGCTCCGGATCACCAACCGCAGCGCCGCCCGTGCCGATCGGCTCGCCGAGGCGTACGGCGCGGTCGCGGTGCCGTACGACGATCTGGACGCTGCCCTGCGCGAGGCCGACCTCGTCGTCTCGGCCACCGCGTCGACCGAGCCGGTGCTCACCCGTGAGCGCCTCGAGGCGGCGGCGCCGCTGGTCGTGCTCGACCTGGCCGTCCCGCGCGACGTGGCCCCCGACGCGACCGGCATCCCGGGCGTGACGGTGATCGACATCGACAGCCTGGCGGCCACGCGCCGCTCGCTGCCGGCCGCGGCCGAGACCGCCGCCGTCGAGCAGATCGTCACCAGCGAGGTCGACCACTTCCTGGCCTGGCTGCGGGGCGCCGACATCGCGCCGACCGTGGCCGCGCTGCGCACCCGGGCCGAGGACGTGGTCGCCGCCGAGCTGCGCAAGCTCTACTCGCGCCGGTCGGAATTCAGCGAGGAGCAACGGGCCGACGTTTCCCGTACGCTGCATCGCGTCGTTCAGCAACTGCTGCACTCACCGACCGTACGGGTGCGCCAGCTCGCCGCCGAGCCCGGTGGCGATCAGTACGCCACCCTGCTGCGCGAGCTGTTCGACCTGGACGTGCCGCATGCCACCCCGGCCGATGCGGTTCCTGAGATCGGAGGACCGGCGTGACCAGCCCCTTGCGCCTTGGCACGCGCGGCAGCACGTTGGCGCTGGCCCAGTCGCAGCTGACGGCCGACGCGCTGACCGCGGCCACCGGCCGTCCGGTCGAGCTGGTGCGCATCGTCACCCCAGGCGACCGCTCCTCGGCCCCGGTAGCCCAGCTCGGCGTGGGTGTGTTCGTCTCGGCGCTGCGTGACGCGCTGCTCGCCCGTGAGATCGACTTCGCCGTGCACTCCTACAAAGACCTGCCCACAGCCACGCACCCGGGGCTGCACATCGCGGCCGTCCCGCCGCGTGAGGACCCGCGTGACGCGCTGATCGCCAAGGGCGGCCAGACCCTGGCCGAGCTCCCGCCCGGCTCCGTGATCGGAACCGGGGCGGTGCGCCGAATCGCGCAACTGCATGCTTTGGGCCTAGAGTTGCAGGTCACGCCGATCCGCGGGAACATCGACAGCCGGATCGCCCGGGTTCACGGACCCGAGGCCGATCTGGACGCAGTTGTTCTCGCCCGGGCCGGTGTGGTGCGAATCGGCAGGGCCGCCGACATCGCTGAAACGCTCGACCCGATGCTCATGCTGCCCGCCCCGGCTCAGGGTGCGCTGGCCGTGGAGTGCCGGGCCGACGACTCCGACCTGGTCGAATTGCTGGCCGCGCTCGACCACGCACCGTCCCGGGCCGCCGTCCTGGCGGAACGGGCGATGCTTGCCACGCTCGAGGCCGGGTGCTCCGCCCCGGTTGCGGCACACGCCGAGCTCGCCGAAGGCGAGGACGGTGACGAGATTTACCTGCGCGGTGCGGTGATCAGCCCGGATGGGGTTCGAGCCATCCGGCTGTCGCGTACCGGAACGCCCGCCGACGCGGCGGAGATCGGCAAGGCGCTCGCCGCCGATCTCCTCGACGCCGGCGCCGACACCCTGATCGGGAGCACAGAATGACCACCCGCACCGCCCGTAAGCCAGCAGGACGCATCGCGTTCGTCGGCGCCGGCCCCGGCGACCCCGAGCTGCTGACCCGCCGCGCGCACGCCGCGCTCACCGACGCCGACCAGGTGGTCTACGACCGCGGTGTGCCCGATTCCCTCCTGGCCGCCATCCGGTCCGAGGCCAAGCAGGACGCTCAGTTCAGCCCGGCCGAGGGCGCGCCCGGCGACGTCGCCAAGGTGCTGCTCTCCGCGGCCAAGTCCGGTCTCTCGGCCGTGCACCTCGTGGCCGGTGACCCCTTCGGCCACGAGTCCGTGGTCAAGGAGGTGCAGGCGATCGCCCGCACCGCGGTGCACTTCGAGGTCGTGCCCGGCCTCGGCCAGGCCGAGGGTGTCGCCACCTACGCCGGTGTGCCGCTGCCCGGCGTCCGGGTGACGGCCGACGTCGGCGACGTGGCCGCCCTCGACTTCGACGCGCTCGCCGCCGCCGCCCTCAAGGGCTCGTTCGCGGCCGCCGTCGACGCCGGTGACCTGGCCGCCGTCCGCGACGGTCTGCTCGCCTCGGGCGTCGAGCCCGGCACCGCGGTCGCGGTGACCGGCGACGGCACCGGCGAGACGCAGTACACGACGACGTCCACGGTCGACAGCTTTGTCGCCGCCGCGCTCGGTTTCACCGGCCGCGTCGTGCTGACGGTCGGCTCCGAGGTCTCCGAGCGCGACACCATGAGCTGGTGGGAGAACCGGCCCCTGTACGGCTGGAAGGTGCTGGTGCCGCGCACCAAGGAGCAGGCGGGCGCGATGAGCGCTCGGCTGCGGGCCTACGGCGCGATCCCGTGCGAGGTGCCGACCATCGCGGTCGAGCCCCCGCGCACCCCGGCCCAGATGGAGCGGGCGGTCAAGGGGCTGGTCGACGGCCGGTACGCCTGGGTCGTCTTCACCTCGGTCAACGCCGTCCGCGCGGTCTGGGAGAAGTTCGACGAGCACGGTCTCGACGCCCGCCACTTCGGCGGTGTGAAGATCGCCTGTATCGGCGAGGCCACGGCCGAGGCCGTACGCGCCTTCGGCATCCAGCCCGAGCTGCTCCCCAAGGGCGAGCAGTCGAGCGAGGGCCTGCTGGCCGAGTTCTCGCCGCACGACGAGATCCTCGACCCGGTCGGCCGGGTGCTGCTGCCCCGGGCCGACATCGCCACCGAGACGCTTGCGGCCGGGCTCATCGAGCGCGGCTGGGAGGTCGACGACGTCACCGCCTACCGGACCGTCCGCGCGGCGCCGCCGCCGGCCGAGATCCGCGACGCGATCAAGTCGGGTGGCTTCGACGCGGTGCTCTTCACCTCGTCCAGCACCGTACGCAACCTGGTCGGCATCGCCGGCAAGCCGCACGCCCGCACGGTCGTCGCGGTGATCGGCCCGAAGACCGCCGAGACGGCCACCGAGTTCGGCCTGCGCGTCGACGTCCAGCCCCAGCACGCCTCCGTGCCGGATCTGGTCGAGGCGCTGGCTTCGTACGCGGTGGAACTGCGCGAGAAGCTGGCCGCCATGCCGGCCAAGCAGCGCCGGGGCTCCAAGGTCCAGGGACCCACCGCGCTGCGTTTCCGCTAGATCGAGCTTCCGCCAAGGAGCGTCCATGTTTCCGGATGTCCGTCCGCGCCGCCTCCGCCGCAGCCCGGCCATGCGCCGCCTGGTCGAAGAGACCAGGCTGGCGCCGGCCGAGCTGATCCTGCCCCTCTTCCTGAAGGAGGGGCTGACCGAACCGCGCGAGATCAGTTCGCTTCCCGGCGTGCTGCAGCACTCGCGCGAGTCGCTGCGTAAGGCCGCCCACGAGGCGGTCACGGCCGGGGTCGGCGGGCTGATGCTGTTCGGCGTGCCGACCAGCGAGCACAAGGACGCGTCGGGCTCGGCCGGGCTCGACCCGGACGGGATCCTGAACGTCGGCATCCGGGACCTGATCTCCGAGGTCGGCGACTCCACGGTCGTCATGGGCGACCTGTGCCTGGACGAATTCACGTCGCACGGACACTGTGGGGTGCTCGCCGCCGACGGCTCGGTCGACAACGACGCCACCCTGGAGATCTACGCCGAGATGGCCGTCGCCCAGGCCGAGGCGGGCGTCCACATGGTCGGGCCGTCGGGGATGATGGACGGCCAGATCGGCGTTGTCCGGCGCGCTCTGGACAAGGCGGGCTACCAGGACGTTTCGGTGCTGGCCTACTCGGCGAAGTACGCGGGCGCGTTCTACGGCCCGTTCCGCGAGGCCGTCGAGTCGACGCTGCAGGGCGACCGCCGGCAATACCAGCAGGACCCGCCCAACCTGCGCGAGGCGCTGCGCGAGGTCGACCTGGACGTGGCCGAGGGCGCCGACATCGTCATGGTCAAGCCGGCGCTGCCCTATCTGGACGTGATCGCGGCCATCCGCGAACGGGTCACCGTGCCGGTGGCGGCCTACCAGGTCAGCGGCGAGTACGCGATGGTCGAGGCGGCCGCCCGCAACGGCTGGATCGACCGTGAGCGGGTCATGCTCGAGTCGCTCACCTCGATCAAGCGGGCCGGCGCCCAGATCACGCTGACCTACTGGGCCACCGAGGTCGCCCAGCTGCTGCGCAACCGCTACTGACTCAGTCGTCGTTGCGGATGGTGCCCGTGCCGGTGCCGTCCAGAATGCGTACGGGATAAAGCGCAGCCGCCTCGAGCGTGAGTTGCTCGTCGCGCTCGCGCAGGCGGTCGCCGCGCACCTGGATCGGGAAGTCGACCCCGGTCGCGCCGGCCGGGATCGTGCGGCAGCCCAGGTAGGGGTCGAAGTCGGCGTACGGCAGGGTCGTCGTGCCCGGGACCGTCGCCGCGCAGACCGTCAGATCCCGGGTCAGCGGCCGGCTCAGCGTCACGGGGAAAATCATGGGCGTACGGCCGGTGTGGCCCTCGATCACGCTGGCGTCACCCACCGACAGCCCGGCCCGTGCCTCGAACCGCGCCACCTGCGGGTCGTGGTCGCTCAGCCCGCGTGTGGCGCTTTCCGGATGGTCGGCGTTGACGTGGGCCGCGCGCATGTCGATCAGGTCGCCGTGCAGGCCGTCGTTGACGAAGAGCTGGTCGAGCGTCTGGGCCTGCCCGTCGAAGACGTACGAGTAGGCGGACGAAGGCGCGTCGGCGACCAGATCGTCCCAGAGGTTGTGCAGGCCGGTGGCGTAGAGCGGGCCCAGCTGGTCGCCGGGCGCGGCCGGTGTCGGGTCGTCGGGCCGGGGGAAGACGTTCAAGTCGCCGCCCAGCACCACTCGCGCGTTCGGGTGGGCCACCTCGATGGCGTCGGTGATCGCCGCCCCGTACGCCGCCTGCTCGCGCCGCTGTCCGACCCGGGTCTCCGGGCCTGACGAGAAGTGGTTGCTGATCGCCCAGAGCTGGTAGCGGTCGGCCGAGCCCGGCGCCGCGCGCACCTCGAACAGGCCGACCTGCGGAGCTCGGGTGTAGACGTTGCTGCCGTCCACCCCGGTCGTGCGGTCGACGTCGGCCGGCAGCACCGCGTTCAACGTCTTCGGGTTGGACACCTCGGCGTTGGCCGGCAGGGGAGCGCCGCGATAGACGACCTGCGGCGCCGAGCCGAGCACCGGGTCGGCCGCGGTGGCCGTGCCGAGGGAAAGCCGGTCGGTGCGGTAGAGGAACCCTGACACGATGCCGCGGGCGTCGGCGCCGCTGCGGTCGGACGCCGCGTCGTAGGCCGGTCCGCCGTTGCGGGTGATCGTCAGCGCCAGCTCCTGCAGCGTGTCCGGCTTGCCGTCGGCGTTGTCGGCCGGGCCGCAGCTCAGCGCCCTGCCGGTGATGCGGCAGACGTCCTGGTCCTCGGCCTCCTGCACCAGGATCAGGTCGGGGCTGTGCAGGTCGGCGGTCACCTGGCGGGCCAGCCGGGTCAGCCGCGTGTCGTAGGCGGCCTGGCTGCCGGGCACGTAGTCGAACGGCGGGTTGACGCCCGGGCAGCCGGCGTTGCCGGAGAAGTCGCAGCCGTCGTTCGGGTCGTCGCGGAAGTCGTACAGGTTCTCGACGTTGAACGTCGAGACGGCCAGTTCGCGCTGCCGGTCGGCGGGCTGCGGCGGGTGGTTGGCGGCCGGGTCGGCGCCGGCCCGGAAGCCGACCCCCGCGACCTGGATGCCGTACTTGTTGAAGGCGTAGTAGAGGCCGCCGACCGCGTCGCCGGTGGTCGTGTCGAAGGTGCGGGCCGGCGGCAGCGTCCCCCCGGTGACCTTGACCCCCATCGGCCCGATCATGATGCGGTTGCCGTTGCCGTCGCCCTTGGTGTCGTCCAGCGGATGAGCGTCCCGAAAGACCCTGCGCGCGTACGGGTCGGCCCGCTTGAGCAGGGGGTCGTCGCGATCGACGAGCCACACCTCGGCGTCCTGGGTGGAGGCGAACGTCTTGGTGTTCGACACGGCGCCGGCGCCGGCCCGCACCCGCAGTTGCATGCCCTCGTGCTGTTCCCAGAACAGGTCGGCGGCCGCTTTCTGTGCGGGTGGGACGGCGTCGTCGACCTGCGCCTCGGTCGCGACGTCGAGCCCGGTGGCCAGCGTGGTGACCCACTCGGCGCTGGTGAGCTGGGTGAGGTTGAAGAACTCGGCGACCCGCGCGTTGACGATGATCTCGTCGCCGGCCCTGGGGGCGTAGTCGCCGATCAGCGTGGTGAAGGCGCCGAGGAAGACGAAGACGCCGTCGGAGCTGGCCGGATCGCCGTCGGTGTTGGTCTTGCGGCTCTGCAGGAAGAAGCCGTGCTGCGCGACGCCGGCGCTGGTGTGCGACAGGGTGAGCTGAGTGACCACGCCGCGTACGGGCACCTTGGCCGCGCTCGAGCCGTTGCCCGAAGCCGGCGCCAGCGGGGAGCGGGCCGCGGTGCCCTGGACGGCGCCGACGGTCAGGGGCTCGTCGGCGGTCTTCTCGGCGGCGTGGGCTGTGCCCGGGATCAGCAGGCCGACCAACGCAACCAATGGCAACAATCGGTGACCCAACACGGCGCCTCCACCGCGACGAAGTCGCGCATAAGGACGAGGCGGCCCGGCCCGCGCTCTCCGCGGACAGAGACCACTCCCCGACTCGTGGACCGGCGTTTCGGCGTCCGGTCGCAGAGGTTGAGCTTAGTCGATGGACTCCAGGCTTTGAACCAGTTGCGCGACGTCGGCGCCGTACTCGTACCAGTCGCGGTCGGCCTGGTAGCCCAGCTCAGCGTTGACCTTGAGCATCGACTCGTTGTGCTGCGCGTTCCAGGTCTGCACCTCGCGCAGCCCGGGCTCGGCCGACCGCAGCTCGAACAGCATGCGCGCCTTGATCGCCCGGTCGATGCCGTAGCCGCGGTGGTCGCGCACGACGATCGTGTCGTACTGGTCGGCCCGCTCGGGGTGGTGGGCCGGGACCACGACCTCGGTGAGCCCGGCGACGACCTGGCTCTCGTCGTGCAGCGCGAGCACGATGTACGGCTTCAGGCCGCGCTTGTGCAGCGTGTCGAGCGAGTCGCGCAGCCGCTGCGGGTCGGAGGAGCGGGGCGCCAGGTCGAGGTCGTCATCGTCCTCGGGCGCCTCGAGTTTGGCCTGCGCATACGCCTCGAGCAGGTGGTCGGGCGGACCGCCGGGGTGGAACTCGACCCGGTAGCCGGCGCCGATGCTGTTGGACATGACGGTCAAAGCGGGCCAATCCACGCTGGACAGCGAAAGCACGCTGCGCGTCTCGACGTACTCCTTCTCGAAGCCCAGCGACTCGTAGAACGCGATGGCCGGGGTGCCGCCGATGGCCTCGACCCCGATGCTCGAGAAACCCTCGAGGTAGGCCCGGCGCACGGCGACCGCCACCAGCTGACGGCCCAGGCCGCGCCGGCGCAGGCGGGGCTGCACGATCACCTCGAGCACGCCGATGTCGCCGAGCAGCAGCATGCTGATGTGGGCGAAGATCTCACTCTCGCCCTCGGGCAGCCGGTCGTCCTCGGCCACCCAGCTGATCCGCCGCTCGCCGGGCATGGTCTCGGCCAGATAGTCACGGACCTGTCCGTCGATCCACGGCGGGTCGTCGGGGAGATCGGTGGCGAGCACCGTGTTCACCGTCTCCACGAGCGACCGGATCTCCTCCGCCGAAGCGGCCCGGGGATCCCACTCACGCACCCTCACCCGTACAGCTTGCCGGTAAGCGCACCGTCTGGGAAGTGCTCCGACCGTAAATGTGTAGGTACTGTCACTCTGCGTGCATGATTCCGCATCAGCTGCGCGACCGGCGTCCGTAGTCGTTCGCCGCGTCGAAGACCTTCTGCGCGTACGGGCGGACGGCGTTGTACGAGAGAATCGAGTCCCACCACGCCTCGGGCTTGGTGAGATCGCGTCCGCCCTGGCAGAGGTAGGTGGCGGCGGTCATTGACGCATCGTCGATGTCGTTGGGGTCGGCCACGCCGTTGTTGTCGGCGTCCACCTTGTAGGAGTTCCAGGTGGCCGGGATGAACTGCATCGGCCCGACGGCCCGGTCGTAGGTGGTGTCCTGGTCGAGTGCGCCCCGGTCGGTGTCCGGGATCAGCTGCCGCCCACCCTTGCCGTCGAGCGGAAGCCCGAAGATCGGCGGCATCGCGGTGCCATCGGTCGAGAGCACAGCCCCGTTGGCCGCCCCGTGCGAAGACTCGATCTTGCCCAGCGCCGCCAGCGTGGTCCAGCTCAACCGGCAGGCGGGTGTGGTGCGCTGAAGCACCAGCTCGGCGTAGCCGTAAGCCTGCACCGCCACAACCGGGATCCCGAGCCGCGTGCCCATCGTGCCCGCCCACCCGGCCAGCGCATCGGCCGGCCGCCCACCTGTCTGCACGGCCCCCGTCGGCGGGAGGGTCGCACCCACCGCTCCGGTCGGAGCGACCGTACCGGGCAGCCCACCCGGCACCCCGCCCGTCGGCCCACCCGGTAGCCCACCCGGTAACCCGCCCGGCAGCCCGTTCGGATCGACACCCGGCAGCCCGCTGCCCGCCACCCCGCCCGGCTGACCCACCGAGGGCAGCCCACCCGCCGCGCCGAGCGGAAACCCGGGCGAGGCGCTCGGCGAGGGCGCAGCCTGAAGAGCCTGCGGCACCAGATAGGCGCCCGCGGCGCCGGCCGCCCCGAGGAGCAAGATGGCGATGACCGCCGGCACGATGAGCCGGCCACTGGGCCGCTTGGCCCAAGCCGCGGTGCTCCGCCCGACCCGCCCCACCGCCCGAACCGGAGCAGCCCGCCGCAGCCGCCCCGGCCGCCGGACAGGCGCCACGGCGCCCCCAGCAGCAGCATCGCCGCTGGTCTTCGCCGCGCCGCTTGCCGCCGCGCCGCTTGCAGTTGCTGCGCCGCTTGCCCCTGCGCCGCTTGCAGTTCCTGCGCCGTTAGCTGCCGCTCCGCCTGCTGTCGCGCCGCTCGTCGCCGGTTTGTCTGCTGCTGTCCCGCTGGCCTCAGTCGCGCCGGCCGTGCCGCTCGTCGCCGGTTCGTCCGCTGCCGCTGCGCCGTTCGTCGCTGGCTTTTCGCTTGCTGCTGGTCCGCTTGGCGCGCCCGTCGCTGACCCGTCGGTGGCCGCAGACGCAGTGTTCGCTGGTGCCGGAGCGCTCGCCGGGTTGCTGTCAGCTGCCTTGTTGCCGGGCGCAGTCACTTGTGGGCTGCCGACGGGCGTCCTTTGTGCCGGGATGCCCGTCGGACCGGCGCCCTGGGCAGTGGCCGGTGTCGGCGCGCCGGGGGTGTTCGCAGCGTCGCTCGGATTTGCGGCGGGCGCGCCCGCACTGCTCTTACCGGCGTCGGGTGCACCCTTGGGGTCAGCGCCGGCCGCAGGCGGCGCCGGGCTGGGGCGAGGGGCTGCGCCGGAGCTCGCCAGCGGCCCAGCCTGATGCGGAGCCGCAGCTCTCAGCTCGGGCTCTGCCACCGGTTTCTCCTGCCGCTCCGCCACGCGGACGACACTACCCAACCGAGGCGCGCCGCGAGGGGCCGCGTTGAAGCCTGTGGACAACTCGCGGACGACGCACCGGCTGGCTGTTTCGCGGCGGCCGGGAGGCCCTACTCTTCTCCCATGCCGCGTTACGAGTTCCGCTGCCGCGCATGCGGCGACACGTTCGAGGTCGTCCGGCCGATGAGCGAGGCCTCTGCTCCTTCGACGTGTCCGCAGGGCCACGCCGACACGGTGAAGCTGCTGTCGGCCATCGCCGTCACCGGTCGCGGCGCGGGCGCCCCCATCGGCCCGGCGGCCCCCTCCGGCGGCGGCTGTTGCGGCGGCGCTTGCGGCTGCTGACGCACCCCGGTCAGTAGCGCCTGATCGGCCGCCCTCGACCAGGGGCTGCCGATCGGCGGTGGCGCCTGACCGGCAGCGCTCAGAGCGGATCCCCCCGGCAGACATTCGTAGTGCGCGTCGACGGCCGGAGCCACCATGCCCCGGCGACCCGACCTGGATGATCAACAGGGCAGTGATTCGGGCGGCGCCGGCGGCGTTCTGAGGCGTCGAGGACGGCTCCCATCAGGTGGGGGCGGTATCGATCGGGAATCACCCTCCCGGATGGTGAGATCGACGATCTCTTTCGGGCCGCACCGTCCACCCGGGCTGATCTTTCTTCGTTTGGCGGACCGGCAGTGCGACCTGCGGCGGAGAAGCCCGAAATATGATGATCTAGCTGAGCGAAACGGCAGGCGTCCGGCCCGGCCGGGCCGCATCGGCGGGTGCCTCTTGCGGGGCCCGCCGAACAGTCGGCCGGAACTGGCCGATTGCGGCGTGACCCGGCTCGATCCATTTCGTTACGTCACGCGTAGTGCTGTGCGAAGCCGGCGATGTCCTCCGTCCGGGGTCGGCCGTGGCGGGTGGATGGTCACTGTCCGTTTCTACGATGGCCGGTGACGCTGTGATACGTCAGCATGAGACGCGACTTCCCAAAGGGGGCGGAGGTTCCACCGTGTCGGGACGGACCGAGCTGCCGAGTGGGCTGGTGACCTTTGTGTTCACCGACATCGAGGGCTCGACGCGGTTGGCCCGGATGCTCGGCGACGACTACGGCTCGGTCCTCGGCGATCACCGCTGCGTGATGAGAGCTGCGCTGAGTGACTTCGGCGGTGTCGAGCTCTTCACGGAGGGTGACAGTTTTTTTATCGCTTTTCAGGATGCGACCGCGGCGGTTGCGGCCTGTGTGGAGGCTCAAAGGCAACTGTCCGCACATGAGTGGCCCAGTGCTGAGGTCGCGCCCAGGGTCCGCATGGGCATGCACACGGGGCCGGCCCGGCCGGTCGGGGGCGAGTACGCCAGCGCAGAGGTCCACCGGGCAGCCCGGGTCTCCGCCGCCGCGCACGGCGGCCAGATCCTCTGCTCGGGCGCGACGATGCTGGCCGTCCTGACGTCGGGGGCGCCCGTCCCTTTCGCCCTGACCGTGCCCCAGGCCGCGGAGCCGCAGCGGGCCCGGACGGGGGCCGACGTCGACCTGCTCGACCTCGGCCCGCACCGCCTGCGCGGGTTCGACGACGACGAGCGCCTGTTCCAGATCCTCGCGCCCGGCCTCGACCGGGAGTTCCCGCCCCCGCGTACGCCGGGCGCCGCCACCCACAACCTGCCGGTCCCGCTGACCGCCTTCACGGGCCGCCGGGCCGAACTGGCCGAGCTGACCGCCCTGGTCGACCGCAACCGCATGGTCACCGTGGTCGGGCCCGGTGGTTCCGGCAAGACGCGGGTTGCCCTGGCTGCGGCCGGGCAGCTGCTGGAGGCGTACCCGCAAGGGGTCTGGACGGTCGACGCCGGAAACGCCACCGACGCGCTGGTGCCCGCGCTGGCCGCGGCCCTGGGTGTGCGCACCGAGCCGGGCCGCCCGATTCTCGAGTCGCTGCTGGAGTACTGCGCCGACCGGCGGATGCTGCTGGTCCTGGAGACCGCCGACGTCGCACCCGCGGTCTGCGCCACCCTCGTACGCCGTCTGCTCGCCCGTTGCCCGCGCCTCGACGTGCTGGTCACCAGCCGGGTACCGCTCAACGTGGCCGGCGAGGTCGTCTGGAGCCTTCCGCCGCTGTCGCCCGCGGACCTGTTCGCGCTGCTCTCCGAGCGCACCGCCGAAGCCCGGGGCGGCCGTCCGGACCCGATCGAGGACCACACCGACCTGTCGCAGGTCGCCGCCCGGCTCGAGGGTTCGCCGCTGGCCGCTGAGCTGGCCGCGATCCGGCTGCGCTCGCTGTCGGCCGAGCAGCTCGCCGCCCGCCTCGACGATCCACTGGCCGCGCTCGACCCGGTCAACGCCGAGGCCGAGGACAGGCACGGCAGCCTCACCGCCAACCTGGACTGGTCGTATCGGACACTCAGCACTCCCGCCGCCGGTCTGCTGCGCCGGCTGGCGGTCTTCGCCGGCACCGTCGACCTCGGCACGGTCGAGTGGTGCGGCGTCGAGGCTCTGGGCGCGCTGTCCGAGCTGGCTGACAAGTCCCTGATCGAACTTGTGCCGGGTCCGCGCTACCGGTTGTCGGGCCAGGTCCGGGCGTACGCGTCCCGCCACCTCACCGCGGCCGGCGACGAGCGTGCCGCCCGCGATCGTCATGTCGCCTGGGCGATGCACACGCTGGACGCCGTATCGGTGGACACCGACGGCCAGCCGCGAACCACCTCCCTGACCGAGCTGGCGTCCTACGTGCCCGAATGGGAGACGGCGCTGCACTGGGCCGCCAACAAGGGCAGCGTCCGCTCCGGACTGCGTCTGGCGCTCGCTCTCGACCCGTGGTGGCGCGAGCACGGCCACGCGGCGGCGGGTCGCGACCTGCTGTACCGCCTCTACCAGCGACTGGACGGGGTGGATGTCGAGCCGGCCGTGCTCGGGTCCGCCCATCTCGTGCACGCCGGTCTGGCCGACGACCGTACCGAGCGCACCTGCTTCCTCGACCGTGCCGAGCGGATCGCCCGGGCCGAGGACAATCACGCGCTGCTGGTACGGGCTCTGGCCGGGCACCGGAGCACGCTGATCGAGGCCGGGCACTACGAACAGGCCGAGCAGCTGTGCCGCGACGTCATCGCGGAAGCCGAGCGGGGCGGCGTATCCGGGGCGGCGTTGCCGGCCGTGATCGCCCTGGCCGAGCTGCTCTGGCGGCGCGATGAGCTGACCGGGGCGGCCGAGTTGCTGGGTGCGGCCCGGCAGGCCGAGGCGAGCTGCCCCGAGCATCGCGGCAAGCGGACCGTGGACTGGCTGCTGGGCATGGTCGCGCTGCGCCGGGGCGACCTCGTGGCGGCCCACGACCACCTGGTGGTGGCGCTGCGCTCGCGGCTGCGCCACGGTTTCAGCGGTGCGGCGGCCGATGCGGTGGCCGCCATCGCGGTCCGCTGTTCGCTGGGCGGTGACCAGACGACCGCCGCGGTGCTGTTCGGCGGGGCCGAGGCGGCGCGCGGAGCCCGGCGTACGGAGATGTTCGGGCGCTTCTGGTCGGCCCAGCAGCTCGCCCTGCGTACGTCACTGGGTGATGCCGCCTTCGACGTCGCGTACGCCGACGGGGTCGGACTGGGCTTCGACCGGATCGTCGCGATGGCCCTGGCCGTCGAGCACCCGGACCTCGAGGACGGCGCCGTCCGCTTCGCCCAGACGCTGCGGGGCTGACTAACGCCGCATCAGCGTCGCCGCCCGGTCGAGGTCGGCCTCGCGCACGGACGAAACCGAACCGAACACGTTCACCGCCTGGTAGTACGTCCATGCGACGGTGTAGCAGGCGGCCCGCACGGCGATGTGGTGTCGCACGCAGACCCGCTTCATGTCGGCGTAGAACGTGTTGTCGACGCGGGCCTTGTTGGCGCGGAACTCGCCCAGGTCCTTGTAGTTGCGGTAGCCGAAGTCGTGGTGCCGGCAGGCCAGGGTGAAATTGAAGCCGAGCGGCCGCTCGGGGCTGGCCGAGCAGTCGTCGGTGGACCAGTCGAAGCCGTACTCCTTCCAGGGCTCCCGATCGAGCCGGGCCGCGTTCCAGGCGGTGTAGCTGGCCGCCGTGGGCTGGGTCCAGCCCGCCAGCACGTCCGGCTTGCCGGTGGTGGCGGCCCGGGCGATCCCGGCGGGGGCGATGAGGGCCAGCGCCAGGGTGAGCACAAGAGCGATGCGTCGGGTCATCTGAGCAGTTTTCGAACCCGGATCCCGCGCATACAACGGTGTCGATCCCGCTTTCCCGAAGCGTGCCGAACGGCGAACTTGATGTTCCTGAACGATGATTAATGTGATGTCCTGGGTAGTCGGCCCGGGCGCGATCGCTATGGTGTCTCCGTGCGGGGCATCACATGATCCATCTGCCGAGGGTCCGGAAGGGCCCTCTTCGTGCGCTGGCCATCCGGCTGGCGCTCGCGCTGTCGCTCGTGCTGGCCACGGTGACCGTCATCTACCTCGACCGGGACGGCTACCGGGACGTCAACCAGGACGGTCTGACGCTGCTCGACTGCTTCTATTACGCGGTCGTGTCGCTCTCCACCACCGGGTACGGCGACATCGCGCCCTTCACCCCGCACGCCCGGCTGGTGAACGTCCTGTTCATCACCCCGGCCCGCGTGCTCTTCCTGATCATCCTGGTCGGCACCACCCTCGAGGTGCTCACCGACCAATATCGCAACAGCCTGCTTGTCAGCCGGTGGAGGCGACAGTTGAAGGACCACATCGTCATCTGCGGTTACGGCACGAAGGGCCGGGCCGCGGTCGCCGCTCTGTTGGAGACGGGTTACACCAAGAACCGGATCGTCGTCGTCGAGAGCCGCCCCGAGGGCGTGCGCCAGGCCCAGTCCAACGGCCTGGTCACCATCGAGGGCAACGCGACCCGGTCGGCGGTGCTGCTCGAGGCCGACGTCAAGAACTGCAAGGCGGTGATCATCGCGACCGACACCGACGAGGCCTCGGTGCTGATCTCGCTGACCGTACGCCAGCTGACCGCGGGCCAGGTGCGGATCATCGCCTCGGTCCGCGAGCAGGAGAACGCCGCCCTGCTCAAGCAGAGCGGCGCCCACCACGTGATCGTCTCGTCGGCCACCGCCGGCCGGCTGCTGGGTCTCACGACCACCGCGCCGCCGCTCATCGACGTGGTGGAAGACCTGCTCACCCCCGGTCAGGGCATGGCGCTGGCGATGCGCAGCGCCGAGCGGTCCGAGGTGGGCCAGAATCCCCGTCAGCTGCGGACGCTGGTCGTCGCCCTGATCCGCCGGGGCAAGGTGCTGCCGCTCGGCGGCGAGCAGAGCGTCCCCATCGAGACCGGCGACATGATCGTCTACATCCGCGACGAGACCAGCGACGTCAACGTCGCTGTCTAGGGTTTGCGGCCGACCCCGCGAAGGGGTCTGTCGGGGTCGGGCCGCGACAGCGAAGTCCTAGAGGATCGTCCAGGTGTCGGCCTTGTTGAGCAGGCCGTCGAGCATCTGCTCGGGGGTGCCGTCGGCCTGCGACTTGGCGTCGACCAGCTGCTTGGTGATCAGCTCGTCGTAGGACGGCCGCTGCACGTTGCGGAACACCCCGATCGGCGTGGTGCCGAGGTCGGAGCCGGACAAGCGCGAAAGGGCGAACGCGTACGCCGGGTCGTCCACCGTTGCGTCGTGGACGAGCGCCTCGCCGCCCTCCTGCACCTTGAGCCCGAAGCTGCCGGCCGGGTGGGTCACCGAGAACTGCTGCTGGGCCCCGAAGGTGATCGGCTGACCCTGTTCGAGGCGGATCAGGTGATCCTCCCGGGTGGTCGAATCCTTGATCAGTTCGAACGCGCCGTCGTTGAAGATGTTGCAGTTCTGGTAGATCTCGACGAACGCCGAGCCCTCGTGCTCGGCTGCCGCGCGCAGCACCGACTGCAGGTGCTTGCGGTCCGAGTCGATCGTGCGGGCGACGAAGGTGGCCTCGGCGCCGAGCGCGAGCGAGAGCGGGTTGAACGGCGAGTCGGCCGACCCGGCCGGCGTCGACTTCGTGATCTTGCCCAGCTCGGAGGTCGGCGAGTACTGCCCCTTGGTCAGGCCGTAGATCCGGTTGTTGAACAGCAGGATCTTGAGGTTGACGTTGCGGCGCAGCGCGTGGATCAGGTGGTTGCCGCCGATCGAGAGCGCGTCGCCGTCGCCGGTGACGACCCAGACCGACAGGTCGGGACGCGACACCGAGAGCCCGGTCGCGATGGCCGGCGCCCGGCCGTGGATCGAGTGCATGCCGTACGTGTTCATGTAATACGGGAAGCGCGAGGAGCACCCGATGCCCGAGACGAAGACGATGTTCTCGCGCGGGATGCCCAGCTCGGGCATGAAGCCCTGCACGGCGGCCAGGATCGCGTAGTCGCCGCAGCCCGGGCACCAGCGCACTTCCTGGTCCGACTTGAAGTCCTTCGCCGTGAGCTTCACCGGCGTGATGGGGATGGTGCTAACCATTCTTGACCACGTCCTCGAGCATGTTCTCCAGCGTCGCGGCGGTGAAGGGCAGGCCGCTGACCTGGTTGAAGGGGACCGCGTCGACGAGGTACTTCGCGCGGATCACATGGGCCAGCTGACCCAGGTTCATCTCCGGGATGACGACCTTGTCGTACGCCGTGAGCACCTCACCGAGATTGGCCGGCAGCGGCGCCAGGTGACGCAGGTGAGCCTGCGCGATCGGCAACCCGCGCTGGCGCAGGGCCCGGCAGGCAGCGCCGATCGGACCGTACGTCGAGCCCCAGCCCAGCACCAGCACGCGCGCGCTCTCGTCGGCGTCCTCGACCTCGATGTCGGGCACCTCGATGGCCTCGATGCGCTGGGCCCGGGTGCGCACCATGAACTCGTGGTTGGCCGGGTCGTACGAGATGTCACCGGTCTTGTCGGCCTTTTCCAGACCACCGATGCGGTGTTCGAGGCCGGCCGTGCCCGGGATGGCCCAGGGGCGGGCCAGCGTCTCGGGATCGCGCAGGTAGGGCAGGAAGCGCCCGTCCTCGCCGTTGGGCTCGGTGGTGAACTCGACCGAGATGTCCGGCAGCTCGTCGGCCGACGGCAGCAGCCACGGCTCGGAGCCGTTCGCCACGTAGTTGTCCGACAGCAGGATGACCGGCGTGCGGTATTTCAGCGCGATCCGGGCGGCCTCGATCGCCGCGTGGAAGCAGTCCGACGGCGACTTGGGCGCGATCACCGCCAGCGGCGCCTCGCCGTGCCGGCCGAACAGCGCCATGTTGAGGTCGGCCTGCTCGGTCTTGGTCGGCATGCCGGTGGACGGGCCGGCACGCTGCACGTCGACGATGACCAGCGGCAGTTCGAGCGCGATGGCGAGCGAGATCGTCTCGCCCTTGAGCGCCACGCCGGGGCCGGACGTCGTGGTGACACCCAGCGCGCCGCCGTACGAGGCGCCCACGGCCGCGCCGATCGCGGCGATCTCGTCCTCGGCCTGGACCGTGGTGATGCCGAACTTCTTGTGCTTGGACAGCTCGTGCAGGATGTCCGAGGCGGGGGTGATCGGGTACGCGCCGAGGAACAGCGGCAGCTTGGACCGGACGCTCGCCGCCACCAGGCCCAGCGCGAGCGCCTGGTTGCCGGTGATGTTGCGGTAGGTGCCCGGCTTCATCCGGGCCGGCTTGACCTCGTAACGGACGGTGAAGCTCTCCGTCGTCTCGCCGAAGTTCCACCCGGCCTGGAAGGCGGCCTTGTTGGCCGCGACCAGATCGGGGCGCTTGGCGAACTTGGTCTCGAGGAAGCGCAGCGTCGACTCGAACGGCCGCGAGTACATCCAGCTCAGCAGGCCCAGCGCGAACATGTTCTTGGCGCGCTCGCCATCCTTCTTCGCCACGCCGAGCTCGGCCAGGGCGCCCACCGTCATCGAGGTGAGGGCGACCGGGTGCACCGCGAAGTCGGCCAGCGAGCCGTCCTCGAGGGGGCTCACCGCGTAGCCGACCTTGGCCAGGTTGCGCTTGGTGAACTCGTCGGTGTTGACGATGATGTCGGCGCCGGACGGCAGGTCGGCCAGGTTGGCCTTGAGCGCGGCCGGGTTCATCGCGACCAGCACGTTGGGCGCGTCGCCCGGCGTCAGGATGTCGTAATCCGCAAAATGCACCTGAAAGCTCGAGACACCGGGCAGGGTGCCGGCCGGCGCGCGGATCTCGGCCGGAAAGTTCGGCAGGGTGGAGATGTCGTTACCCAGCTGCGCGGTCTCCGACGTGAATCGGTCGCCGGTCAGCTGCATGCCGTCGCCCGAGTCACCGGCGAACCGGATGACCACCCGGTCCAGCTGTTCGACTCGCTTCGCTCCAGCGGACACTTTCGCAACCTCCCATGGGCGCCGGCCGGCGGGGAATGAGCACATCGATGGGCCGGCCCGCTGTCGTCAGTTCCAGCCTACGTCGCCGCTCCTTACGAGCCGGGACAGGCCGTTGACCACAGTAGCCAGGTGAGGCTTGCCTGAACCACAGGAGTCCACTATCCGGCTACCCTGAACGATCGTGGACGGGTATCTGGGTTCTTACGCCACGCTGGGCCTGGTCGCGGCGGCCGGCGTGCTCGTCTTCGTGGGGGCGTTCGGCGCCAACAAGCTGCTGCGCCCGGCAGCTCCGGCGCAGCCACCGGGCAAGTACGTGGCGTACGAGAGCGGCGTCGACCCGGTCGGCGGCGACTGGGCCCAGGCCCAGATCCGCTACTACGTCTATGCGTACCTCTATGTGCTCTTCGCCGTGGAGGCGGTTTTTCTCTTCCCCTGGGCCGTCGTTTTCGACCTTCCCGGCTTCGGCTGGGCCACCGTGACCGAGATGGGGGTGTTCGTGGCGGTCCTCGCCCTCGGCATCCTGTACGCGTGGCGCAAAAGGATCCTGACCTGGACCTGAGCCGCCGCGCCCGGGCGTGTCGGGGTGGCGGACTCGCCACGCGCTGTCCGACATGCCAACATTCAGCGCATGGGCCAGCTTCTCCTCTTCATCGTCGTGGCACTGGTCGTGGCCGCGATCGTGTTCGGCGTGACCGTGATGATCGGTGGCGGCGACAGCGCATTGACGCCCGTTGAGCCGGACGGGGCCGCTGTGCCTCTGCCCAGCGACCGGCCGCTCGGTGAACAGGACGTCGCCCGCACCAGGTTCGACACCGCCTGGCGCGGCTATCGCATGTCCCAGGTCGACCAGGCGCTCCAGCGGGCGGCCTACGACATCGGGTACAAGGGCGAGCTCATCGGCGTGCTCGAGGCCGAGGTGGCGGCGCTGCGCGAGGGCCGCACGGCCGATGCCGACGTGCTCCGCAAGGCCCGCGAGGCGGCGATCGCCCCCGCCGAGGCGCCCGTGCCGGCCCAGCCCGATCTCCAGATCGAGGTGAACCCCGTGCCCGTCGATGTGGTCCCGGCCGACGCCACGGCGGCCCCCGCGCCCTCGCAGCCCGAACCGGCGGCCCCGGCGGCCTCGGCAACCTCGCGGACCGAGCCGGCGGAGCCGCGGTGAGCGCGACGGAACCGGTTGACGGGCTCGGCGACGCCGCCCGGCCCGGCTCCGGTGAGGTCACCGCCACGGTGATAGTCAACGCGCCCGCCTCGAAGGTCTTCGCCGCGTTCCTGAACTGGGAGAAGCAGGGCGACTGGATCCCGCTGACCAGGGTCCGGGTCGTCGAGGGCGACGGCGGTGAGGGCAGCCTGGTCGAGGCGGTGACCGCGCTCGGCCCGGCGGCGCTGCGCGACGAGCTGCGGGTGGTCAAGGTCAATCCACCGTACGAGGTACGCGTCGTGCACTGCGGCACGGTGCTGCGGGGGCCCGGCACGATGCGCTGCACGGCCATGTCGGGCGACCGCACCCAGGTCGTGCTGCACGAGTGGTTCCACCTGCCGGCCGGCCCGGTCGGCAAGCTGGCCTGGCCGGTGCTCTGGCCGGGATCGAAGCTCGGCTTCACCGGCGCGCTGAAGAAGTTCGGCCGGCTGGTCGAGGAGGGCCGCCTGCCCTGATTTCTGTCGGACCCCGGCTCTACGGTGGTCGCCATGACAGACACCTCGGCGTTCGGGGCTCCACAGCCCGGTGTGGCCCCGGCCGACCTGCTCGAGGCCGGCCTGGTGGTCGGCGACGACGGGCGGGCCCGCTGCTTCTGGGGCGGCAGCACGCCCGACTACGCCGCCTACCACGACGACGAGTGGGGTCGTCCCGTCCACGGCGACGACAAGCTCTTCGAGCGCATGACCCTCGAGGCGTTCCAGTCCGGCCTGGCCTGGATCACGATTCTGCGCAAACGCCCGGCCTTCCGGGCCGCTTTCGCCGGCTTCTCGATCGAGAAGGTGGCCGCCTTCGGCGAGCACGAGGCGGCCCGCCTGATGACCGACGCCGGCATCGTCCGCAACCGCATGAAGATCGACGCCGCGCTGGCCAACGCCCGCGTCGCGGCCGACCTCCCCGACGGCCTGTCCGCCCTGCTCTGGTCGTACGCGCCTACCCCACGCCCGCCGCGCCCAGCCACCCGCGCCGACGTGCCGGCCAGCACGCCCGAGTCCAAGGCGATGGCCAAAGACCTCAAGAAGCGGGGCTTCCGCTTCGTCGGCCCCACCACGGCGTACGCGTTGATGCAGGCGACCGGCATGGTCGACGACCACGTGGCGGGCTGCTGGGTCCCACCGCTCGCCGCCGACCCAGCCGCGTGAGGCGCTTTCCACACGCGTGAGACGCCCTCACGGTCCCACGGCGACAGGCCTTCCTGGCCGCGTGACGAGTCCTCCGGGCCGCGTGATGAGATGGAGCGCATGGCGCACTGGGCGGTGATCATTCCGGTGGATCGGTGGGCGACCGAGCGGCTCTTCCACCACGACACGGTGACGGTGTCGGGTGGCGCGGGCCCGGTCGAGCCCGACGACGAGGTGCTGCTCGTCGTCGGCGGTGAAGTGGTGGCCCTGACCCAGGCGGTCGAAGCCGACGGCGACGACCTGGTGCTGGCCTACCTGCGGCGCGCCTTCGACGAGCCGGTGCCCGCCGCTGAACTCCGCCTCGACGAGCACGACGTCCGCATCGCGGCGGTCGACCCCGCGGTGTTCCGGCGGCTCGCGGGCGCCATCGGCGGCACGACCGCCGTCGGCGAGAAGAAGACCTGGCTGGTGAGCGTCGCGCTGCCGATCGAGGCGCAGACCCCGGCCGAGGCGGTGCGCCAATTCTGGTCGCACGTGCTCGAGCTGGGCCCGGTCGAGCTGCCGACCTACGTCTGGCCCTCCGGCGACGAACTGGCCATGCAGGCCTTCGTCCTGGGCGAGGAAGCGAATCAGGACCCGGAAGAGGAAGAAGAAGACTGAGCTGAGCTTGCTGGACTGAGCTTGCTGGACTGAGCTGGCTGGTCGCCGCTTCGCGACTCCGGGAATTTCGCCCCACGGGGCCGATGACTTGGGCACCGAAAACGGCCTCGCTTCGCTAACCGTTTTCGGCGCCCAAGTCATCGACGGGCGAAATTCGACTCTGGTCGCGGTCACTTCGACGACTGAGCTGCGGATGCGTGGTCAGAGCGTGGCCGGGCGCCGGAACTGTGGTCGTTCCGGCGCCCGGATCTGTTGGCGGTGCGGGAGCTGGTTGTCGCGATCAGGCCTGGCCGTCCGCCGGGATCGTCAGCCGCCCAGGGAGGTGGCGGCGCTGCGGATGGCGGAGGAGAAGTAGCTGACCTGGGTGTAGACGCCCGGCTTGTTCGGGCGGGCGCAGCCGTCGCCCCAGCTCACGATGCCGACCTGGATCCACGCGTTGGCGGCGTCGCGGCGGAACATCGGGCCGCCGGAGTCGCCCTGGCAGGTGTCGACGCCGCCCGAGGTGTAGCCGGCGCAGATCTCCTCGGCCGCGATCACGTCGCCGCCGTACATGGACGACGAGTTGCAGGTGCTGTCGCTGACGAACGGCACCGTGGCCTTCAGCAGGTAGCGCTGCTGCGCTCCGCCCTCGCGGGCGGCGCCCCAGCCCGAGACCGTGAACGTGCCGGAGTCGTACGCCGTGCTGGTCGCGATGGGCAGGGTAGCGAGCGTCGTCACCGGGCTGGAGAGCCGGATGAACGCCCAGTCGTCACCGTTGCCGTTGTAGCCGGGCGCCCGGTAGGCGTAGTTCGACCTACGGGTGATCCGGCTGCTCGACTGCAGGTCGACGCTGCCCATGGTGGCCGTGATCGACGTGTTGTTGCCGGTGCGGCTCACGCAGTGCGCGGCCGTCAGCACGAGGGTGGGGCTGTAGAGGGCGCCGCCGCAGCCCATCGACAGCCGCACCATGAACGGGAACTCGCCCTGCGCCGCGCGGCTGCCGCCCACCACGGACGGGCCGGCCACGCCGTCGCCCGGCGCGGCCGGTGCTGCCGCGGCGGGCGATGCGGTGGCACCCCACGCCGCCATAGTGAGCGCGGTCAGCGCCGTGCCCACGAAGATCCGCCACTTGACCATTCGGTCCTCCCCACCAACGAGCGCGCCCGGTAGGACGCGTAGGGGAGGAGCGTATGCATCGAGATCTATAGATGGGACGATCCCAAAGCGGTCATACTGCCGGGCCTCGCCTCGGGGGTGAGGTCCGCATGGGGCGAGGCCACGGAGCTATCGGCCTTGGAAGACCGGCTTCTGCTTGGCGACGAACGCCGAGACCGCGGCCTTGTGATCGGCCGTGGCGCCGCAGATGGCCTGGGCCTGTGCCTCGGCCGCGAGCGCGTCCGAGAGCGTGCCCGCGTCCCCGATCGAGAGCTCCCGCTTGATCGCCCCGTAGGCCACCGTCGGCCCGGCCGCGAGCCGCTCGGCCAGCGCCTGCGCCACCGGCAGCACCTGCTCGTCGTCGTCGGTCAACTGCGAGAGCAGGCCCATCTCGTACGCCCGCTCGGCCCGCACCGGCTCGGCCAGCAGCAGCAGTTCGATCGCCCGGGCGTGCCCGACGATCCGCGGCAGCGACCACGAGACGCCGCTGTCGCCGGCCAGCCCCACGTTGGCGAAGGCCATCAGGATGGACGTCTTGGGCCCGCCGATGCGGAAGTCGGCCAGCAGCGCGAACGACGCCCCTGCTCCGGCCGCCGCGCCGCGCACGGCCGCCACTACCGGCTTGGGCATGCTGGCCAGCCGCTGCGCGATCGGGTTGTAGTGCACCCGCACGGTGTCGAGGTCGGTGCGGCCCGATTCGAGCTGTGCCTCGTGCTCGCGCAGGTCCTGCCCGACGCAGAACGCCTTGCCCGCTCCGGCCAGCACGATCGCCCGGCACGACTTGTCGCTCTCGAGCGAGGCCAGCGTGTCGCGCAGCGCCTCTTTGAGGTCGACAGTCAGGGCGTTCATGGCCTCGGGGCGGTTGAGCGTGAGCGTGACGACCGCGCCGGTGCGGTCGACGAGCAGAGACTCAGTTTTCAGCCCGTTCGCGGCTGGCGGGTGGGGCGGTTGGATGGCGGTCATGAGCTGAGAATCCCACACGGTTGCGAGATGCCGACTGCAGGCAGCGCTCCACGTAACGGTCCGCGGCGGGGCGCAAACGCACTGCATGGCGGTCGAAGAAGCCCGCCGCGCTCGCGCCCGGCCAGCGCCGGGGCAGCAGCGACGCCGGCAACTGGGGATCGCGGAACAGGAACGAGCGCCATGCGTGGACGAGCTGGAAGCGGGCCGCATACGCCTCCTCGTCGCTGCTGCGGGCGTTCACCGCGGTGACCACCGGCCGCAGGTCGGCCACGAAGTGCTCGTACGACTGGGCCAGGTCGGGCAGGTTCCAGGCCCGTCCCACCACCTCGGCCGCGCCCGGCGACCCGGCCGCGTGGCTGGCGCTGAACCGTTCGTACCCGATTCCGGCCTCGGCGAGCACGGCGTCGGCCTCTTCGGCGGCCCGGGGCGCGACCCACGCGTGCTCGCCCAGGGCGCCGTAGCCGAGAAAGGCCAGCCGCCCCGCCTCCCGCTTGCCGAGCGAGCCCCGCACCAGGATGAGATCGAACCTTCCGTCCCAGCCGGAGCGGCCGGTCCGGTAGATCCGGGCCGCCGCCTCGTCGAGCCGGCGCGCTGCCTTGGGGGTGAGCACGTAGCCCGGTCCGGAGACCAGCCGCATAGGGTACAGCCAGCCCTGTCGCACCATGCGGGAGATCGCGGTGCGCACCGCGGGCGGCGCGATGCCGAGTGGCGCAAGCAGTCTGACCAGGGCCGCGACCGGTGCGCGTCCGCCCCTGGGGCGTAGATAGTCGCCGTACAGGTCGAAGAGTGCCGACCGCGCCTGCATGACCGCACATTGTGACAGCCCGAAAGGCGATATGCTAGACGCTGTCACATCCGCCCGGGCTGGGTTTGGGTTCGCCGGTGTTCATCAGGGAAAATGTTTGATCGGCACGGTGGGCCGGGTCGCGTCAGCACGCGCAATGGCCCCCGGCCGCCGGTCGGAAACGAGGTACGACGCCGTGTGGGGCTGAGCACACGGCGTAAGAAGTGGCTGTGGGGTAACCCACCGACACCCTGATGTGGGTCTGAGGGGAGACAAGATGGCGGCGATGAAGCCGCGGACGGGCGATGGTCCGCTGGAGGTCACCAAGGAGGGTCGGGGCATCGTCATGCGGGTCCCGCTGGAAGGTGGTGGCCGTCTCGTCGTTGAGATGACTCCGGACGAGGCCAGCGCGCTGGGTGACGCGTTGAAGTCGATCGCCGGCTGACGTTTCACGCGAGCCCGCCGGTACGGTACCGCCCGGACCGGCGGGCTTTCCACGTCTTCGAGAAAGGTCACGCTCTCGTGTATCTGATCCGGCTGACCGACCGACTCGACGACGACCGGACCCGCATCGTGCCGATCGGCGCAACGGGTCCACTGTCGCACGACGGCGGCGAACTCGATGCCGAGATCGCCGAGCTGGCCCCGGCGGGCCTGTCGGCCGGCACAGTGCAGGAATTTCCGCGCCCGTTGCGGCGCCCGGCCAAGGTGCTCCTGGCGCACGTCGGTGCGGGCGACGAGGCGGGCTGGCGAGCGGCCGGAGCAGCGGTGGCCCGGGCGCTGGCCGGTGACGAAGAGGCTCAGGTGCTCCTGGGCGAGGCGGCGTCGGCGGAGGTCGTACGCGGGCTGGCCGAAGGTCTGTGGCTGGGCGGCTACCGTTACCGGGACGCCCGGGAGGAACCCCGGACGGCCGAGGTCGACCTCGTCACCAGCGGTTCCGAGGCGTACGCCGGAAGCCTCACCCAGGCCCAGGTGACGGCCCGGGCGACCTGGCTCGCCCGCGACCTCACCAACACCCCACCCTCGATCAAGAACCCGGACTGGATCGCCGAGGAGGTCAGCGGAGCCGCCGCCAAGCGTCCCGGCGCGAGCGTCCGCGTCCTGGCCGGTGACGAGTTGGCCCGGTTCGGCGGGCTGCGCGCTGTCGGCGGCGGTTCCCGGTTCAAGCCCTGCCTGGTCGAGCTGACCTGGGCGCCCCCGGGCGCGACGACCCACGTGGTGCTGGTCGGCAAGGGCATCACGTTCGACAGCGGCGGCATCTCGATCAAGACCCGCGAGGGCATGAAGCGGATGAAGAACGACATGGCCGGCGCGGCCGCGGTCGCCGCCGCCACGCTGGGCGCGGCCGAGCTCGGCCTGCCCGTCCGCATCACCGCACTGCTGCCGCTGGCCGAGAACGCGGTCAGCGGCGCCGCCTACCGTCCGGGCGACGTGATCACCCATTACGACGGCACCACCAGCGAGTCCACCAACTCGGACGCCGAGGGCCGGCTCGTGCTGGCCGACGCGCTCGGCTACGCGGCCGGGCTCGATCCGGATGTCGTGATCGACCTGGCCACCCTCACCGGGGCGGCCCCGGTGGCCCTCGGACCGAGCATCGCCGCGCTCTACAGCGACAGCGACGAGCTCGCCACGGCTCTGCGGCAGGCCGGCGCCGAGGCCGGTGAGCGGATGTGGCGGATGCCACTCAACGCCGACTACCACGAGCTGCTGCGCAGCGACGTGGCCGACCGGCACAGCTCACCGACGCACGGCGGGGGCATGGCCGCCCTGTTCCTGCGCGATTTCACCGGTCCTTACGCCGACCGCTGGGCTCACCTCGACATCGCCGGCCCGGCCTGGACCGACACCACCGAGGGTGAGCTCACCCGCGGCGGCACCGGGTGGGGCGTGCGGACGTTGCTGCGGTACCTCTCAGCGCTTGACCGCAGCCAGTAGGCCGGCGCCCGAGGGCACCACGGCCGGGATCCACTCCTCGGACTCGCGCACCGCCCGCAGCGTCTCGCGCACGGTCAGCGTGTCGACGTCGCGGGCGGCCGGGTCGCTGA
This sequence comes from Paractinoplanes hotanensis, assembly GCF_023717965.1. Taxonomy (NCBI): domain Bacteria; kingdom Bacillati; phylum Actinomycetota; class Actinomycetes; order Micromonosporales; family Micromonosporaceae; genus Paractinoplanes; species Paractinoplanes hotanensis. The sequence continues at coordinate 31,098 of NZ_JAMQOL010000008.1, read as the reverse complement.
TCCGCCCGTTGGCCATCGCGCCGTTGACCAGCAGCACCCCGCCCGGCCGGAGCAGACGCAGCGCGGCGTCGGCGCACGCGCCGAACTCGGTCACGTCGGCGTCGACGAAGACCAGGTCGTAGGCGCCGTCGGCCAGCCGGGGCAGCACGTCGAGGGCGCGGCCGGTGATGATCCGGGTGCGCGACGGCGCGAAGCCGGCCTCGACGAAGATGCGGCGGGCGATCCGCTGGTGCTCGTTCTCGACGTCGATCGTGGTCAGCACGCCGTCGGCACGCATGCCGCGCAGCAGCCAGACGCCGCTGACCCCGGTGCCGGTGCCGATCTCGACCACCGCCTTGGCGCTGCCGGCCGCCGCCAGCAGACGCAGCACCGACCCCGAGGCCGGGCTGACGCTGTCGAGACCGAGCTCGATCGCCAGGCTGCGGGCGGTCTGCAGGACGACGTCCTCGCTGGCGTACGCCTCGGCGAACTGCATGGCCTGGCCCGTCGACGGGCCGAACGAACGGGCTGACGGGACGATGACGAACCTCCGGGCGGTTGGCGGACGACGTGGCAGTGAGCCGCGTACATCGGGTAGAAGACTAGAACGGTGCTCGGCCGGGATGCATCGGGCCGTCTATGCATAAACAGGCCGGGGCGGGGCGTCGTCCGGGATCCGTGTCATCCTGGAGGGGGATCGGGAGGAACTGAGTGGAGGCACCGACGTGACCGACGGCTGGAACGCGCGCTCCGCTCCGCCGCCCACCCCGGGTCAGCCCGTCCCGCCAGGTTCGCCCTGGTGGTCCGACGCGCTCGCTGACCCGTGGCGCGACCCGTGGGCGCCGACGGCCGTGGTCGTCCAGCAGCCGCAGTCGACCGGTGGCCCGCCGCCCGAGCCGGTCGTCGACCCCGACGCGCCCCGTCGCTCGTACACCCCGATCCTGCTCATCTGTCTGATCACCGCCTTGCTCGCGGGCGGTCTGGGCGGAACGCTCGGCTACGTCTTCGCGGTCCGCGGCGGCGTCGCGACCGGCGGCGGCAGCCAGCTGGGGGCCACCGCGCAAGAGCCGCCGGCCGCGGCCAACCGCGCCCCGGAATCGCTGGCCGGCGTGGCCGGGAAGGTGCTCCCCAGCGTGGTCACCGTCCGCGTCACGGGCGCGATCGGCTCCGGCTTCGTGGTCTCCGCGAACGGCTACGTGATCACCAACGACCACGTGGTCGAGGGGGCCGACGACACCATGTCGGTGTCGTTCAGCGACGGCTCCACCGCCCGCGCCGAGCTGGTGGGCCGCGACCCCCAGTCCGACGTCGCTGTGATCAAGGTCGCCAAGAGCGGCCTCACCCCGGTCGCCATCGGCAACTCCGACTCGATCGCCGTCGGCGACCCGGTGCTCGCATTCGGCTCCCCGCTGGCGCTGGTCAACACGGTGACCGCCGGCATCGTCAGCGCGGTCGACCGCACGATCGAGGCCGGCGACGCGGGCACCACCCGCTACTACGCGGCCATCCAGACCGATGCCGCGGTCAACCAGGGCAACTCGGGCGGCCCGCTGGTCAACGCGGCCGGCGAGGTCGTCGGGGTCAACTCGGTGATCCGCTCGGTCGGCGGCACCGAGACCGAGGCCGGCAACATCGGCCTCGCCTTCGCCATCCCGATCAACCAGGCGAAGCGGGTGGCCGGCGACATCATCGACCACGGCAAGGCCCGGCGTACGGTGATCGGCGCCGAGGTGGCCACCGGCGGCACCAGCACGACGGGGGCCCGGCTGCGCTCGGTCGAACCGTCCGGGCCGGCCGGCGGGGCCGGTCTGAAGGCCGGCGACACGGTCACGAAGCTCGACGGGCACCTGCTCGAGGACGGCACCGACCTGATCGCCCTGGTGCGTAAGTACGCGCCGGGCACCACTGTTTCGGTGGAGTACCGTCGCGGAACGAAGACACAGACGGCCTCGGTGACGTTGGCCGCCGACTCCAACTGATCGCTTCGCGGACTGGGAACGGCCATCTCGCGTGCGTAGGCTGGGCGCGGGAACCTGGGAGGCCACATGTTCGAGAACCTGAACTGGTGGGAGATCGGCGCGCTGCTCATGCTGGCGCTGTTGATCTTCGGTGAGCGCCTGCCCAAGGTCATCAGCGACGGCCTGCGGATGCTGCGTGGCCTGCGGGCGATGGCGCAGAACGCGACCACCGACCTCAACCGTGAGCTGGGCACCGACCTTCAGCTGCAGGATCTGCACCCCAAGGCGTTCATCCGCAAGCACCTGCTGAGCGAGGAGGACGAGGCGGCCATCCGCAAGCCGCTCCAGGGCCTGCTCGACGACGTGAAGCAGGACCTCAACGGCGTACGCTCCGACCTCAGCGAGGTTGCCGAGGCCGCCGACATCAAGAACAACCGGTCGACGACCTCGAACTCCACAGCAGTGGCGCCGGCCCAGAAGTTCGACCTGGACGCTACCTGAGCTGCTGGCGTCGCTTCGCTCCGCGGGTGATCGCCAGGGTTAGCGGCGTGCGTTGACTGTCAGGCCCAGCGGCTTGCCGACCAGGGACTCGCGGCGGACGGCCAGCTTGTCGGCCACCGCGGCGAGGGCCTGAGCGGCCGGGGCGTCCGGCGCGGCCAGCACGATCGGGTCGCCGGCGTCGCCCGCCTCGCGCACCCGGGTGTCGAGCGGGATCTGCCCGAGCAGCGGCACCGAGGCGCCCACCGTGGTGGTCAGCGAGTCGGCGACCTTCTGCCCGCCGCCCTCGCCGAAGACCTCCATGCGGGAGCCGTCGGGCAGCTCGAGCCAGGACATGTTCTCGACCACACCGACCAGGCGCTGGTGGGTCTGCATGGCGATCGCGCCGGCCCGCTCGGCCACCTCGGCCGCGGCGGTCTGCGGCGTGGTGACGACCAGGATCTCGGCGTTGGGCAGCAACTGGGCCAGCGAGATGGCCACGTCGCCGGTGCCCGGGGGCAGGTCGAGCAGCAGCACGTCGAGGTCGCCCCAGTAGACGTCGGCCAGGAACTGCTGGAGAGCGCGGTGCAGCATCGGGCCGCGCCACACCACCGCGGCGTTGCCGGCGGTGAACATGCCGATCGAGATCACCTTCACGCCGTGCGACTGCGGCGGCATGATCATGTCTTCGACGCGGGTGGGGCGGCCCTCGACGCCGAGCATGCGGGGCACCGAGTGGCCGTAGATGTCGGCGTCGATGACGCCGACCGACAGGCCCCGCTTGGCCAGGGCGGCGGCCAGGTTGACGGTCACGCTGGACTTGCCGACACCGCCCTTGCCGCTGGCCACCGCGTACACCCTCGTGCGGGAGCCGGGCTGGGCGAAGGGAATGACCGGTTCCGCCGTCGCGCCACCGCCGCGCAGCGTGACCTGAAGGGCCTTGCGCTGTTCCTCGTCCATCACGCCGAAATCGACGCTCACCGACGTGATGCCGGGGATCTGGGTGACGGCGGCGGTGATGTCGTTGTTGAGCTTGTCGCGCAGCGGGCAACCGGCCACGGTGAGCAGCAGCTCGACCCGGACGGTGTTGCCGGTGACGGTGAAACCCTTGACCATGCCGAGGTCGGTGATCGGGCGGCGGATCTCGGGGTCGTCGACCGTGGCCAGCGCGGCCTGGATCGCGTCCTCGATGGTGGAGGCGGGAGCGGACATGAGGCCCATGCTACGTCGGGGCGATCAGTGGTCCTCTTCCCAGTCCTTACGTTCATCGTCCCGATCCGTGCGCGCCCGTCGCTCCCGCCGGTGGGCCGCCTCGTCCAGCTCGTCGGCGAGGCGGGACAGCTCGGAGCGCAGGAAGTCACGGGTTGCGACCTCCCCCATTGCGATCCGCAGGGAGGCGATCTCACGGGCGAGGTATTCGGTGTCCGCCTTCTGCATCGCGGCCCGCCGGCGGTCCTCCTCCATGGCCAGGCGGTCGCGGTCGGTCTGGCGGTTCTGGGCGAGCAGGATCAGCGGCGCCGCGTACGACGCCTGCAACGACAGGATCAAGGTCAGGAACGTGAACGTGTACGGGTCGAAGCGCAGGGCGGCCGGCGCCAGCGTGTTCCAGGCGAACCAGGCGGCGATGACCAGCGTCATCCAGACGATGAACTGGGCCGTGCCCATGTAGCGGGCGATGCTCTCGGACCAGCGGCCGAACGACTCGGGGTCGAAGCGGGGCAGCCGCACCCGGCCCGGCTCGACGGGCTGGTCGAGGCGGCCCAGGGGCTCGCGGCGGGGCTCGGTCACAGGACGACCTCGTCGTTTTCGCTCAGGTCGCGATCACGCCAGTCGCGCGGCAGCGAGTGGTCGAGCACGTCGTCCACGGTCACCGCGCCCACCAGGCGGTTCGTGGAGTCGACGACCGGGATGGCGACCAGGTCGTACGTGGCCATGCGCTTGGTGATCTCGGCCAGCGTGGTCTCGGGGCGCAGCGGCTCGAGGTCGGAGTCGACGAGGCCGCCCACGATCGACGAGGGCGGTTCCCGCAGCAACCGCTGGAAGTGCACCATGCCCAGGTACTTACCCGTCGGGGTGGCCGAGGGCGCGCGAGCGACAAAAACCTGGGCGGCCACCACGGGGGACAGCTCGGGCTCGCGGATGCGGGCCAGCGCCTCGGCCACCGTGGCGTCCGGCGTCATGATCACCGGCTCCGAGGTCATCACACCTCCCGCCGTACCCGGGCGGTAGTCGAGCAGTTGGCGGACCGGGTCGGCCTCGTCCGGCTCCATCAGGTCGAGCAGCACCGTCTGCTCGGCCTTGGGCAGCTCGCCGAGCAGGTCGGCGGCATCGTCCGGGTCCATCCGCTCGAGCACGTCGGCGGCCCGTTCCCGGCCGAGCCGGATCAGGATCTCGACCTGGTCGTGCTCGGGCAGCTCCTCGAGCACGTCGGCCAGCGTCCGGTCGCTCAGCGCCGCGGCGACCTCGTTCCGGCGGGCGTCCGGCAGGTCCTGCAGGGCGTTCGCCATGTCGGCCGGCTTCATCTGCTCGAGCAGCGCCAGCAGATTGGACGTGCCCTGGGTGTCGGTCGGGCCAATCAGCCCGCGCACCCGGTCGTAGTCGGCCTGGAAGACGTGCCCGCGGCGGGCCAGCCGCCCGGTCAGCCCGCGCACGGCGACCCGGGTCACCAGCCACTCGCTGTTGCGGTTGAGATCCATGCCGATGTCGACGACGGTGCTGGTCACGGCCGGTCCGTCGCCGGTCTCGGGCCGTACCGTCACCCGGCGGTCGAGCAGATCCTCCACCACCAGCAGCTCGTTGGGCCGCTTCTCGAACCGCCGCAGGTTGAGCACGCCGCTGGCCAGCACGACCGCCTCGGCGTCCATCGACGTCACCCGCCCGATGGGCAGGAAGATCCGCCGGCGCAACGCCATCTCAGCCACCAGACCGACCACCTGCGGCGGACGATTCGTCGTGCGCAGGCGCACCACGGCGTCGCGCACGCGCCCGACCCGGTCGCCGTTGGGGTCGAACACGGGCAGCCCGGCGAGCCGGGCCAGATAAACCCTCGTCCCCATGGTCACCGGTCCAGCCTAGGTTAGGGTCCGGACATGTCAGGAGTGGCGTACGAGATCGTCGACGTGTTCACCGATCGGCCGTTCGCGGGCAACCCGCTCGCGGTGGTCTACAACGCCACCGACCTGGGCGGCGACCAGATGCACACCCTGGCCCGCGAGTTCAACCTGGCTGAGACCGTTTTCGTGCTTCCGCCGACCGATCCGGCCGCCACCTATCGCGCCCGCATCTTCACACCCGAAACCGAGCTCCCGTTCGCCGGCCACCCCAGCGTCGGCGCAGCGGTGACCTCCGTGCGGCGCGGCCTGTTTCCCCCGGGAGAGGTGGTGCAGGAGTGCGGCGCGGGCCTGCTGCCGATCACGGTGACCGAAGCGGGCGCGGCGACGCTCACCGGCGGAACCCCACGCTTGGGCGACCCCCTCGACCCGGCGCCCCTGCTGCAGTTGGCCGGTCTGACCGACGACGCGTACGCCGAGGGCGCGCCCCGCTCAGCCGGTTGCGGCCTCGACTGGGTCTTTCTTCCCGTACGGCGTGAAGCCCTCGCCGATGTGCGGATCGACCTGCCGGCCGCGGAACGGGCCGGCGTGACCGACCTGTGCGTCTTCTCGTGGTCGGCAGAGACGTCGGAGGCGCACTCCCGGGTCTATGTGCCCGGCGGCGCTGTGCCCGAAGACCCGGCCACCGGCTCGGCCGCGCTCGGCCTGGGTTTGTGGCTGGTCGCATCAGGCCTGCTGCCGCCCGATGGCACCTCGTCCTATCGCGTGCATCAGGGCATCGAGATGAAGCGCCCGTCCCGGCTGGAGTGCACCGTCACCGCCGTCGGCGGGCTCGCGACGTCAGCCACCGTCGCCGGCCACGTCTGCCCGATCGCCAAGGGCGAAATCATCGTGCCGCCCTTCATCGGATAGCCGCCGGCCAGGCATTTTTCGAACCTGCCGGGCCGCCATCCCTAACCCCCACCCGCCTCGGGGAACGGCGAGGACCTTACGCCGTGTCAAGCCGGTGAATCGGGTTGTCCACAGATGCCGCGGAGTTATCCACAGGTTAGCGGCGCTTCACTCTGTGCAGGCGGAACGGGCGGCGGGTCTCGACGCGGGCCGGGGTCTCGCGGGGTTCGGCGGCGCCCGAATCGGCGGGTAGATCGGGCGCCGCGACCGGCGGCGCGTCTTCCACCGGCGTCAGGCGGACGACTGCGCAGCCCGAGGCGGCCCAGCGGTTCGCGACCTCGTCGGCTGTGCCCGAGGCGTTCAGGCGCTTGGCCGCGAGTTGCGGGGCGACCTCGGCCCACTCCTCGCTGCCGGGGGCCAGCCGGGCCACGGCGGCCTCGGTGATCACGATGAGGCCGCCGTTGTCGCCACGCAGTCGCACGGTGGCGCGGGACGCCTCGGCCAGGCCGGGCGCGAACTGCTCGCCCGGGCCGCTGAGCACGATCAGCGTGCCGTCGAGCGGCATCACCCACAGCGCCAGGGCCGGGCCGTCGCCGACGGCGATCCAGGCCAGCGCGGCCTTCTTGAGCGCCTCTTCGAGCACCGCGGAAGTCACCGCGCCATCCTCGCACGACGCGGCGTCGGTGAGGCGACTGTGGCCGCGGTGAGGAGGCGGTCAGGCGGCCGCGCGCTGGTGGGTGCCGGCGATCCGGGAGCGGTCGACCAGCCCGACCAGTTCGGTCAGTGAGCGGACCGTACGCCCGGCGAAGTTGGTGTCGGCGTCGAAGACCAGATGGTTGGCCAGGTCGGGAGCGGCCAGCCGGACCGGGGTCATGCCCACGGCGGCGGCGCCGGTCAGCTCGTGGCTGCCGCCGTCGCCCACGTAGAGGCAGTCTTCCGGAACCACGCCGAGCCGCTCGCACGCGGCGAGGTAGATGCGGGGATCGGGTTTGCAGAAGCCGAGGCGTACGGAGAAGACCGTGGTGTCGAGCAGCGGCGCGACCGGCAGGCTGGGCAGGAACGCGGGCAACTCGTGCGTGCAGTCGCTGATCAGCGCGGTGGCCAGGCCCCGGCGCTTGATTGCGTCGAGTGCGCTCACCGCGTCGTCGCGGAGCCGGGTGTCGGCCTTGAGCGCGTCGACCCGGGCCGGGACGCCCGCCCGCAACTGCTCGGTGCGGGGGCGACCACCGGCCTGTTCGATCACGAACCGTAGGGTGGCCTCGGCGGATCCGTAGCGGCCCCGGGCACGGGCGCGGAACGTGCGGTCGAGCACACCGTTGACCGCCTCGGGATCGGCGCCGAGAGATCGCGCGATTTCCGCATGCTGGGGGCCACGCTGGACAGATCGGGTCAACGTGCCGAAGAAATCGAACACGACCGCACGGTATGCGGGCACGGCGAAACGCCTCCCAGGGCATAGAGGGGGGTGAAAGGGGCGGGAAACCTCGGTGACTGTAACGACAGCATCACTTTCCGTTCAATAGGGGTTCGCAAACTGTGGCGTACCAGTCCGCAAGAAGCGACTGCCAGGGATGAATGAGCGCTCATCGGCTCGTTTGTCAACCGTCCTGGCGCTGCTGGTCGCCGTCCTCGCCGTCTCCTCGTCGGCACCGCTGATCGTCTTCGCGGCCGCTCCGGCCCTGGCCATCGCGTTCTGGCGCAACGCGCTGGCCGCCTTGGCCCTCACCCCCATCACGTACGGGCCCCGGCGCGCCGAGATCGCCGGGGCCTCCCGCCGGGCGAAGGTCTTCGGCGTGCTGGCCGGTGTGGCCCTGGCCGCCCACTTCGCCACGTGGATGCCCAGCGTCCAGCTCGGGTCGGTGGCGACGGCGGCCGCGCTGGTCGCGACCCAGCCGGTGTGGCAGGGCCTGATCGCGGCCGCCCAGGGCCGGCGTCCGTCGACTGCCGGTTGGATCGGCATCGCCTTGGCCGTGGCCGGCGCCGCCTGGGCTACCGGCGCGGACATCGGCGTCTCCCCGCAGGCCGTGTTCGCCGACGTTCTGGCCCTGCTCGGCGGCGTGTTCGCCGCGGTCTACACCGCGCTCGGCGAGCGGGCGCGGGTGGAGCTGCGCACGACCACCTACACCTGGATCTGCTACACCACCTGCGCGGTGATCCTGCTGGTGGTGTGCCTGACGGCCGGCCTCGACCTGACCGGCTACGACGACCACACGTGGGCCGCCATCCTGGCCCTGGTCGTGGGCGCCCAGCTGCTGGGCCACTCGATGTTCAGCTACGCCCTCCAGCAGACGTCGGCCACCACGATCAGCGTCCTGATCCTGCTCGAGGTGCCCGGCGCGGCCCTGCTGGCCTGGCTGTGGCTGGGTCAGGAGCCCCGGCTGGCCGCCCTGCCCGGCCTGGCTCTGCTGCTGGCCGGCGTCGTGGTCTTCATCCTCGGTGCCGCCCGGGCCGCACGTCCCGCGGTCGACCCCGCCCTGCCCGACTGAGCCCTTCCCATTTGCGCGGTTCGGGGCTTTCGGTCGTTGAGCCAGCGGGGCGCGCGCCTGGCGGCAGAAGCCGGTGCCGGGTAGAGAGGGGGAATGCGATGTACAGGTCTCGATTCCGGATCGGCTGTCTCGCCGTGCTGGCGGCGGTCCTCGTGATCGGCGGCTGCGCCGACTCGGCCGGCGAGCAGCCCGCCGACGGCCCCGGCCTGACCGGCGGCTGGAGCACCGCCGGCTGCGAGTTCCTGCGCCTGCCCGAGCAGATGGCCGTCGCCGGCGTGGCCATGCCGGTGACGCCGGCCAAGCTCCAGGCAGCCATGGACCGCATCGACACTGCCGGCCGCGCCGAGTTCGGCGCCAGCTTCGCCGGCCTCGAAGTCGATCAGGAGAACACCCGCGCGATCGTCCACCGCGTCCCGTCGGCGGCCTTCGACGAGTTCATTCGCCGGGCGGCCCAGGACACGTGCATCATCGTGCGCGACGCCCCGTACTCGGCCGTCGACCTCGCGGTCTGGCACGACCGGGTGCTGGCCGACCTCGCCTACTGGACCCACAACGGCATCCGCATCGTCTCGGTCGGCGCCCGCCACGACGGCGCCGGCGTCGAGATCGGCACGCAGGACCTGGCCAAGGCGCGCACCGAGATCCCTGCCCGCTACGGCCCCGAGGCCCCGTTGCTCTTCCTCCAGGAGGCTCCGGTCCGCCCCCTGACCAACCCGACCGCCACCCCGCGCAACGACTGATCCGCCCCGTTCCGCGACGCCGCCGGCGGGGTCGGCTCTTCGGGCGGAACCGTGAGTGAAGGCAGGAATGGCGTCCCTGGCGCTGCCCGGGTGGAAACGGACTGAGAGGATGGCCCGGGGCCTGCGCCACGCCGGCTGCGATGTCCGCCCGGTCTCGCGTACCGGGGAAGGACCGCCGCAGCGAACGTCGGCATCCGGGCCGGAGGTCGTCGGAGAGGTGGAGGGTCCAGGTGGAGGCTGCGGAGGCGCAGGAAGCGCCGGTCACGTTGCGGCTGGACGGCAAGGTTGCCCTGGTCACGGGGGCTGGCAGTCCGGACGGGATCGGTTATGCGACGGCGCGCCGTTTGCGCGACCTCGGCGCGCGGGTGGCGATCGTGTCGACCACCCGGCGCATTCACGAACGGGCGGCGGAGCTGAGCGTCACCGGTTTCGTCGCCGACCTCACCGACGAGGCCGAGGTGGGCGCCCTCGCCGACGCCATCTCCGACCAGCTCGGTGACGTCGAGGTGCTGGTCAACAACGCCGGCCTGACGAGCCGGGCCAACCCCGAGATCCTGCGGCCGGTCGCCCAGCTCACGTACGACGAGTGGAAGTCCGAGATCGACCGGAACCTGAGTACGGCGTTCCTGTGCAGCCGCGCCTTCCAGGGTGGCATGGCCGAGCAGGGGTGGGGTCGCATCGTCAACCTGTCGGCCACGGCCGGCCCGGTCAACGCCCTTCCGACCGAGGCGGCGTACGCGGCGGCCAAGGCCGGCGTCGTCGGCCTGACCCGCGCGCTGGCCATGGAGCTGGTGGCCGACGGCGTCAACGTCAACTGCGTGGCGCCCGGCACGATCTACACGGCCGCCTCCACGGTGACCGAGATCAAGCAGGGTCTGGGCACCCCGATCGGCCGCCCCGGCACCCCCGACGAGGTGGCCGCCGCGATCGCCTTCCTCTGCTCGCCCGCCGCCTCCTACATCACCGGTCAGATGCTGGTGGTCGACGGCGGCAACAGCGTCCGCGAGGCCGAGTTCCGCTGAGCCCGGCGCCGCCTACCCCGAGGGTGAGCGGTTCGGCCAGCCGGCCGAACCGCTCGGGCACTCGGCGCGTGGTTTGTCGCGCGGTCGGCCAGGTGACCGGCCGACCGGCGCCGCGTGCTGGTTACGGGCTGGTGCTGGACGCGCCGACGGCGATGACGCCGATGACCACGTACAAGGCGCAGATCAGCACGTAGATGCTGGTGAAGATGTAGCTGAGCCACAGACCGGCGGTGGCCAGGCCGTCGCCCTGCTCGTGGGTCTGCCGGATCTGCTTCTTGGCGACGTGGCCCATGACGATCCCGGCGGGCGGAAAGACGAACGCGAACACCAGGGCCAGGATCGCCATGGTGTTGGTCGTCGCGACCGGCGCGTAAGGCTGGCCGTAGCCCGGCTGCCCGTACGGCTGCTTGTACGCGTCCTGCCCGAAAGCCGGCGGCGGCTGGCCGTAAGGCTGCCCGCTGGACGGCGCACCGTAGGGCTGGCCGTAAGGCTGCCCGCTGGACGGTTGCGAACCGTACGGCTGCCCGCTGGACGGCTCGGGCGAGTACGGCGTGGTCGGGTCGTACGGCGGCGGCTGCTGTTGCCCGTACGGCTGCTGCGGCTGATATGGATCCGGCGTGCCGCCGGGTGGGTAAGTCATCAAGTCCTCCTCGTTCCCCGGGCACCGTACTAGCCGAGGCGCCGAAGAGAACACGATAGGTGGACGTGTCCGCAGGTTGCGACGGCAATGAGACAGACGCCGCCCGATCTGGCGCCGCTCTCAGGCCAGCTTCGTCAGGCTGCCCACGGCCCGCTCGACGGCCAGGCAACGGTCTTCGACGTAGTCGAGGCCGGCCTCCTCGGCGATCTGCCGTGCCTCGGCCGAGACGATGCCGCTCTGCAGCCACACCGCCGGCGCCTTGATCGCGACCGCCTGCCGCACCACCTCGATCGCGTCGTGCGCGGGCCGGAACACGTTGACCAGGTCGACCGGCTCGTCGAGGTCGGCCAGCGTCGGGACCGTCCTGACCCCGAAGACCTCGTCGACGAACGGGTTGACCGGAATGATCCGCCAGCCGTGCCGCAGCATCTGGAGCGGAACCGTGTGGGCCGGCTTGAACGGGTCGCGTGACGCGCCGACCACGGCGATGACGTTCGCCTCGGCCAGGATCTGCTGTGCATCCCTCATGCGATCGACTGTAGTCACAGCAAGGTCAGTTGCCGGTCGTCCCGCACCTCCGGACTGGTTTCGGGCACCGGATCGATCGCCCGGGCCTCGCCGGGCCCGGCGCGGTGCAGGCCGTGTCGCCGGGCCGCCATGCGCACCCGGGCGGTGACCTCACGCTGGTAGGCCTGTGGCGCGTAGGACCCGTTGCCGTACAGCTCGCGGTAGCGCGGCGCCAGCTCGGGGCGGGTGCTCGTCAGCCAGGCCGCATACCATTCCCGCGCGCCGGGGCGCAGGTGCAGCGGAAGCGGGGTCACGCTGGTGGCGCCGGCCGCCGCGATGGCCGCGACCGTCTGATCGATCGACTCGTCGGAGTCGGTGAGGCCGGGCAGGATCGGCGCCATCAGCACGCTGACCTCGAAACCGGCGTCGGTGAGCCGGCGCACCGCGTCGAGCCGGCGGCGCGGGCTGGGGGTGCCGGATTCGACCGCCCGCCAGACCTGCTCGTCGACGAAGCCGACCGAGAACGAGAGCCCGACCCGGGTGACCTCGGCCGCCTGGGTGAGCAGATCGAGGTCGCGCAGAATCAGCGTGCCCTTGGTGAGGATCGAAAACGGATTGGCGTGGTCACGCAGGGCGGCCAGGATCTCGGGCATCAACCGGTAGCGGCCCTCGGCGCGCTGGTAGACGTCGACATTGGTGCCCATGGCGATCGGCGCGCCGGACCACCGCGGGGCCGCCAGCTCACGGCGGATCAGCTCGCCCGCGTTGACCTTGACGACGATCTTGCTGTCGAAGTCGTGGCCGGTGTCGAGGTCGAGGTAGCTGTGCGTGTGGCGGGCGAAGCAGTTGTGGCTGACCACGCCGTCGGCGATGAAGTCGCCCGTGCCGGTGGAGATGTCGAACAGCGGCAGGGTGAGGCCGAGATCCTCGATGTCGACCACAGCCAGCTGCCGCCCGGCGCGCACGCCGACCCCGGAAGCGTCGAGCGGAGCCCCTACGACGCCGGTGAGGTGCCGGAAGCGTAGAGCCGCCCACAGGTCGCGATCGATCTCGACCGTGCCCGTGCCCGTGCCCCCGCTGCCGCGCACCCGCACCGGGGTGCGGCTGGGCAGGCCGAGGTGGGTGAGCGCCTCGGTCACCCGCGCCAGGAAGAGCCGGTCGGGGCCGGTGAAGCTGACCGCCAGCCGGTCGGCCCGGCCGACCGAGCCGAACGCGCCGGCCAGGAAGCCCCTGTACCAGTCGGAAGTGGGCAGCTCGGGCCAGCGCAGGGCCTCCTGGAGGGGAACGTCATGCAGGTAGCCGTCGGCGCGCGCCCAGGCGTCGCCGGTGCGGGCCGGCCCGTCGGCGGTGTCACCACGGAACGCCTCGCCGCGCATGAGGCCGGCGTCGCCCCGGACCAGCCCGCAGAGGAAGCCGGCCTGATAGTCGGGCGACTCTTTCGGCGGCTCGGCGAAGTGGCCGACCCCGAACATCAGGTCGCCCACGGCCAGCGCGGGCTGGTGGGCCTCGGCCGGGCTGACGTGCCGCCAGCCGCGGTCGGTGAGGAACCGGTGGTCGCCGCTGGACACCAGGCGCGTGCCGTCGGCCAGGGTGACGCGGAAGGCGGCCTTCGTGGTCGACCAGTGGTCGAGCACCGTGGTGGGGACGTAGCGGCGGGTGGAGCCGGCGCCCATCGTGCCCATGACCGCGTCACCCGGGCGCAGGTCGGCCAGCCGCCGGGTGGCGCCGTCGGGGAGCAGGATCGGCGTGTCACCGGAGAGGCAGTAGGCGCAGGCGTGGGAGCAGCCCCGATAGGGATTGATCGTCCACTCGAAGGGCACGCGGGACGCGCCGGGCACACGGTTGATCAGGCTCTTGGCCTGGATCTCGTAGAACGTCATGCCGGCGAAGCCGGGCGTGTCGAACGTGCGGACAGCGGCGCCGGGCAGCGCCAACGGCAGGGGTGGTGCCGCCGGCGCTGCCCTGTCGAGGAGCGAGTCGCCGTCGGTCGGGGCCGACAGGTTGGACCATCGCATGGCAGGGATTCGAACACATGTTCGAGCCGCTTGTCCAGTCAGCTTCCCGCGTGTCGCCGGTGCCGCGCCGCGGGCACGAGAAGGCCCGCGAACCGAACCGGTTCGCGGGCCTGACGAGGGATGACGGGCGCGGTCAGTGGCTGTGGGCGGCCAGCTGCTGACGGACGTCGTCCATGTCCAGCTTCTCGACCTGCTCGATCAGGTTCTCCAGGGCGGACTCGGGAAGAGCGCCCGGCTGGGAGAAGACGATCACGCCGTCGCGGATCGCCATGATCGTGGGGATCGAGCGGATGTCGAACTTCGCGGCGAGCGCCTGCTCGGCCTCGGTGTCGACCTTGCCGAAGGTGATGTCGGTGTGCTTCTCGGAAGACCGCTCGTAGGTCGGAGCGAAGCGGACGCACGGCCCGCACCAGCTCGCCCAGAAGTCGACCAGGACGATGCCGTCCTTGCCGGTGACCTCGTCGAAGTTCTCAGCGGTCAGCGCAGTCGTCGCCATGATGTCTCCGTCCACGGGAATTTGGCATTCGTGCGGTGAAACCCATCCTTCATGCCTGCCATTCCCGATGCGAGCCCGGACGACACGTGGTCTGGAGCACCAATCGGGACGGGGTGTGGGGTTTGGGCAACTCATCGTAACGATTAGTGAAGAGAGCGCTCAACGTTACGAGTCAAGTTGTGACGCCCGTTTTGCGGTTGGTGCTCCGGACATGGCGTGAATGATCGCCCGTTCACGCCGCTGACCTCGGAGATCACGATCGCCGTACGTAATAGGAAGGATTGTTAAATGTGATCCGTGTCACAAGCGAGTTTCCTTCACATCGATACGCAGGGTAAGGCAGACTCTGCCGTATCAAAGCGTGGGCGGCGGGTGCCGGGGAGGGCCCCGCCGCTCATTGCGTCTCCACCCGATTCCGCGCCCGGTGCGCCCGGTTGGGTAGCGTAACCGCCCATGATTGCCGCCGAGGACGAGTCCGCCGAGGTCGGATTGGGCCCCTGGGCGGGCGACCGGCCCGACGACCCCCGCTACGACCCTGAGCTGCTGGCCGCCGGCGATCGGCGCAATGTCGTCGACCGTTACCGCTACTGGCGCCGCGAGGCCGTCGTCGCCGATCTGGACACTCGCCGGCACGACTTCCATGTGGCCATCGAGAACTGGCAGCACGACTTCAACATCGGCACAGTGGTGCGCAACGCCAACGCCTTTCTCGCCGCCGAGGTGCACATCGTCGGGCTGCGGCGGTGGAACCGGCGCGGCGCCATGGTCACCGACCGTTACCAGCACGTCCGCCACCACCCCACCATCGAAGAGTTCGTCGCCTGGGCGGCCGAGGCGGACCTGCCGGTGATCGGCATCGACAACCTGCCGGGCTCGCGGCCGATGGAGACCGTCACCCTTCCGAGGCGCTGCGTCCTGCTCTTCGGCCAGGAGGGTCCAGGCCTGTCGGAGCCGGCCCGTGTGGCCTGTGCCGAACTGTTCTCGATCGCCCAGTACGGCTCGACCCGCTCGATCAACGCCGGGGTCGCCAGCGGCATCGCCATGCACGCCTGGATTCGCGCGCACGCGGGACCCCCGCCCGGGTGAATCTCGCTGATGGGCCCGGGTTCTGCGGATCCGCTTGACGCGGCCTGCCGTGGGCCGCACGGTAGGAGGCGTGGGTGTCACAGTGAGTTGCCCCAGATGCGGTGCACAGGTGCGCAAGCCCGACCTGATGCACACGGACTGGCGCTGCGACAACTGTGGTGAGGTCCCGCCCTTCCACGTGGCGGAGCACATCAACACCGACATCATCGACAGCATGTTGCGCCGGCAGGCCGGCTCGGCCGAGAAGACCCCGTTCTGGTGTCCATGGCCGTTGCCCCCCGGTTGGATGGTCACCGGCGTGGGCTGGGCGGGCGACGACCGTACGGGCGTGCGCGCCACCGCGCTCGCCTGCAGCGGCCCCGATCCGCTCGGCGGTGGCCCGGCCGACGTCGTGCTGATCGCCGAGCAACCGGGCGTCGGGCTGGGCACCAGATTCGGCGGTATTCCGAGCATCGACCCAGGTCACCTCATTGCCGAGGCCCTCGCCGCAGGGAACGGACACCCTGGACCACACGCCAAGATCCGAGCCGGCGGACATCCCACTCCACTGTGGTGTGTCAAGTCGCCGGAAGATCGAAGCGCGTACGTGAGTGAGGCGAAAGGAATGTGGCTCTATGCGGTAGCGTGGCCGGCAAGCGCGGGCTACTTCCTCGCGGAGCACGTCGTCCTGCACGACCTCTGTGAGGGGGTTCCGTCCGAGCTGGTGTACGGAGCGCCGTCGCCGTACCTGCAGGGCAAGGCCAGTCAAGTTGGCCCTTGACCTGCGGATATGGAATCGGCTTTTCGGCCACATTGTTCACACGGAGCTACGAAGCTGATACCGTCAGTACTGCCGCGGCGCTGACCGTCACCCGCACCCACAGGAGAAGGCCCGCCATGATCAAGAAGGTTCTGACCTGGCTTGGTATCGCGTTCTTGATCTTTTTCATCGCCTTCAACCCCAACTCGGCGGCATCGGTTTTCGAGTCCCTCGGGGGCACGATCGCCGATATTGCCCGGGGCTTCGGCACGTTCTTCACGAACCTGGTCGCTTAGCATCACCACATGGGTGGTCCAGCTGAGCCGCACGAGCCTCGAGGCGAGGGCGCCGGTCGTCCTCGGGACGACGACGAGAATTTCGGGTTCACCGACCCGGCGTTCGATGAGGACCCCGAATACGCGCGCCGCCGTGGCGGCGCCTATTCGGACGGTCCCGGCTTCTCACCCGATGCGGGCTACTCGCCCGACGCCGGCTACTCCGAAAGCGCCGGTTACGCGCGCAGCACGGCTTATCGCGACGATGACGTCGGCGACGAGTACGAAGCGCCCGTCTTCACCGAGGAGGAGCTCGAGGGTCTGGGTCCCGAGGGCGGTGGCGGCCCCCGTCGCGTGCTGCCCCTCGAGGACGAACCGACCACACTGGTCGCCCGCTATCTCTTCCCGACCGAGCGCTACCGCGGCGAGTGGAAGAGGCACTGGATCCACCTCTCCACCCCACTCGGCATCGGCGCCGGCGCCACGCTCGCCCTGGGCTACCTGGCCGGCTTCCTGACCCGCCAGAACATCAACGGCCTGGTCACGGTGGCCGTGCTGATCTGGCTCGCGGTGATCAGCTGGGTCGCCTGGAAAGTGTTCGACTGGTATTTCGACCGCTTCATCCTGACCAACAAGCGGGTCATGGTCGTCAACGGCATCATCACCCGCCGGGTGGCCATGATGCCGCTGCTCCGGGTCACCGACATGAAGTACGAACAGTCCGCGCTGGGCCGCCTGCTGAGCTACGGCACGTTCGTGCTCGAGTCCGCGGGTCAGGATCAGGCCCTCCGCGAGGTCAAGCACCTTCCCAACCCCAACGAGCTCTACCTGCGGGTGGTCGAGGAGATGTACGAGCCGCAGGCGGTCGAGGCCCGTCTGGGCAAGGACACCGACGGCGACGACGCTTGATCGCGTACGGGGGCGGGTTGCCACTCCGCGCGGGCGGGCTGTGATGAAGGGATCGTGCCGGGGATGCGGCCGCTTGCGGCGCGGGGCCGGTAGCGTTTTGCGGTGACCCGAATCGACCTGCACTGCCACTCCACGGCCAGCGACGGCACGCTCACCCCCGCCGAGCTGGTTCGTGCCGGTGCGGCGGCCGGGCTCGACGTCATGGCGATCACCGACCACGACACCACCGGCGGGTGGCAGGCGGCCGCCGAGGCTTGTCCCGAAGGGCTGCGACTGGTACGCGGGGCCGAGCTGTCCTGCCGTTGGCTGGGCGCTGAGGACTGGCCGATCGCGCTGCACATGCTGGCGTACCTGTTCGACCCGGCCGAGCCGCGCCTGGCCGCTGACCTGGCCCGGCTGCGCAACGACCGCGAGCAGCGCGCCGAAAAGATCGTCCGGAAGCTGAGCGCGGACGGGGTGCCGATCACCTGGGACGAGGTGTACGGCTATGCCGCCGGCGGGTCGGTCGGGCGGCCGCACATCGCCCAGGCGCTGATCCGGGCCGGGCTGGTGCGGACGACCAGCGAGGCGTTCGCTTCGCGGTGGCTGGGTGCTCGTTACTTCGTACCGAAATCGGACCTTGATGTCTTCGAGGCTGTGCGAGCCGTGCGGGCCGCGGGCGGGGTGACCGTTTTTGCCCACCCGAGGGCGACGGTGCGGGGGCGGGTCGTGCCCGACGAGCTGATCATCGAGCTGGCGGACGCCGGGTTGTTCGGGCTCGAAGCCGACCACGAGGACCATTCACCGGCCGAACGGGCCCACGTTCGCGCGCTCGCCGGCGATCTCGGGCTCGTGGTCACCGGCTCGTCCGACTTTCACGGCACGCACAAGACGGTGCAGCTCGGCGACTATCTGACCGATCCCGAGGCGTACGAGAAGATCGTCTCGGCCGCGACCGGCGTGCCCGTGCTGGGGTGACGCCGGCCGCATCGAACTGCGTCGAGGCGGTCCGCCACCTACCGTGGTCGGGTGAATCTGAAGCTGCTCGGCGAAGTCTTCGTGACCTTGCTGGTGATCGTCGACCCACCCGGCATGGTTCCGGTCTTCCTCGCGCTGACCGGGTCGATGGACGGGCGTGCCCGGATGAGGGCGGGCACCCAGGCGGTGCTGCTCGCGCTCGGGGTGATCGTCGGCTTCGCCGTGGCCGGGCAGACTCTGCTCGACTACCTGCACGTGGAGCTGCCGGCGTTGCAGGGCGCGGGCGGTCTGCTGCTCATTCTGGTCGCGCTGCAGCTGCTCACCGGCAAGGCGGACGAGCCGTCGGAACAGGGCGGCACCAGCAACGTCGCCCTGGTGCCGATCGGCACGCCCCTGCTGGCCGGACCGGGCGCGATCGTGGCCACCATGCTCTTCGTGCGCCGGGCCGAGGGTCTCGACGAGTATCTGGTCATCGGCATCGGGATTCTGCTGGTCATGCTCACTGTGTGGCTGGTGCTGCGCTTCTCGGGGGGCATCGTCAAGCTGCTGCGGCCGGCCGGCATCGAGGTGCTCACGCGCATCGCCGGTCTGCTGCTGGCGGCCATCGCCGTCCAGCTGATCGCGGACGCCATCGACGCCTTCGTCCAGCTTTACATCGCCAAGGGCTGACGGGAGTTCTGTCGTACCCGGCTGGCAGGATTGTGCCGTGCCCTCCACCAGACCCCGCAGCGCGGTTCCCGAGCAACTCGGCTTCGCCGGCATGCCCGAGCGGCTCTTCGTGTGCACGCCGAGCAAGCTCGGGGCGTTCGCCGACTGCGCCCGGCGCTACCGCTACTCCTACGTCGACCGGCCCACCCCGGCCAAGGGTCCGCCGTGGGCGCACAACTCGCTGGGCGCGAGCGTCCATACCGCCCTCAAGAACTGGTACGGCCTGTCCGCCGACAGCCGCGAGCCCGAGGCTCTGCCCCGGCTGCTCAAGGCCACCTGGGTACGCGAGGGTTACCGCGACGTCGACCAGGAGCGCACGGCCTACCGCGCGGCGTTGCGCTGGCTCGAGACCTATGTGAACGGCCTCGACCCGGCCGACGAGCCGCTCGGCGTCGAACGGGTGGTGGCCACCAAGACGGCCGTGCTGGCCTTCAACGGCCGGGCCGACCGCATCGACTCCCGGCGCGGCCCCGACGGTCCCGAGGCGGTGATCGTCGATTACAAGACCGGCCGCTCCGGCCTCGATGCCGATGACGCCCGCGGTTCGCAGGCGCTGGCCCTTTACGCGTACGCGGCCCAGCGTGTCTTCCGCCGGCCGAGCTACCGGGTCGAGCTGCACCACCTGCCGACGGCCACGGTCGTCACCCACGAGCACACCGAAGAGTCGCTGGCCCGCCAGGTCCGCCGGGCTGAGGACACGGCACGCGACATCATGGCCGCCGAAAAGGCCGTGGCCGCCGGGGCCGATCCCGACGCCGAGTTCCCCACCAACCCCGGCGCGCTGTGCGCCTGGTGCGACTTCCGCAAGACCTGCCCGGCCGGCCAGGAGGTCCCCGCCAAAGACCCGTGGACGGCCGTGGAACACCTGACCCCGACCGCCTGATCCGCTCGCACCCGAGCCGCAGGGCTTGGGGCTTATCTGGTGGATCACGCGGGGCTGAGGCGTGGCCCAGCCCGCGCCTGACGGCGTCCACAGAACGGCCCGATACAACACCGGTATCGGACCGCCCTGCGGCCGACGTCAGCCACGACCTGGACCTCGCCTCGCTGCCACGTGATCCACCAGATAAGCCCTAAGCGTCGGTCAGGTTGGCCCGGTCGAGGGCGGCCTGGCGCATCGGGGCGGTGCGATACCTGCTCGGCAGCGTGTTGAGCACCCCGGCCAGCAGCAGGCGCAGGCCCCGCACCGAGAGGTCGGCGCTGACATCCGTGGTCGCCCAGCCGAGCCCGCCGTAGAGCCGCCGGGCCCACGGCGGCAGCAGACCGATCGCGGTGCCGGCGATTCCCAGATAGGCCCAGCGGGCCGGGCCCAGAGTGAGGCCCAGGCGCAGAGCCCGGTTGCCGAAGAAGTCGGGCACCGGGGGCACGGTCAGGAAGGCGGCCGTCTCCGCGCCGTCCCTGGTGAGAGACAACTCGGGACGCATGGCCTCGTAGTAGGCATCGATCTCGGCGGCCGTGGCGGGCACCGTCGACGGGTCCAGGCCGACCAGTTCGGCCGCCTTCAGCTGCTCGGTGTAATACCGGTCGACCTCGTCCGGGGTCAGCTTCAGGCCGGCCCGGGTCGCTGTGGTCAGGAACGACTCGACCTCGGCCACGTGAACCCAGCGCAGCAGGTCGGGTTCGTCGATGCGGAAGGTCTCGCCCGTGCGCGGGTCGGTCGCGGTCATGCGCGAATGCAGGCGGCGCAGTCGGCCGGCGGCCCGCTCGACCTCTTCGGTGGTGCCGTAGATGACCGTGCCGACGTACTCCGAGGTGCGGTTGAGCCGGCCCCACGGGTCGGCGCGGTATCCCGAGTTCTGCGCCACGCCGGCCACCGCCCGCGGATGCAGGGCCTGCAGATACAGGGAGCGGAGGCCGCCGATCAGCAGGATGGGTTCCCGGTGCAGCTTCCAGGTGACCGACTCCGGTCCGAACAACCCGACGTCAACACTCATGCCTTCCACAGTGCCACGCCCGGCGCCCAAAGTTGAACTCGTTCAGTTTCAAATTCGGCTCGGCCTCGTCGGGTCGACTCCGCGGCGGCGCTTGCCGGCTCCGCTTCGTCAGGCTGAGTCTGTGGCTCGGCGTTTCTGGCAGGCGGGGCACAGGCCCCAGAACGTCACTTCGGCCTCGTCCAGCTCGAAGCCGTGGGCGGAAGTGGGTGTGAGGCAGGGGCGCTCGCCCACCGAGCAGTCGACGTCGGCTATCTCGCCGCAGCCCCGGCAGACGATGTGGTGGTGGTTGTCGCCCGCTCGGGCCTCGTAGCGGGCGGGGCTGCCGGCGGGCTCCAAGCGCCGGGCCAGTCCGGCGCGGGAGAGGGCGCCCAGCACGTCGTACACCGCCTGGGTCGAGACCGAGTCGAGCCGGGTGCGGGCCCGGCGGGCGATCTCGTCGACTTCCAGGTGACCGCCCTCGGCGAGGATCTCGAGCACGGCGAGGCGCGGCTTGGTGACCCGCAGGCCGTGCTCGCGCAGCAGGTTCTCGCCGGTGGACATTGCTCAATGACAACATGCTTCGCCGCAAACCCCAACCGCTCGATCATCTGAGAGCCGCGTCGAGCACTAGTTGGTCAAGATCGGCTGAACCGGTGAACCTGGACCGGCCGATGGGCGTAAGCGGAGACGAGGCAATGCTTGCGTCGTCAGATACTTCTAAGCTGGCGGCCCACCAGTTCATGAGGAGGCGTCGTGTTCGACCAGATCAACGGCCTGCCGGTGCACGTGCTCGTGCTGCACGCGGCGGTCGTCTTCGTCCCGCTGCTAGCGCTGGGGGCGGTGGTCTACGCGCTGGTTCCCCGCTGGCGGCCCCGGATGGGCTGGGCGCTCGGACTGCTGGCGATCGTCGCGCCGGCGTCGGCCCTCGTCGCGATGGCCTCGGGGACGCAGCTCTACAACCGCCTGCTCGACCAGGGGCTGAGCGGGCCCGGCAAGGAGATTCTCGACGACCACATGGGCTACGGCCAGCTGACGGCCTGGCTCACGCTCGGCTTGGGCGTGGTGAGCCTCGTGATGGTGGCCCTGACGTGGCGCCGGGGCAGCACCCGCCTCCCATTGCCGGGCGAACTCGGCGGCGCCGTCGCCCTGATCGTCCTGGCCGCGCTCTCGGGCTACTTCGTCTTCCAGACCGGCGACTCCGGAGCGACCGCCGTCTGGGGCAGCTACTAGAGCCATCGCGCCGGCGTATCCGGCTCTTCGTCCGCCCCGGGGCTCAGCCCTCCGGGGCGTTCGTCGTTCTGGCGCCAAGGTTCGTCGTTGAGATCCGAGGGGCGGGACAACGGCTGCGGGTACTGGGGTGCGGGTCAGAAGAGGAAGCGCGCGCAGAGCAGGCAGAGCAGGATCAGAGCGATGGCGCCGGCGACCAGGCCCACGCCGTAGGTGACCGTGCGAGCCGAGCCCTCGGAGTCGTCGAGGGCATCCATGTCCTGCGTGGGCATGCTGCGCGGCGGGGGTGGGCTGGCGATCGTGGGCGGGCGCCAGTTGGCGGATGGTGGCGGGGTGCGCGGCGGGCCCGGGTAGGTGGGGGCGTGCTGCGGGGTGGGCTTTTCCGGCTCCCCGGCGGGCGCGGCGGAGTTCGGGTCCGGTCGCTGCCAGTACGCGTCGTCCGGGACGCCGGTGGGGGTGGTCACGTTCACCGACGGTACAGCCGCAGGGGGAAGACTTCGGCAGCGGCGCGGGCCTAGGCTCTTGGACGTGGACATCCTGGATGAGCCCGAGCGGGACAACGACGCCGAGCGCGAGGTTGACTTCGATTCGGAAGAGGCGGTCGTGCTGCCCGACCAGACCCGCGACGACACCGAGCGCGGCTGGGGTGAGCGCTCCTACGAAAACGACGAGCGCCTCCTGGAGGATCGCCCGCCGCACTGGTGATCCGCCACGGCGCTGGTGAACCGCGGCGTCGGTAATTGCGGCGGCTTGCTGATTCGCCCTGTCTGCGCTGGGGCGGCCGGCTCGGCGTTGTGGGGCGCTGACCTGCCGTTGGGGCTGAGATTGACTCGTCGGGTCTGTGGTGGGTCAAGTTGGGCGGATCAGGACGGTGAAGCTTTGGCCGCGGGTGGCAACGGCGCGCTGGGCCTCGGTGGGGGAGAGGGCCAGCAGCAGGCCACCGGTGGTGGGGTCGTCGGGGGATGTCACCTGGAGGACCAGGGCGGACGCGGCGACCTGGGTGGTGCTGCCGTCGGCCTCGTCGAGGCGTAGCAGGTCGACCCGGTTGCCGGGCTCTACGAGCGCCAACGCGGCGGGGTCGGTAAGGCGGACGGGGACACCCATGCTGCCGGTGGGGACGGACTGCGCGCCGGGCGGGGTGGACGGTGGAGCGGAGCCCGCCGCGGGAACCGTGTAGACCGGTGGGTCGCAGGTTGGTGGGGGTGACCACGACACCAGAGCGGCGGTGCCCAGCAGGATCGCGACCGCTGCGAGGCGTAGCAGCAGGCCACGGGCCGGCGGGCGCCAGCGCACAGGATCGAGGCGTCCTTCGCCGCCGTCGCGGCTCGGCGATCCCTGCGCCTGGGGCAGGGCGGAGCCCAACCGGGATGTGCTGGATCTGCCCATCGTCTGCCCCTTCCGCTCTGGCGTCGCGGTCTGGCGGCGCCGGGGCGAACGTTAGGCCGAAGCAGAGGTGGCTCGCTCCAAGCCTGTGGACAGAGCGCAATTGTGGATAACCGCCTCGCGCGGCCTGAATGTGCTAAGCGGCCCAGCCGTCGGCGATGCGGAGTGCTCACGGCAGAAGCCGAGCGCCGTTCATGCGGCGGCCGCGGGTCGCGCTCGACAAACGGGAGCCAGGGCGTCGGCGCGAGGCGTGGGTGTCTGTGCGGCCAGTGAGCGAGGCCCGGAGGGCTCGGCGTGGCTACTGCACGACGAACCGCGCCAGGCTCGGAGGCCTGGCGCGGTCTGTGGCGTGGTGGGTCAGGACGAGGTCGCGGCCTTCGTGCTGCTGCCGGAGCTCGAGGACGACGAGGTCGAGGAGCTGGACGACGACGAGGACGAGGACGACGTGGTCGACGGCGTGGTGGACGACGACGAGGACGAATCGCTCGACGACGTGGACGGCGCGTCGGACTTCTTGGCGGCCTCGGTGCCTGCGGACTTCTCGGCGCTCACGTTGCCGGAGCGGGAGTCGTTCCGGTAGAAGCCCGAGCCCTTGAAGACGATGCCGACCGAGTTGAAGACCTTACGGAGCTTGCCGTCGCAGCTCGGGCACTCGGTCAGCGCCGGGTCGGAGAACGACTGCACGGCTTCGAGCTGATGTCCGCACTCGGTGCAGGCGTACTGGTAGGTGGGCACGGCTCCTCCGGATCTGTCGGCTGCTGGCACTCGCCAGCTCCGAGTGCCAATGTTGCGCCATCGGAGGTCATTTCGTCCACTCGGGCCGGCGTCTGAGCGCTCACACCGACCGGTTGGCCAGAACGGTCAGCCCTCCGGCTGGGGTGATTACCGCCTGAACCGGGCGGTCGTGCGGCTCCGTCGGCACCGATTCGACCAGTTCGCCGTCGTGCAGCAGCGCCACCACCAGCGGTCCGCCCGAAGCCGGCAGCCGGGACAGGGCCCGGTCGTACGAGCCACCCCCGCGCCCCATCCGCAGGCCGGCGCGATCCACGGCCAGCCCGGGAACCAGGACCAGGTCGGCGGTGGTGATTGCCGCGACCCCGAGCCGCGGTCCCACCGGTTCGAGCAGCCCTCGCGGCCCGGCCGTCAGTGTGGAGAACGCGGCCCAGTCCAGATCGCCGTCGGGGAGCAGGACGGGCAGCAACACGCGGACCTGCGCAGCGAGTGCCTCGACCAGACCCGGCCCGCCCGGCTCGGACCCGATGGGCATGTACGCCGCCACGACGGCCGCCCCCTCATGGCGTACGAGGGAAAGGGTCTGCCGTTGAACCTGTGCGGCCGCCGCGGCTAGCTCGTTGGAAGTGAGAGAGCGACGGGAAGTGAGGAGACGGTTGCGGAGCGCGATCTTGGCGGATCGAGATCCTTCCGCATCACGGGTTAAATCGGACACCCAACACCCCCTTTTGAAAAGCGGCAAACGGTGCACACTATGTCAGCATCGCTCCAAAGAGGGCCACTGCCGGGAGGACGCGTGACGCTGCGTGGGCGGCTCACCACTGCCTTCCTGGTGGTCGTTCTCGGTCCGGTTCTGCTCGGGTCCATTTTTGTCGCCATGACGGTCGCCACGGTGAGCCGGGATCGGGCGGCCGAGCGGCTCGACCATGCCGCCACCACGGTGCGCACCAGCATGGCCGCCACCTGCCGGCAGCTTCAGGCAGCGGCGGACACGGTGGCGACGGTGCCCGCGGCGAGCAGGCAGGACGTGGTGGGCCGGCTCATCGCCCGCGGCCTCGCCACCGACATCCGCATCGCCGGGACGGCCCCACGCCCGGACGCTGGGAACATCGGCGGCTGGCCGGACTGCGCGTCCCCGACCGGCGGGTCCATGGACGTGATCGCCGCCCGAGCGGTCACCGGCGATCTCACCATCACCGCAGCTCAAACCATCGACGACGGGTTCCTGGCCCGGCTCGAGGCGGCTGCCGGGACCGACGTCGCCATCACCGCGCCCGAGCAACCCGAAGGAAACGCGCCCGGGCAACCCGAAGGAAAACAGCCAAGCGGAGAACGCCGCCGACTGACCCCGCAACCCGGCCAGCCGCTCGCTTTGACGCTCACCCTGCCCCCGCACAGACCGATCTTTCTGTACGCGGTCCTTCCGGCCGTGGTTCTGGCCGCTGCCCTGGCTGCCGTGCTCGTGGCGCGCTGGCTGGCCCACTCCACCACCCGCCCGCTCGGCGAGCTGGCATGGGCCGCCGACCGCGTGGCCGACGGCGACCTCGACACCCGCGTCCCCATCCCGCACCCCGACGAGCTGGGCCGCCTGGCCGCGACCTTCAACCGGATGACCCGCGAGCTTCAGGCCTACGTGCAGGCCCTGACCGCCAGCCGCGACCAGCTGCGCGGCCACCTCGCCATCCTCGGCGAGACCCTTTCCAGTACGCATGACCTGCACCGGATCCTGCAGGTGATCCTGCGGACGGCGCTGGCCGCGACCGGCGCCCGGGCCGGACTGGTGCTGCTGATCGACCGGCCGTCGGGCCAGCTGGTCGCGCAGTGCGGGGTGGGCCTGGCCGGGCGCTGGGACGTCCCCGAGGCCGAGCTGCCCCAGCAGCGCCTGCCGATCGGCGAAGGGGTGCTGGGCGCCGTCGCCGCGAGCGGGGAACCCCGCCGTGGCCAGGGCGAACTCGCCGCGTCCGAACCGCCCTGCCTCACCTATGTGGCGGTGCCCATCTGTGCCCCGGGG
This sequence comes from Paractinoplanes hotanensis, assembly GCF_023717965.1. Taxonomy (NCBI): domain Bacteria; kingdom Bacillati; phylum Actinomycetota; class Actinomycetes; order Micromonosporales; family Micromonosporaceae; genus Paractinoplanes; species Paractinoplanes hotanensis. The sequence goes on along the minus strand of NZ_JAMQOL010000008.1, from coordinate 4,897 downwards.
GTCCCCGAGGAGCCGGGCGACCCGGCTCCCTTTCCCGAGACGCTGGGCGTGCTGGCCCTCTACGACCGGGTCGGCGGCGACACCTTCGACGACTCCGACCTGAGCACACTGCGGACGTTCGCCGGGCAGGCCGGCGTCGCGGTGCACAACGTGCGGCTGCACGAGGAGGCGCAGCGGCTCTCGCTCACCGACCCCCTGACCGGTCTCTGGAACTATCGCTACCTGCGGGAATCGTTGCGCCGGGAGGTGGAGCGGGCGAGCCGCTTCGGGCGCATGCTGGCGGTGCTGGTGCTCGACCTCGACCACTTCAAGGACGTGAACGACACGTACGGGCATGCCGCCGGCGACGCCGTGCTGGGCGAGTTCGCGCGGCGCATCCGGGTCGGCCTGCGCGAGGTCGACGTGGCGTTCCGTCAGGGCGGTGAGGAGTTCGTGGTGCTGCTGCCCGAGACCGACGCGTACGGCGGAGCGATCGTCGCCGAGCGCCTCGGCGCCGCCGTGCGCGCCCAGCCGGTGGCGATCGACGGAGTCCAGGTGCCGATCAGCGTGTCCGTCGGAGTGGCGGTCTTCCCGGAGCACGGTGAGAATTCACTCCAGGTGCTCGCGGCGGCTGACCGGGCGCTGTACGCGGCCAAAAACGCCGGGCGCGACACATATCGGTTGGCCGAGCCCGCGGATGTGACGAAGTCAGGGGTTTCGCCGGGCGATCATGATGGAGATTTTGATGCGACGACGGCTGTGCCGAGCGGGCCACGACCGCCGCAGCGCAGACGTGGCCGATAGTCTCGCGGCATACCACGGGCACGACTGAGCGAAGGTGCGGTGACCTTGATGACCTCGAACGCGCACGAGTCCGGCCGTCGGGCGGTGAAGGCCGTCATTCCGGCGGCCGGCCTGGCGACCCGGTTCCTGCCGGCCACCAAGGCCGTGCCCAAGGAGCTGCTGCCGGTCGTCGACCGGCCCGTGCTGCAGTACATCGTCGAGGAAGCGGCCGCCGCCGGCATCACCGACGTCCTACTGGTCACCGGTCGCGGCAAAACCTCGATGGTCGACCACTTCGACCGCCGGCCCGACGTGGAGGACAGGCTCGAGAAGAAGGGCGACCTCGAGCGGCTCGCCGCCGTCCGGCGCACCAGCGAGCTGGCCGACATCTACACGGTCCGCCAGGGTGAGGCGCTGGGCCTCGGCCACGCGGTCGGCACCGCCGCCTCGCATGTCGGCGACCAGCCGTTCGCGGTGCTGCTGGGCGACGAATTCGTCGAGGAGGACAAGCCGCTCCTGCCGGACATGATCGACCTCCAGGCCCGTACGGGGGGAATTGTGCTCGCCCTCGGCGAGGTGAAGCCGGAGGAGACGTCGCGCTACGGCATCGCGTCGGTCGAGGCGTCCGACCTGGGCGGCGACGACGCCGTCAAGGTCACCGGGCTGGTCGAGAAGCCGTCGCCCGAGGAGGCGCCGAGCAACCTGGCCGTCCTGGGCCGGTACATCCTGCCCGCGAGCATCTTCGAAGCCATCGCGAACACCAAGCCCGGCAGCGGCGGCGAGATCCAGCTGACCGACGCGATGGCGCAGCTGCTCGCCGACGGCGTCCCGGTGCACGCCATCGTCTACCGTGGCCACCGCTACGACACCGGCATGCCGCTGGGCTACCTGCAGACGGTCGTCATGCTGGCGTCCAAGCGGGACGACCTGGGCGAGGAGTTCCGGAGCTGGCTGGCCGAGTTCGTCGCCGGCGGTGCGAAGGGATGACGGCCACGGCCGATGCCGAGGCGGCCGCCAACGAGCTGAAGCCTCTCGCCGAATACCTGGGCAGCGTGCTGCGCAGGCTACGGGCGCTGCCTCCGCTCGACCTCGACCTGACCCAGGCCCACGGCAACGTGCTGGCCAACGACGTGCTGGCGCCACACCCCTTCCCGGCCTTCGACCAGGCCGCGATCGACGGGTACGCGGCCCGGTGGGAAGACCTCTCCGGAGCGGGACGGATGGGATCCCACCCGTCCTTCGGCCGGTTCGAGGGCGGCCGGCCGGTGCGGCTCAACGTCGTGGGCGACCTCGGCGCGGCCAGCTGGCGGCCGGTGCGGCTCAACCCCGGCACGTGTTTCTCGGTGGCCGCGGGCGCGCCGCTGCCGATCGGCGCCGACGTGGTCGTGCCCGTGCACTGGACCGACCAGGGCATGGCCGCGGTCGAGATCCTGCACGCGCCGAAGCGGGGTTCCGGCGTACGCCGTGCCGGTGACGAGATAGCGGCGGGGCAGGTGCTGGCGCCGGCCGGGGCCTACGTCACGCCGCCGATGGTGGCCACCTTCGCCGCCTCGGGCATCGGCCACGTCGTGGTGCGGCCCAGCCCGCGCGTCGTGGTCGTGGCCACCGGCGACGAACTGGTCGACGTGGGCCGGCCCAGCCAGCCCGGCCAGGTCGTCGACGCCAACTCGCACGCGCTCACCGCGGCCGCGGTCGAGGCGGGCGCCCTGGCGTACCGGATCGGCATCTGCGACGACGACCCGGAAGGCCTGCGTGGCCTGCTCGAGGACCAGACCCTCCGGGCCGACCTGATCATCACCACCGGCGGCACCGGCACCGGCCCGGGCGACATGCTGCGGCGGGTGCTCTCCCGCCGCGATCCCGGCCGGGGCGCCGTCGAGTTCACCGACGTCGCGCTCTGCCCGGGCGCCACGCTGGGCTTCGGTACGGTCGGTGGCGAAGAAGTGCCGGTCGTGTGCCTGCCCGGCGAGCCCGGTGCCGCGTTGATCGGCTTCGAGGTGCTGGCCCGCCCGGTCATCCAGCTGCTGGCCGGGGCCGAACCGGTGTTCCGGCCCAGCGTGAAGGCCCATCTGCTCGAGACCGTGTCGTCCCCCGGCGGGCTGCGCGAATTCCGCCCGGCCCACGTGGCCGAGCGGCGCGGCGGCGGACATACGGTGCAACCGCTGGCCGGTGGGCCGTACACTCTCTCCGGCCTGGCCGAGGCCAACGGACTGCTGGTGCTCGGCGAGCGGGTCACCACGGCGGCCGCCGGCTCGACCGTGGATGTGCTGCTTCTCAACCGGAGGCGATAGATGCTGGGGTCCACGCCCGGGTGGCCCGCCGTATTGGCGGACGGCCCGGTGGTGTTGCGGCCCTACAAGCGCAGCGACGGCCGGGCCTGGTCCGACGTGCGCATCGCCAACCAGAAGTGGCTCGCCCCCTGGGAATCGGCTCCGCCCGGCCCCTGGTCCGAGATGAACTCGACCCGTGCGTACGGCTACGTCTACCAGGACATGCGCCGGTCTGCCCGCCGAGGCGAGAGCATGCCGTTCGCCGTCCTTTTTCAGGACCGGCTGGTTGGCCACCTCAACCTCGGCAACATCGTGCGAAGAGCCTTCAGTTCCGCGTACGCCGGATACTGGGTCGACCATCGTGTCGCCGGCCAGGGCGTGATCCCCACCGCGCTCGCGCTCGCCGTCGACCATGCCTTCGGCCCCGGCGGCCTGCACCGCATCGAAGTCAACATCCGGCCCGAGAACAGGCCGTCCCGCCGCGTGGTCGAGAAGCTCGGTTTCCGCGAAGAGGCGTACCACCAGCGCTACATGCACATCGACGGCACCTGGCGTGATCACCTTGGATATGCCCTGACCAGCGAGGAGGTCGCCGCCGAAGGCGGCCTGATGGCCCGGTGGCGGCGCGTGCGGGCCTGACCCGCGTGTGCCTATTGATCCTTACGCCCGACACGCCCGGCGCGTCGAGCGTGTTTCCGCAGCTCGCGCCCGTAGCCTCGGGGAGATTGGGTCTTGCGGTCCGCTACCGGAGACGTGTATGGCGGACCGCCCGTAGCTGACGGGAGGGGTGAGGGTGCCGACCTCGGTGCTCCTCGCCGTCCTCGCCGCGGCCGGACTGCTCGCCCTCGCGCCGGCGCTCGTTCGCCGGTACGACGCCACCGAGCGGCTCGCCGCGGAGCGGGCGTCGTCCACGGCGAGGGTGCTACAGCGCCGGCGCCGTCACCGCACCGTGCCCGGACGCCGACCGATCAACCCCGGACGCCTGGTCACGGTTACGGTCCCGGCAGTCCCGGAAAAGCCGCAGCGCCGGTTGCGCCTGGTGACGCCGGGCCGCCGCCCGACCCGCCGCACGCCCCAACGGCGGCACACCCCGGCAGTCGTCCGCCGCCGCCGCGTCTTCGCCGCCCTGCTGCTGCTCAACGTGATCGAGCTGATCGGCGTGGCCGCGGTCGGCCCCGGCTTCTGGATCGGCTTCGCGGTCACCGGCATGCTGCTCGCCTTCGACCTGGTACACCTGCGCAACCGTGCCCTGGCCGACCGCCGGCGGCGCCGCGTCGAGGCCCGAGAGGCTGCGTGGCTGGCGGCCCAGCAGGCGATGGTCCGCCGGGAACAGGCCCGCCGGGCGCGGGACCGCCGCGAGAAGCAGAAGCAGCTGGCCGCCCAGCGGGAGGCGGCCCGGCGTACGGCCATGGGCCTCGACCGCGACGAGCCGCCGGCCGCCGCGCCGTCGGTCCACTACCGCCGGGTGGGCGGCCTGCGTGGCCGGGCCTACGAAGCCGGCGGCCGACACCACACCGCATAAGTGGGGTCGGTTCGCGGCGACGGCGCGCGACCTGTTAGCCTTGCTGCGGTTCCACGGACTGCTGTCCGAGGGCTGGTAAGGGGCTGTGGCGCAGTCTGGTAGCGCACCTCGTTCGCATCGAGGGGGTCTGGGGTTCAAATCCCCACAGCTCCACAAACTTGGTCGCCTCGTGTCCGCGGAAAGCGCGGACCGGGGCGTTTGTCATATCTGCTCCGGGGGCCGAGCCCCCGGAAACCCCGCGGTGCGGTGGTTCCGCTTGTCTGCTTCGGGGGCCGAGCCCCCGGAAACCCCGCGGTGCGGTGGTTCCGCTTGTCTGCTTCGGGGGCCGAGCCCCCGGAAACCC